>NZ_JBFEFH010000007.1:0-279786 GCF_040717455.1 Tautonia sp. JC769
GGAGGGCATGCCCGGCATGATGGGCGGCCGGGGCATGGGGACCCCGGCGAACCAGCCTCGCGCCCGGGTGAAGCGCGATCTGGGCGGCCAGAATCAGAAGAAGGATGGCAAGGAGGAGGTCGACCCCGAGAAGGTCACCATCTTCGACCCCTACTACAACATCGTCGAGCTGCAGGTCTACGTCCAGGCCCGCTTCTACTATCCGCCCGCCCCGGAGGCCCCCGCCGAATCGCTCAGCCCGGGTGAGGAAGTGGCCAGCGACCCGATGACCGACGCCCCGGCCGAGGACGCTGCCCCGGCCGACCAGCCGCTCGACCCAGCGGACACCGACCCGGCGGCCGCCGACCCGGCAATGCCCCTCGACGACACCGACCCCGCCGAGCCGATCGGGGACGAGCCCACGGCCCCCGAGGCCCCGGTGCTGGAGACTCCCGCCGACCCCTCGGAGGCCGCCGACGCCCCCGATCCGGACGCGGCCGAGGACGACCCGGCCCCTCCGGCCGACGAGCCGGCCCCCGTGCCGGTCGATCCCGAGCCGTCGCGCTTCTGACCCCCTCCCCGACGGCTTGCGGCCGACGACCCCTCGTCTCGGGACGGCCGCAATGGCCGGGCCTGCAGGTCAGACAACCTGCACCCGCCCTCCGCCCCGAGGCTCGCCCCCCGCTCTCATCCCGATCGCGGGGGTTGCAAGCCATCCTCGGAACCGTGCCTCGAACACCTGACCCCAATCGCCCGTACCCGAGTCCGATCGGAATCCGAAGGAGGATGCCCAATGGCCAACCCGACGGTGGACAAACTCAAGACGCTCGCGCTGCGGTTCGCCGACAAGGTGGCCGTGGCCATCACTGCCGTGCTCTGCCTGGTCTTCGTCTTCCTCGCCGTGAGCAAGGAGACGATCGACACGACCCCCGACCGCGTCAGCGAGATCGCCAATCAGGCGCAGCAAAACATCAACCGCCAGCAAGAAGAAAAGGCCATCGTCTCGAAGATCGAAGAGGACGGCATGGTCCTCCAGGACTTCGGGACCCAGGTCGCCAAGCGGGAAACGACCAAGGTCGACGTCCGTCAGTTCGCACTGGCCCGGGCCTTCGTCAAGGCCGAGCCGGGCGCGGGCCTGATCCGAGACGCCGTGAACGATGAACTGCTCGCCCCTTACGAGCTGATCGCCACCGCCGGCCGGGGGGGGATGCCCTTCGCCGTCCGGGACGAGTCCGGGAACCTCGTCCCCCCCGACCCGAACGAGAAGAAATCGTCCATGTCCGGCATGGCCGCCATGTACGGCATGGGCGAGGGGATGATGCCCGGCATGGGCAGCGGCGGCATGGGGGGCGGCACGGCCAAGAAGAACGTCCGAGAGGAACAACTGGCCCAGCGCCAGGAGAACGTGAGCACCAAGAAATCCCAGGCCGCGATCGCCGGCGCCGCCGGCCTGCCCATCCCCGAGGAGGAGGAATCGACGGAGTCGACCGCCCCGGTCGACTTCAAGACCGAGGTCCGCGGCCAGCGCTGGGTGGCCGTCGTCGGGCTGCTCAACAACAAGCAATTCCGCGAGCGGTACGCCAAGGCCCTGAAGATCCCGGTCGAGAGCCCCGAGTCGCACCCCGACTACAAGCGGATCGAACTGAGCCGCCAATCGTACGACCCGGTCGCGGGCGACTGGTCGTCGTGGACGACGGTCGACCCCACTACCCTGGAACAGATCGTCGCCGACGTCGCCTTCGAGGAAGACCCGACCGTCGAGCTGACCCCCGATCCGGTGCGACTCGACCCGATCGTCTCCTTCCTGCCCTACCTGTCGGCCGGCTACTGGGCCGGCGTCCACCACGCCCAGCTCATCCCCCCCGACAAGCTCCGCGAGCTGCTCGCCGAGAAGGAGGAGAAGGACGACGTCCCGATGGGGATGATGGGCATGATGGGCATGATGCCCGGCATGATGGGTAGCGGATCCGGCGAAATGACCCAGGAGGGGATGATGGGCATGATGGGCCCCGGCATGATGATGGGCGGCCGCTCCGACATGGGCATGATGGGCGGCGAGTACGGCATGATGGGCGGCATGGGCATGATGGGCATGGGCCGACCCACCGCCGCCGGGCCGGAGCACATGACCGAGGAAGACATCATCATGGTCCGGGGGCTCGACTACACGGTCGAATCCGGCACGACCTATCGCTACCGCGTCCGGGTCGTCGTGGCCAACCCCAACTTCAACCGGGAGGATGTCGCCCCCGGGGTCGACACCGAGGCCCGCGAGATCAGCGGCCCCTGGAGCGACCCGACCTCGGTGGTCCGCGTCCCGGCCGATGTCTCGATCTTCGCGCTGAACCCCGCCCGGGGCGGCTACAGCGAGGACACGGTCGTCTTCGACGTCGCCGCCTGGGACACGAACACCGGCTCGCTGGTCGTCTCGACCTTCCCGACCGCGCCGGGCCAGTTCGTCGGCCGCCCCGCCCAGCGCGAGGTGGCCGTCGAGGGTGAGGACCGGCCGCAGAACAAGGTGATCAACCTGCAAAGCCGCCAGCTCGTGCTCGACACGATGGGCGGCCAGACGCCGGTGCAGAACCTGGGGCTGCCCAGCACGTTCGAGCTGCCCGCGGTGGTGGCCGTGCTCCGCCCGGACGGGACGATCGCCCTGCACAACCAGTCGTCCGATGCCACCGACGAGCAGCTCCAGTTCATGCGGGAGTCGTATCGGCTCTCGATCTCGAACGAGCTGAACAAGAAGAGCCGCGGCAACGACATCGGCATGATGTACGGCGGCATGATGGGCAGCTTCTGACCCGACACGACACGAAGCACGCTTCCAGGCCCCTCGATACCCGGCAGAGGGGGCCGATTCGGCCTTCCTCTGCCGCGGAAATACGACGGCTCGCCCTCGTGCGAATCACCCCTTCGGGGTGGAGGCACGGGGGCGAGCCGTTTCTCATTCCGGGGGGGCGCCCGGGCAGCCGTCATCCGCGCGAGTAGCGGTGTCAGACCTCGACGACCAGGCGTTCCCACCCGGAGGACGGCGCCAGGTCCGAGCAGGTCTCCGGGTCGATGGCGGCGGCGGCAATCCGCAGGCTGGCCTCGAGCCGCGGCCCCGGCCTGGCGAAGTAGGAGGAACCGTCGGCGAGCGTCACCATCCCCTGGCGGACCGCGGGCAACGACCGCCAGCCGTCGAGCCGGGCGAGGGGTGACACCTCTTGCCGAACCCGTTCCAGCTCGAATCCACACGGGGCGATCAGGAGGACCTCGGGCTGGGCCGCCATGATCGCGTCCCAGCTCGTCCGCCTTGAGGCTTCGCCGTTCTGGGCGAGCAGTTCTCGGCCGCCGGCCAGCTCGATCAGCTCCGGGTTCCAGTGGCCCGAGGTGAAGGGGGGATCGGTCCACTCGACCATGATCGTCCCCGGCCGGGGCCGACCGGCACGCCGCCGGGCGATCTCCCGGGCCGTCGACTCGAAGCGGCCGATCAGATTCTCGGCCTCGACCTCCGCGTCGAGCAGGCGGCCGACGCGCCGGAAGACCTCGAACACGCCGCTCAGATCGGTCGGATTGACGCTCTCGACCCGAGGCTGGTTGGGTAAGGTCGCGGCCACCTTCCGCACGGTCGCCTCGTTGACGGCACACACGTCGCACTGGGTCTGGGTCAGGATCAGGTCGGGCTGGAGCGATTCGAGCAGGTCGCGGTCCAGCTCGTACAGGCTGCCGCCCTGCTCGGCGACCATCGCGTCGATCTGGGCACTGGTGCCGGCCGGGTCGATCTTGCTGCGGGTCAGGTGGGGCAGCCGGGCGATGGGGGGCGGGTAATCGCACTCATGCGTCACGCCGACCAGCCAATCCCCGCGGCCGAGGTCGCAGACGAGTTCCGAGAGCGACGGCAAGAGGCTGGCAATCCGCATCGAGTGTTCCTTTCGCCCGGTTGGACCGACCGCACGAGGCATGCGCTCAGGCCGGCGGCCGGATGTCCGTCTTCGGCCCGACGGCCACGAGGGTCATGGGGAGGAGCGGGAATTCGTCCAGGACGCGCCGAATCTCCTGCAAGGTCACCGCGGAATACGAGAGGATCTCCTGCTCGATCGGCTGATACGTCCGGCGATAGGTCCAGTCGTAGCCGAGCGGCATCAGGCGGCCCATGGGGCGTTCCGATCGCAGTACGAGCCGCGAGAGGATCTTGTTCTTCGCGCGATCCAGTTCCTCGGCGGTCGCCCCTTCGGCCGCGAACGACCGGTAGACCGAGGCGACCCGTTCCAGGTTCTCCTGGGCCGAGGGGGGGTCGCAACTCAGCAGCGAATAATAGGCGCCGGCCCCCTGGTAATCCTGGAAGCTCAGGTCGGCCCCGTCGGCGTGGCCGGGGTCGATCAGCTCCCAGTAGAGCCGCGACCCGGAGTGGTCGCCCAGGATCGTCGCGATCAGCGAGGCGACGTAGCGATCGGGGCTCTCCAGGGCGGGGGCGTCGCCCACGGCGATGACGGTCTCCTGATGGTCGTCCTTGCGGAGCAGTCCCCTGGGCTGGCCGACCCCCCGGTGCGGCGGCAAGGCCCGATCGGCCGGGGGTCCCTCCCAGGAGCTGCACAGCGAGCTTGCCAGGTCGAGGACGTGCGGCCACTCGACGTTCCCGGCCACCGCCAGGACCACGTTCGGCGGGCCGTAACGCCCGGCGAAGTAGCCTCGCATCTGATCGACGGTCAGGGCCCCGATCGTGTCGACCGTCCCCAGGACGCTCTTGCCGAGCGGGTGACGGTCGAAGTGGGCCGCCTTGGCGGCCTCGTAGGCGACCATCATCGGGTTGTCGTCGTACATCTTGATTTCTTCGATGATGACCTGCTTCTCGGTCTCGAAGTCCTCGGCGTCGAGCCTCGGCCGCATGATGTCGGCCAGCACGTCGAGCGCCTGGGGCAGATACTCGGGGAGGCAGGAGACGTGGTAGATCGTGTCTTCCTCGGAGGTCTGCGCGTTGTGCCGGGCGCCGATCCGGTCGAAGTCGCGGTTCACGGCCAGGGCGTCGCGGCGGGCGGTCCCCTTGAAGACCATGTGCTCCAGGAAGTGCGAGACGCCGGCCAGCTCGGGCGATTCGTCTCGGCTCCCGGCCCGGACGAAGAACCCGGCCGCCGCGGATCGGGCCAGTTCGTTCCGCTCCAGGATGACTTGCAGGCCGTTGGGAAGCGTCTCGTGGTAAAACGTCACGGTAAACTCCGAGAGAGTGACAGGAAGCCACCGATCCGGGACCACTGCCGACTTTTGGGAAATGTCCAAGGGGCCGGGAACCCTTCCCGGCCGATCGGGACTCTCGCGAGCCGGGTCGGCTCGCGCCGCGATGGTTCGAAACGTTCTTGCGCACGACGGACGCGGCCGGCTCAGGGCAGGGTCAGCGGATCCGGCCCGAGGGTGAGGACGGTCATCGCGTCCAGCTCCATCCGGGCGGCAAAGGCGCTGACGTCGGCCGGGGTCAGGGCGTCGAGGGCGGCGGAGACCTCGTCGAGCGGGCGGACCCGGCCCAGGTGGAACCAGTCGGCCGCGAGGGACGCGGACCGGCTCATGCTCGACTCCTGCTGCATGATCAGGGCGCTCTTCAGGCCCGCCCGCATCATCTCCAGCTCCTCGGCCTCGACCCCCTCGCTCGCCAGGCGTCGCAGCTCGTCGAGCGTGACGTCGAGCGTCTGCTGGGCACGTTCCGGGGCGGTCCCGGCGTAGCAGATCACCGCGGCGCGGTCCTTGTGGGCCTCGTACGAGGCGAAGACCGAGTAGCAGAGGCCGCGCTTCTCGCGGACCTCGGTGAAGAGCCGGGCCGAGGTGTAGCCGCCGAGGATCGCCGCGGCCGCCCGGGCCCGGTAATAGTCGGGATGGGCGACCGCCACGGTCGGGAAGGCCAGGGCGATCTGGGTCTGCTGCGTTTCCTGGGAAATGTGGTCGCGATGGGGACCGGCCGGGCGTTCCTCGACCTCGATCTCGGCCCCCGGCTCCCAGTCGGCGAAGAGGCGGGCGACCTCGTCGCGGAGCCGGTCCCAATCGAACGCCCCCGCCACGCCGAGGATGGCGCGGTCTGGGCGGTAGGTCCGGCGATAGTGGGCACGCAGATCCTCGGGGGTCGCGGCGGTGATCCCCTCAAGCGTGCCGATGGCCGATCGGCCCCAGGGATCGGCGAAGTGTCGCCGGCGGAGTTCGGTGATCGTCTTCGACCCCGGGTCGTCTTCCAGGCTGCGGAGCGACTGGTAGCAGAGGGCCCGGATCGATTCGACTTCCTCGTCCTCGAAGCGGGGGCGGCGGAGCACGTCGGCGAAGATGTCGAGGGCGGGCAAGAGGTTGCGCCCGAGCGCCGCGGCGGAGACGCTGGCGTGCAGGGTCTGCGCGCCGACGGCGTGGGAGACCCCCAGCTCATCGAGCGCGCCGAGCAGTTCCCGGCTGTCGCGGTCGCCGGCCCCGCGGGTGACCCACTCGCCGAGCATCGCCGCCACGCCGGGCCGATCGGCCGGCTCGAAGGCCGCCCCCGCGGGGATCAGCATGCTGAACGCCGCCGACTGGACGTGCGGCATCGGCTCGGCGAGCAGGATGAGTCCGTTGGGGAACTGGTGCTGATGCAACTCGGGGGTCATCGCGATTCCTCGGACAAGGAGGCACAGGAAGCAAGAGGCGGCGGGGAAGGACAGGGACCAAGGGCCCACCGGCGGGGGGCACGGTCCTCGTCTGCGACCCGATCGCGCCCCGGGACGGCGGTGATGGCGAGGGTGGGCCATCGTCCGATCGGGCGTCGCGGATCGGCCTCACGTGAGACCGGTCGGGGCAGCAAGGTCCCTGGAGCGAGATCAGCCATCGACGGCCTTGTACAGCGTCTTCACCCGGCAAAAGCCGAGCCCGCGATAGAGCCGGACGGCATGGCGATTCTCGGCCGTGACTTCGAGGAACGCCCGCGGGACCCCTTGCTCTCGGAACCCCATCAGCGCCCGGCAGACGAGCCGGGCCCCCAGCCCCCGGCCCCTCCAGGCGGGCAGGACGCCGACGTTCTGGATCGCGCCGAAGCCTTCCCGGTCGATCACCCCCTGGATCGTGGCCACGTAGCCGGCCGGCGCCGCGATGAGCCAGGTCGCCGCGGGCAGGAACCCCGGCTTGCGTCGAATCTCCCTCATCAGTCGACGGCATCCGGGGAGGTTGCTGAGGCACGGGAACACATGGGCGTCGATCTCGTCTCGGAAGCAAAGATACTTCACCTGGGCGTGGGCTTCCAGCAGCGACTCGTCCCAGGGTTTCCATTCGTAAGGCGCGGGCAACGAGGGTGGGGTGATCCCCGCCAGGTCGATCTCCATGCGATACCGTTTGTAGTAAGTAATCAAACGCCATCACCCTCGACTTCCATCGCCCAGGTGCTCGCGAATCGCGGGCCGAGCCGGGCGAGAAGGTGACCTTCGGGGCTCTGGTGATTCGGGCAGGTGATGGCCATGGGGCGCGGGCCGATCCGACCTCGGAGACCAACGAGCATTCGCGAGTTATTCTAGTCCCGATGTCGGAAGGGGGTCAACGCGAGGCGTCGAGGGGGTCGGGCGATCCGATCGCCCGCCTCCGGGCCTGCGTGCCGATCAACGACGAGGAGTCACGCCGCGATGCAACCGCCAAAGATGACGTTCCCCGCCCTGCTCGCCCTGGTGATCGCGGGGGGGCCGGGGGCCCGGCCGGGCGAGGCGCAGGACTCGGCCTCGCTGACGCGATGGCTCGGCCCGGCCTCGCTCGTCTCGAACCCGGGCCCGGGAGAGACCCTGTACCTGATCCGGGCGTCGGTCGCGTGGTCCGAGTCGGCCCCGAGGCAACGATCCCGATACGAGGTCGAGGTCAGGCTGCCCGACGGCGGGGTCGAGCGGCGCCCCTTGCGGCCTTCGGAAGGGCCGGGGGCGTCGGTCGTCACGGTCCAGGTCCCCGCCAGGGCGGTCCGCAATCGCCTGCCGCAGGCGGTCCGGATCGAGGCGACACTGGTCGACGCGGCCAGCGGAACCCCCTTCGGCCGTTCACTTTCCGGCACGATCGACCAGTTCCCGACGACCGGCTCGCCCGATCGCATCCCGCCGATGGGTTCGTTTCGACGGGGCCGGGCGCTCGACCCGATCGCCGCGGGGGCGCAGTCCCTGCCCGACCCAGGGCCGGACGGCTGGCGGTTCGTCCGGATCGCCTCGACACCGGAATCCCCTGGCCTGTTCCTGGCCACGAGCGAGGCCACGAACCGCCAGGTCGCGGCGCAATTGCCCGATCACGACCCCAACGCCGGCCGGTCCGATGAGTTCCTGCTCGACGCCCCCGACCAGCCGGCGGTGAACCTGACCCCCCGGCGAGCGGAAGCGTACCTCGATGCCCTGGGCACGGGCGACCCGTCCGGCATCCCCTACCGATTGCCGACGCTCGACGAGTGGCAGCGGGCCGCCCGGGCCGGCCGATCGACCCGGTTCTGGTGGGGGGACGAGGCCGAGCGTCCCGAGGGAGCCAACCTCCTCGGCCCCGAACCCGGTGAGGCCACCGACACGACCGTCGCCGCCACCGATCCTGGCTACGAAACGAACCCATGGGGCCTCTCACACACGTTCGGGAACGTCGAGGAGTGGGTCAGAACGAATCCGGACGACGGCGCAGGATTCGCCCGAGTCGGCGGGCACTTCCGGTCTGAGCCGGACGAGGCGGCCGCCCCGACGAGGGTCGACGACCCCGACGACCTCGGCCCGGACCCGTTCGTGGGCCTTCGGCCCGCCTTCGACCTCGACGCGGAAACCGGCGCGGCCTTGATCCGGACGGCCCTGGCGGGGGATCCGGGGCTGGCCGACGTGGTCGTGTCGTTCGACCCCGACCGGGCGCAGGCGACGCTCTCGGGCCTGGTGCCCGAGTCGGACGACCGTCGGCGGGCGGTCGAGCGGCTGGATCGGTTCTGGTGGCTGGCGGCGGTCGAGGACGCGATGGTCACCCCCACCATCCCCGAGGGCCAGCTCGTCCGGATCGGGGCGCCGGCCGGGCCTGCGCGACGGACCTCGGTCCTGGGGCGGACGATCCTGGAGATCCCGGTGGCGGTGCGCTGGGTCGGCCCGCAGCCGGTCGCCGGCTCCGACTGGTGGGTGAACGTCTACGGCCCCCGAGGCGAACACTTCGCGCACCAGCTCGACCGGGACTCCGTGGGCCGATCACCGGTCCGCGTCTCGATCCCGGCCTCGCTGCTCGACGCGAGCCGATCCGCCCGGGTCGCCCTGAGCCTGGCTCGCCCCGAGACCTCTCCCGAGGGTCGGGGGATCGTCAGCGACGTCGCGACCCTGTCCGTCCTCCCCTGAGGCCGGGGCCGCGTGCCCGGGGGCGGGCGGCCCCGGACCGGGCGGCAAGCCATCACGGAACTCGGGGGGATCGACCCGCTTTTTGACGCGAGATCGCGGGGATCGGCCCGCGGTTTCGAGCCAGATTGGGCTGTCAGGGGTGGCCCGGGGGGGCATCGCCCGGGTGTCGGGGATGACGACGGGGGGCCCGATTTCGGGGCCGGCCGACCATTTTTCCGGAATGAACTGAAGATTCCGGGCGATTGTCACGATCCCTACAGTCAGAACACCGCCGAAACCTGCGTGCCCGGTTCGCATTCGTCGCGTCGATGCGGGGTACGCAGACAAAGGGAACGTCGCCGAGGGGCAAGGGCCTCGAGGAGCCGGGACCGGCGTCGGTGGGTGATCGGTCCGGGGAGGAGGTCGAGGTTGAGGCGAGGGCGAGGCATGGCGAGAAGCGGCTTGGTTGTCGCGTCGTCGGGGTTGACCGGGCGGGTGCTTTTCGGTAGCACACCGGCTCGTCAGTCCCTGTCTCGGCCATCGCCGGTCGTACCACACCTCGGCAAGACCCATCGCAGCCGGATCGGAGCAGGGTGCAGCCGCCGGGTCCTTCCCGGTCGGGCCGTCCTCGAGAGCGAGGCGGCCCGGTCATGGGACTTCGGCGGTCTTCAAAGCCCCGCGTCGGAGGCCACGCTAAGGACCGCCGCCAGGGAAGTCGGCGGTCGTCTCCGCCCGCGGCGAAAGGAGGTCGCGTTGGGAAGGCTCAGAACTCTCACGATCCTGATGATGAGCATCGGGGCCTGGTCGGCCGCCACGGAAGGGGCCTATCAGGGGGGCGCGCCATCGGCCGCCCCGGTCAATCGTCCACCGGCTCCGGTGCCGCCGGTCCAGTACCTGCGGGCGGGAGCAGACCTGTTCAACCAGGGCAAGTATGACACCGCGGCCCAGTATCTGAAGGCCGCCCACGATTATCGCGACGGGCTCTCGGAGTCCGAACGCAGCCGGCTCGACGAGTACCTCCAGGCCATGGATTCGCTCGTGACCAAGCCGGCCCCGGCCTCGGCACCGGCGGCCTCGCCGGCCCCGGCCCCGGCCATGGCCGCGGCCCCCGGCGTCGGCCAGGAGGCGGAGCCGATCGGCCGCGACTACGCGACCGATTCCAAGTCGATGGCCCACTGGCTGCTGGTCGCGGCCCGCGAGGACATCGCCACGGGCGACTACGAGGCCGCCCAGGCGAAGCTCGACAAGGCCCGCGACATGGACGTCAAGTGGGGCCTCTTCGACGACCTGAGCCCGAACAAGCTCCAGAAGGAGCTGGACAAGGCCCGGCCGGCCGAGGGCGCGGCCACCGTCGCCGACACGACCCGCCCCGTCGACGACCCGAAGGCCGCGAAGGCGGCGGCGAAGGTCAAGCTCGAGGAGGCCCGCGAGGCCCTCAGCCGGGGCGACTACGACCGGGCCCAGGCGATCGCGATGGAGGTCGAGACCTGGGGCCTGAGCTTCGGCATCTTCGAGGATAGCCCCGAGAAGGTCGCCTCCGCCGCCCGGGCCCTCCGGCCCCGCCAGTCGTCCGGCGGCCAGAACGACCAGTCGACCTACGACCTGCTCGTCTCGGAGGCCCGGGCCCTGCTGCAGCGGGGGGAATTCGACCAGGCGGCCCAGAAGGCCCGCAAGGCGTTGACCCTGAACGTCGTCCCGACGCTCGACGCCGACCGCGCCGAGGCCGTCCTGCACGACATCGACCTGGCCCGGGTCCAGGGCGGGCCGGCCGCGAGCGACGCGGACGTCCGGCTGGTCCAGAACGTCGAAGGGGCCGATGAGCTCGGCTTCGACCCGTTCGCCGAGGCCGCCCCGGCCCCGATCGAGGCCCTGCCGACCTTCGACGAGCCGGCCGGCGAGGCGGTCGTGGTGGGAGACGCCCCGGCGTCCGACCCGGTCTCGGCCGCGATGGACCGTGCCAACGCCCTGATGGCCGGCGGCAACTTCGCCGCCGCCCGCGAGGCCGTGGACCAGGCGGTCGCCGCCGGTGCCGGTGCCGAGGCCGAGGACCTTCGGGCCCAGATCGACCTGGCCCAGCAGGCCGCGGCCCTGCAGCTTTACGACGCCGCCCTGGCGGCCGTCCGGAGCCAGGAGTTCGACCGGGCCCGGGCGATGCTCAACGAGATCGCCTCGATGCCCTCGGCCCTCGACAACTCGATCAGCCAGCGGGTCGAGGACCTGCTGATGAAGCTGCCGCAGGACGGCACGGGTCGGGTCGACAACCTCGACGCCCAGATGGACGCCGAGACGATCAACGCCCAGCGGATGAACGCCGAGGTGGGCACCAAGGTGGCCGAGTCGCGCCGCCTGATGGAGGTCGAGCCGGACAAGGCCATCGCCCTGCTCGAGGAGACGAAGGCCTCGGTCATGGCCGCCGACCTGTCCGCCCCGGTCACCCGCACGATGGTCCGACGCCTCGAGGTCGCCCTCGAGCTGGCCAAGAAGGACAAGCTGGCCTTCGACGCCAAGATGAATGACAAGGAGGCGCACGCCGAGGCCCAGCGGACGAAGCTCCGCATCCTCGAGGCCGACTCTGCCAAGCAGCGTCAGGTCACGGAGATGATGGACAAGGCCATGGCCGCCCAGGAAGACGGCGACTACGCCGCCGCCGAGGCCTGGGCCGAGCGGGTCATCGCCCTCGACCCGAATAACGTCTCGGCGACGGCCATGGCCACGGTCATGCGGGTCCGCCGCCACTACGAGGAAGACCAGCGCATCCGGGCCGCCAAGGAAGAGGGCGTGCTCAACGCCCTGCACGACGTGGACCGGTCCTCGGTCATCGACGGCGACGTGCTGCGGGACGGGATCACCTACCCGCGGAACTTCCTTGAGATGACCAAGAACCGCGACCGGTTCGCCGACCCGGTCCCCTACAAGGAGCCGGAGACCCTGGAGGTCGAGAAGAAGCTCAACGAGCCGATCTCGATCAACATGCCCAACGGCACGATCGGCGAGGCGGTGGATTTCCTCCGCAACTACACCGGCATGAACATCACGGTCGACAACGTGGCCCTGCAGGACGAGGCCCTGGCCGAGTCGACCCCCATCAACAACCTGGTCCTGACCAACACGAAGATCAAGACCGTCTTGCGACTGATGCTCGAGCCGCACGGCCTGAGCTACAAGATCGAGGACGGGGTGCTGGTCATCACCACGCCGCAGTCCAAGAGCCGGTCGTTCGCCCGGGTCTATCAGGTGGCCGACCTGGTGGTCGCCCCGCCGCGGAACCCGAAGCCGCCGATGCAGACGATCAACCAGGGGGACCCGAACGCCCAGCTGAACGTCAACCAGGCGAACTACTCCCCGGAGACGCAGGGGGAATCGGGCAACTGGACGGTGGAGAAGAAGGAAGACCGTGACGTCGACTTCAACCCCCTGATCCAGCTCATCACCACCTCGATCGCCCCGGGGACCTGGGAAATCTCGGACCCGAACTCGGGCAGCTCGGTCCGGACCGGCTACGGCCTGGGCGGTGCCGGCTTCGGTGCCGACGCGGGGCTGGGCTTCGGCGAGGAGGAGCCGCCGATCGGCTCGATCACGCCGTTCTTCCTGAACCTGAGCCTCATCATCCGCCACACGTCGGACGTGCACGACCAGGTCATCGACCTGCTCCGGCAGCTCCGGCGGCTCCAGGACCTCCAGGTCTCGGTCGAGGTGCGGTTCATCACCGTCAACGACAGCTTCGCCGAGTTCATCGGCGTCGACTTCGACTTCTCGATCCAGTCCGACCTGTTCGGGCCCAAGAGCAGCTTCGTCGTCCCGAACCCGGCGGCCACCCCGGTCTCGCCCGGCCCCGGTGCCGACGACGATGCGGCGGGGCTCGCCCCCTGGCTGGTCAACCCGCAGCGGGACCACTCGCTGGGCAACCGTCAGCCCCTGACTCTCGGCGTGGGCAACGCCCAGCCGGGCATCGGGTCGCAGCGGTTCACCGGGGACCTGCAAATCCCGGTCCTGCAGGACAGCTACTCGCCGGCGAGCCTGATCTCGAACCTCGGCAACCTGAACGCGGGGACGAACTTCGGCATCGCCTTCCTGAGCGACCTGGAGGTGTACCTGTTCCTCACGGCGGTCCAGCAGAACACGCGGGCCAACGTGGTGCAGGCCCCGAAGGTCACGACCTTCAACGGTGCCTCGGCGACCATCGGCGACCAGACGCAGCGGTTCCTCGTCACCGGCCTGACGCCGGTGGTCAACGCGGGTGCCGTCGCCTTCCAGCCGCAGATTTCGCCGATCCAGGACGGCGTGACCCTGCAGGTGACCCCGGTCGTGACGGCCGACCGCCGCTACGTCCGACTGACCCTCTCGCCGTTCTTCCAGGTGCTCTCCGACGTGCAGACCTTCACCTTCGGTGCGGGTGCGGTTGGCGGTGGCGGCCTGGGCGGCGGTGCGGCCGACCTGCAATCGACCCTCCAGCTGCCGATCGTCTCCAACACCTTCGTCATGACGACGGTGACGGTCCCCGACGGCGGCACGGTCCTCCTCGGCGGCATCAAGCGGCTGACCGAGCAGCGGCTGGAGTTCGGCACGCCGGTCCTCTCGAAGATTCCGACCATCAACCGCCTGTTCCGGAACATCGGCATCGGCCGGACGACGGACAGCCTGATGCTGATGGTCACGCCTCGGATCATCATCCTCGAGGAGGAAGAGGAACGGCTGGGCATCCCGGCCGTCCCGATTCCGGGCCTCTGATCGATCGATCCGTCGCCCGCCGCGGGCCGGGCTGATCGGGCTGCCTCGACCTGAAGCAGCCCGGCCCTCCCGCCAACCTCTTTCTTCCCAAACGCGACGAGGGCCGTCGGGGGTCATTCCCCGGCGGCTCTTTTCATTTGTCGAGTGGGGCGATAGCCTGGATCCGGTCGGATCCACCGTGCAATCACGTTCGATCCGATCCGTCCCCGACATCCGACGGCACCACCGAGATCGAGGAACCGCTCCCATGTTCGCCCCCTGGCTCGTCGGACTCGCCCTGATCGCCGCCCCCGCCCCGGCCCTCACCGGTCCCGTCCAGCTCCCCGTCGATGCCCCCAAGGAAGACTCGTTCCAGGCCCCGGAATCGTATCGCCCGCTGGGGCCGGCCCTCTGGTTCGATCCCGAATCGCGTCGCCTGATCCTCCGGGCCCAGGTAGTGCGCCGGGAAGGGTTCCTGGAGCACCTGCTCTGCCTGCGCCACTCGAAGGAGCACGAGTCGATCCTCGCCACGCCGGCCGCCCCCCGGCTGATTCACGCTGGCCTGATCCTGACGGGAGTCGAGCCCGGCCATCCGGTCCGCTATCGCCCGGAATTCGCCCCGGCGACCGGCCCGGAGATCGCGATCACCGTGGAATGGGTCGAGGACGGCAAGCCCCGATCGGCCGACGCCCGCACCTTCGTCCAGAACGAACAAACGGGCGAATCGCTGAAGCATCACTGGGTCTTCGCCGGGAGCATGGAGATCGACCGCCCGGGCCTGGACGAGCCGCTCTACGCCGCCGACGGGGGGGACCTGATCACCGTCGCCAACTTCCCGGAGGCGATCCTCGACCTGCCCATCGCCAGCACCGCCGACGACCAGGCGTTGAATTACGTGGCCAACACGCCGGTGCTGCCCCCGCTGGGCGATTTCGTGACCCTGATCCTCGCCCCCGCGAAGGCCCCGGCGGCCGACGCCAAGCCCGCCCCGGCCGCCGACGAGCCGTCGGGCCGGTGAGCGCCGGCGGACGGAGGAGGGAAGTCTCCTTGGTCCGTGTTTGCCGGCTGCGGTCAGGATCGAGGGTTCGCCACGGCCCTGTCTTCGAGGTCCTCATGACCGGGGGCCGGTCCCTGGTCGAGGGCAGCCGGTGTTGCCGATGAAAGGGGGACGCGGGCGACCTCGACCCAATCGTCGGGCACCCAGGCCTCGCCGGGGACGATCCGGCCGGCGAGCCGATCGAACCGCGACCGCGACTCGATGACCACCAGGGCCGTCACGAGGAGATAGAGGCCGAGCCAGACCACCGTGAACGCCGTCTCGAAGTCGAGCGGGAACCAGGGGGTCGGGCTGGTGGTCAGGCCGAAGCGGTCCGCGATCAACCAGGCCAGGAACAGGAGGAGCGCCCCGATTCCGAGGATGAGGAGCGTAACCAATGCCAGCCCCGCCCAGGCGGCCAGCCAGGCGCCGATCGTCAGGGCCATGGCCGTCGTCGCGCTGGCTGAGCCGAGCGAGACGCGAACCCCGACCGCGGCCATGAACGTCATGACCGTGAGGGTCGAGGCGAGCTGGATGACGTAGTCCATCGGTTCCATCGCGCCGAGGACGATTGCGAGCGACCAGGCCATCAAGACGGCCAGGATCAGCCATCGCAGGGCGTGCAAGCTGCCGAGGAGTTTTCCGGCCACGATTTCGGGGCCTTCGAGCGGGCTGGTCAGCAGGGCATCCCAGGTCCCTCGCTCGCGCTCCGAGGCGATGGCCACCGCGGCCCGGAGCCCGACGGCCCAAGCTAAGAAGAGGCTGAACCAGGGTGCGGTGTCGACGATCGCCCGCTGGAACCAGACGAGCCGGGCCGACGCGGTGTCGATCGACGATTGCCGGATCAACGCATCGAGATAGAGGCCGGTCAGGGTCAGGCTCGCCAGAATGAGATAGAGCACGGCCAGCACCCCGAGCCATTTCCCGAGGCCGCCGAGGCTGTTCCTCCGCTCGATGAAGATCTCCTTCCAGAGCATCGGCCGGTCGCCCATCGGCCTGACCCGCCGACGGCCGACGCGCCAGCCTTGCCAGGATCGCCCGGCCTCGCCGTCGAGCCACCGGAGGCTATTGGGCCTCAGGCGAAGGATCGCGACCGCCGCGCCGAGCACTCCCATCGTCAGCCAGCAGAGCACGGTCCGGAGCGCCGGGCCGACCTCCTCCTGCCAGACCATCGAGGAAATGGCCCCGAAGGGATTGAGCGGGGCGAGTATTGCCGAACGCCCCGGCCAGACCAGGTCGGCCAGCAAGGGGGAGAGCATCACGAACAGGCCGATGGCATAGGAGCCGAGCAGGGCGTCGCGCCCCCTCCGGGAGAGGACCGCCACCCCGGCCGTCAGGCCCGAGGCCCCGAGCGCCAGGGCCGCCCCGTAGAGCGTCATCACGCCGAGCACCTCGGGGCGGATGGCCGCGAGGAAGGCGAGCAGGAGCATCGGCGGCAGCATGGCCAGCAAGACCGACCCGACCTGGGCCAGCCGGCCCGCCAGACGGCCGGCCACGATCTCCCGAGCCGAGACGCGGGTCGTGAGCAAGAGGCCCATCGAGCCCCGCTCTTGTTCTCCGCTGAAGCTCCCCGCGACGACGGCCGGCCCGAAGACCAGGGCAGTCGTCGCCGCGAGGCCGAGGAGGATCGCCAGGCCGCCCCGCAAGGCCCCGAAGGGGGAGAAGTCGGGGTCGGCCTCCTCATTCCAGTTGATCCACCACCACCAGAGGATCGACACGGCGATTGCGGCCGAGAGCAGGCCCGCCGCCCCCCGGGCGAGGAAGAGCCAGCCCTTGCCGATCGCCCGGCGGCACTCGGGGCCGACCAGAGGGCCGAGCCAGGCTTCGCGTGCCCACCTCATCGCCCTCGCCCCGCCTCGTGCATGAGCTGTTTGGCCCGAATGGCGGCCGGCACGCTGGCGGCCTTCACGCCGGGACGGTTCAGGACCACGAGCGTCACGATCGGATAGATCGCCCCCAGGACCAGCATGCCGATCCCCATGACCGTGTAGGTGGCGGCATAAAGCTGAGTCATGTTGGGCATTCCGGCGGGGATGCCGCCGCCTTGCGTGGCGATGCTTTCCTGCACGGCCTCGCCCAGGTTCCTCGAAAATGAGGGGACGACGAAGACCACGAAGACCGTCTGCAGGATCAGGAGCCGCGCCAGTTTGACCCCGGCGACCCAGAGGCTGAGCCGTCGCCCCCACTCGACCCGCTGCAGGAGCACGGCCCCGGCGACGATCATCATTAGATTGACGATCAGCGAAGTGGCCGAACTGACGACCGACCAGGTGCCGAACGACTGCATCTGGCTGCCCATCATCACCAGATCGGAGCCGGGCGGCAGTTGCGGCCCACGCGCGGCTCGCTGCTCGATGGCTTCACGAAAGACCTGTTTGGCGGCCTCGGACTGCGCCGAGGCTTCACGAGCCTCCAGGGTCGCCAGGGCTTCGCGGTGGGATCGCTCTGCCTGCAGCATGAGGGCCCGCTCCAAGCCTTCATACGGCTCCGCCGTCATGCCGTTGAAGGCCATCCCGCCGAGCATGGTCCAGGCGACCGCCACCAGGCCCGCTCCGAAGAGGAGGTTCAAGGCCCCGATGACCGAGAATGGCTTCGGCCGAGGCCGAACGGGGGGCGTGTTCCGTGGTCCGCTCATCGTTCCTCGTGCCTCGTGCTGGTCGCTTCGGGGGAAATGGATCGATGGGAATCCGACCGTTGCTCATGTGCTTCGGGAGCCAATCGCCCCGCGACGGCGAGCCGAACTCCGGGTCGGGACGCAACCACGAGTACGATCACGGGGTAGACGGCGAGCAGGCCCTGACTGCCCACCATCACGGCCACGAAGAGGCGGCTCATTCCCTGTTCGTACTGGGCCAGCTCCGCGTCGATGGCGGCCGTCTCGTCGTCGTCGGGCATGGGGGGAAAGAGGGAATCGCGCAGCTCGACGGTCCAGCGCTCGGCCATTCCGGGAGCCAGTGGAACGGAGGCCACGGCGAATCCGAGCATGGCGGGAACCATCGCAAGCGCCGCCAGCCGGGCGGTCGAACGGCCCCATCGCCTCAGGCGAATCAAGCCAAAGCCCGACGCGATCAGCAGCCCGTTCAAGACCGACATGACCCCGAGTTTCACCGTGGCTCCGGTTCGAAGCGTCGGATCATCAAGAAAACTCATGCTGAAGCCGAACCAGGCGGGATTGCTGACCTCGCCCATCGAGACGACCGTTTGCTCCGCCGCGATGACCTCACGCTCCTCGTCCGATTCGGCCGCCGCCAGCCGCGCTTGAAACTGCTCGCGGCGGGCAGACCACTGGGCATCACGCTGCTCTTGCTGCTGACTCTGCGCCCAGGTCATCAGGCGACCGAAGGTGGGCATCGCCAGGACCACGCCGGCCTCGTAGAGGACGGCCAGCAAGAAGAGCGAGCCGAAGACGAGATTGAGGTAGCCGAGCGATTTCGCCGTGATCGGCTCGGCCTGAGGGGCGTTGAGGGGGTCGTCGATCATGGGGAAGTCATCCTTCTTTGCTCCAGAAGTCCCGCCGGATTGCAGGGGTGTTCGTCGCCTGGCTTGAAACATTGTGAGAGGAGTTCCAGAAGGGCCATCGGTGGCTTCGGGTGATGGGCCAGGGCGCGATTTCGGTAGAATCGAGCGAAAATGACCGGGGGCACGATCGCAAGCACCGACCTGTCGAGCCTCCCGATTGGTCGAGATCGGTTTCAGGAAAGGACGCTCACGTCTTGAACGGCTCGAACCCCTATGAAGCCCCGAGGAGTGGCCGGAGCGATGGCGACCGCCTCCGGCCCCGAATGGGGCGTCGGCTTCTTGCCGCGGTGGGGGTCTTCCTGCTGAACCTGCCGCTTGCGGCCTCGGTGACGGCGCGAGAATCAGGAGGTGATGCCTGGATCGGGGTGCTGCCGGCCCTGGTGGTGCTGGGACTGCTTGGGGTGGGTCTCTGTGCGATTTCGGAACAGGTGGGCATGACGCTGCTCTTGGGCGGGACCGGGATCGCCCTGTTTCAAGTAGTGCCCATTCTGCATGGGATCGCAGGGTGGATTGCGCTTTGGGTCACCTTCGCGGCAGGGATCACCCCACGCCCCGGCCAGGTGACGACCTGGCCGGCCGGCTTCTGCATCAGCCTGGTGGCGGGTATCCTCTTGATCAAGCTGGCGATCGGGCTGGGGGTGCTGCTTCAGGTGCTGACCCCTCCCCGTTGGCAAGGGATCATGACCCGAGTGATCCGATGACGGCGGTTCTTCCTACCGCTCCGAATCTCTCTTTCCAAATGTTTCCCGGTGCGGAGCCGACCCCTTTGTCTGACCCTTCGAACCCTTACCTGGCGCCGGAAAGCCCCTTGGGTTTTCGACAGAACGAACTGGCTGGACCGCGACGGGGAACCCCCGCGATGCTGGCCGCCTGGGTGGTGGTCTTCCTGGTCAACCTGCCGGTCCCGGTCATGTTCGGTAACTTGCTGACCGAGGGGAACGCCCGGCTCGGGATGATGATGGGGACGATTTTGCTGGGGCTGATCGGGGGTATCATCTGCCAACGATCCTACCGGATCTGCCTGGCGCTGAACTCTGGAGGGTTGGTGGTCGCTCTGACCCAGTTCGTCGCGATCCCGCAGTTCATCGCCGGCTCGATCGGCCTGCTGGTTTCGACGACCCTCGGTCTGGCTGATGTGAATTTTGATGCCGGGCGAGATGAGATGACCCTATGGGGCGGTGGCTTTGTGACCACGATCGTCACCGGAGCCTTGCTGATGGGGCTCGCCCTGGGGATCGGCCTCGTCTTTCAGTTGCTGGGGCTGGGCCGGGATCGCCTCAATCGCATCGAGAAACCCAGCATTCCCGAGTAAAGTCAATCGGTCATCCGACTCCTGAACCGGGCTCCCACTTGCGGTAATCGTCGGGCGTGTCGAGATCCTCGGTCGTCCCGGGTTCGGGCACGTCGAGCAGGACCACGCGATCGGCGAAACGCTCGCGGAGGGCGTTGATGCCGACATCGGGCGGCAGGTCCCGGATGGCACTTGCAACCGGCCAGGGCAAGCCGAGCGGATGCCCCCGTCTCGTGTCGAAAACGGGGACGACGATCGCCCCGGGATCAGTGCGCATCCGATCGATCACGCTGGCGACCAGAGTAGGGGTCAGGCCGACGCTGTCTCCCGGACAGATCAAGACGGAGGAGGGCAGGGGGCCTCGCTCCAGGAGATCGAGACCGGCCTCGACCGTGGAGCGCATGTCGGGGGTGGCGGCGGGCAGTTCCAGGGTTTCTGCCCCGGATTGGGCCGCCTGGTCGAGCAACTCGGCCGAGCCGGGCTCACTGCGGGGCGGTGCGATCACCAGGACTCGATCGGCCCCACCGGAGCGCAGGGCCGAGACGACCCGGGCGATCACGACCTCGCCCCCGGCCAGGGGGAGGGTCAGCTTGGGTCGGCCCATCCGGCGGCTCTGGCCGGCCGAGGGGACCAGGGCGGCGATCACGAGCCGACCGCCTCGGGGGCGTCGGTCGCCTGGATGCGGGCGAAGGCATTCGTCTCGACCGCCTGCGGCCCCAGGTTGCGCCGGGCGATGAGCTGCGCGACCACGCTGATGGCGATTTCCGGGACCGTTTGCGAACCGATCGACACCCCGATCGGGGCGGTGACGCGGGCCAGGTGCTCCTCGGCGACCCCCTGTTCTCGCAGGCCGTCGAAGATCAGGCGGATCTTGCGTTTGCTGCCGATCAGCCCCACGTACGAGGCCGAGGTCGGGGCCAGGTGGAAGAGTGCCTCCTCGTCATGCCCGTGCCCTCGCGTGACGATCAAGGCATACGTATGAGGCGTGGTCTTGAGCGCGGGGAGGACCTCGTCGATCGGGCCGACGACGATCTGATCGGCCATCGGGAACCGATCGGGGTTGGCATACTGCTCCCGGTCGTCGACGACGGTCACGTCGAAATCGGCCTCGGCGGCGAGCTTCGCCACGGCCTGGCCGACGTGCCCGGCGCCGACGACGACCAGGCGAATCCGGGGCAAGACCGGCAGGATGGCCACCCCTCGGGTGGAGGCGAGCCGAGGGCGGCGGTCGATCGGCTCGACCAGGGTGGCGACGGCCGCGGGGGGATCGCGCCGCGGCAGGCCGGCGACGAGTTCCGCCTCCGGGCCGAAGAGCCAGCGCTCGCCGATCGCCTCGGCCCCGCAGCGTTCGGGGTCGATCGCCACGGCCTCGACCAGCCCGAGCCCGGCGTCGAGACGATCGCGGTAGGCGCGGAAGTAGGCGGCGGCCTCGGGGCCCCGGAAGGCCTCGGCCAGGATCACCATCTTGCCGCCGCAAATCAGGCCGTCGGCCCAGGCGTAATCGTGATCGAGCACGAAGGTATGGCGATCGGCCCCGGTTTGGCCGAGGCGTCGCAGGGCCTTCTGCTTCACCTCGTTCTCGACGCATCCCCCGCCAAGCGTGCCGACCTGGCCGCCGTCGGGATTGACCAGCATCAGGGCGCCGGCCTTCTGGGGGGTCGAGCCTTTGGTCTCGACCACCTGGCAGAGCAGGGCTTCCCGGCCGAGGTCGAGCAGGTCGGTCAGTCGAACAAGGACGTCTCGCATGGCAAAAGGGCCGCGGGGTTGTGGGGCCGGGGCGTCGTCTGAGGGTCGATCCCCTCCAGGCTAGTCGCGCCGGCTCCCGATGGGCAAGCCGGTCGCACCGCTGGAGCCCGAGGGCCGATCGGGTTACGATGCGGAAGCGTCGGATCGACCGACGCGATTGCTCGTCATGAACGAACGCCGATTCCAAAGTACCCGATGAGCCTCCGCCGAGCCGAACATGCTCCCCTGATCTCTCCTCCCCGAACGAACGGAGCCCGAGCCATGACCGAGTCGAACCGCCGCGCCTTCCTCGGACAGTCCGGGGCCGCGATCGCCGCCGGCCTGACCCTCCTGCCGGGCCGATCGGGCAAGGCCGCCCCCTCCGATCGCGTCAACCTGGCCGTCATGGGCATCCGGGGCCGGGGAGGCGGGCTCGCCCAGAGCTTCGCCGCCCTGCCGGGGTCGCGGGTCACGCACCTGGTCGACGTGGACAGCAATCTGTTCGGCCAGGCGGTCCCGGCCATCGCCGAGCGGCAAGGGTCCGAGCCGGAGGCGGTGACCGACTTCCGAAGGGTGCTCGACGATCCCGATGTCGATGCCCTGGTCATCGGCGCCCCCGACCACTGGCACGCCCCGGCGACGGTCATGGCCTGCCAGGCGGGCAAGCATGTTTATGTGGAAAAACCCGCCTCCCATACGCTCTGGGAAGGCCGGAAGATGATCGAGGCCGCCCGGAAGTACGACCGCGTGGTGCAGGTCGGCACGCAGAGCCGCAGCACGCCGCATTATCGGCATGTGATCGAGGAGGTCTTGCGGTCCGGCCGGATCGGCACGGTGCTCCAGGCCAAGGCCTGGAACAGCCAGTATCGGCCCGACCTGCCCGAGGCCGAGGACGGCGAGCCGCCCGAGGGTGTCGATTACAACCTCTGGCTCGGCCCCGCCCCCGAGCGTCCGTTCAACCCGAACCGGTTCCACTATAGCTGGCACTGGCAGTGGGACTATGGGACCGGGGACGTGGGCAACGACGGCGTGCACGACCTCGACATCGCCCGATGGGGCCTCGGGGTGGGGATGCCCAGCACCGTCTCCAGCACCGCCTTCAAGGCCGTCAACTCGCACTGGGAGACCCCGGATACCGCCTTCGCCACCTTCACCTTCCCGGACACCCCGGCCATCCTCGTCTTCGAGCAACGCGACTGGTCCCCCTACGTTCAGAATGGTTTCGAGAACGGCGTGATCTTCTACGGCACGGAGGGCCGCATCGAGATCGGCCGATCCGGATGGCGGCTGTTCGAGGGGAACGAGGAGATCCCGGTCGAGTCGGAACCGTTCTCCGACCGCCCCCACTTCGAGGACTTCCTCGACGCGATCGCGACCGGCCGACGGCCCCACGCCGACATCGAGGAAGGGCACCACTCGGCCGCCCTGGCCCACCTCATCAACATCACGGCCCGGACCGGCCGAGGGTTCCTGACGCTCGACCCGACGACCGAGGAAATCCTCAACGATTCCGAGGCCCAGAGCCTGACGCGCCGATCGTACCGCGAACCGTTCGGTATCCCGGATCAGGTCTGATCCAGTTCCTTTTGCACTCCTCGAACCCCGGAGCCGACCCCGAGCCATGCGATTGATCCTCGCCAGCGCATCCCCCCGGCGTCGGCAACTGCTGACCGAGGCCGGGTACTCGATCGAGGTCGATCCCTCCGGGGTCGAGGAGCTTGAACCCGAGGGGCCGGTCGACCCGGCCGCTTACGTTGCCGAGCTGGCCTGGCGCAAGGCCCACGCGGTCGCCTCGCGGCGGGGGTCGGGTCTGGTTCTCGCGGCCGACACGACCTGTGCGCTGGATGGTCGCCTGCTCAACAAGCCGACCGATCGCCGGGACGCCGATCGGATGATTCGCGCCCAGGAAGGGCGCGAGGTGGCCATCCTGACCGGCCTCTGCCTCTACCGCGCCGATCGCCGCGAATGGATCGGCGCGGTCGAGACGAGCGTGGTGCTTGTCCGCGAGATGACCGAAGACGAGCGGATCGCGCACCTCGACTCCGGCAACTGGGAGGGGAAGGCCGGGGCCTATGGCGTGCAGGATGACGACCCGATCGTCTCCGTAACGTCCGGGAGCTGGTCGAATGTGGTCGGCCTGCCGCTGGAACGCCTCGAACAGTTGATGCGTGACCACCCGTCGATCCTCGCCGATCGCTGACCCCGGAGCCGACTCGATGAACGATCACGTCCGAGGCAAGGCCCTGCCGGTGGTCATCGCGCTGGCTGCCCTGACGGCCGCGGGGCCGGGCACGGCCGACGATTCGCCGAGGCGGCCGAACGTGCTGATCATCCTCACCGATGACCAGGGATGGGGGGACGTCCGCTGCCACGGGAACCCCGCGATCGACACGCCCACGCTGGACGTGCTGGCGGGTCAGGGGGTGCGGTTCGATCGGTTCTTCGTCAGCCCCGTCTGCGCGCCGACCCGGGCGAGCCTGCTCACCGGGCGGGATCACCTGCGCACCGGGACCGCCTGGGTCACGCATCGCCTGGAGTCGATGCGAAGCGAGGAGGTCACCCTCGCCGAGGCCCTGCGAGACGCCGGCTATGCCACCGGGTGTTTCGGCAAGTGGCACAACGGCGGGCATTATCCGATGCACCCCAACGGCCAGGGGTTCGACGAATTCCTCGGATTCTGCGGCGGTCATCTGAACAATTATTTCAATCCGCTCCTGGAGCGGGACGGCCGGCCGATCCAGCCCGAGGGGTACGTCAGCGACATCCTCACCGACGCGGCGATCGACTTCATCGGCCGGAACCGCGATCGGCCCTTCTTCTGCTACGTCCCGTATAACGTCCCGCACAGTCCCGACCAGGTCCCCGACGCCTTCTATCGGAAGTACGCGGACCGAGGGCTCGACCCCAAGCTCGCCTCCGTCTATGCCATGACCGAGCAGGTGGATGCCAACATCGCTCGCATCCTCCACACGCTCGATTCGCTGGGACTGGCCGAGGAAACGATTGTCGTCTTCTTCTCCGACAACGGCCCGAACTCCGACCGCTACAACGGCGGGATGCGGGGCCGGAAGGGGAGCGTCCATGAGGGGGGGACGCGCGTCCCGATGTTCCTCCGATGGCCCGGACGGCTCGGACCGGGGACGACCGTGGGGCAGATTGCCGCCCACATCGACCTGATGCCGACCCTGCTGGAACTGTGCGGGGTCGAACCGCCCGAAGGGGTCGACTTCGACGGGCTGAGCCTCGTCCCCTTGCTCGACGGCTTCGAGCCCGACTGGCCCGATCGGATGCTCTTCACCAATCAATGCCGCCCGATCCCCGAGGACGGCTCGCCGCTGCCCGGTTCGGTCCGGACCCGGCGATTTCGCTACGTCCGCGAGCGTAACGCCGAGCAGCTTTACGACATGGTCGCCGACCCCGGCCAACGGCGCAACATCGCCGCCGAGGATCCCGAGCGGACCCGGGCCCTGGCGCTCGCCTACGACGCCTGGTTCGCCGATGTGACCGAGGGCTGGGACGGCACGATCCCGGTGCCGGTCGGCCATCCCGATCGGCCGATCGTCACCCTGCTCGGCCCCGACGCCACCTTCGACGGGGGCATCCGCTGGTGGGCCACGCACGGCTACGCGAACGACTGGCTCACCGATTGGACTCGGACGGATCAACGCATCCGGTTCGATCTCGACGTGCTCCGGCCGGGGGATTACCGGGTGACGCTCCGCTACACCGCCCCCGAGGCCAATCTGGGTGCCCGGGTGCGGGTCGAGGCGGGCGGGGCAGCGGTCGAAGGGGTGCTGGCCGAGGCGCACGACCCCGCACCGATCCCCAGCCCCGACCGGGTCCCGCGCGGCTCCCCGAACGATCAGGGGCACTGGCGAGGGGAAGCCTTCGAGAAACTCTGGGGCGATTTTTCGCCGGGCGTGATCCCGCTCGATGCCGGTCGGCAAGCGCTCACGATCCGAGCCGTCGAGGTCCCCGGGGCCGGGGTGATGGACCTGAAAGGGGTTGTCCTGGAGCGCGTCGGACCATGAGCCCGTCCGCGTATGCCGACCGCTTCGACGGCGATCGGGCCATGTCCGACCTGATCCGACTCTGCGACCTGGGGCCGAGGCCGGCGGGGTCGGAGGCGATGGACCGTCAGCGGGGGATCGTGGCCGAGGCGTTCCGGGCGCGGGGGGCCGAGGTGACGCTCCAGGAGTTTCGAGGGGTCCACCCCCTCTCGGGGCGAGAGGTCGGGCTGGCGAACGTCGTCGGCTCGTGGCGGCCGGGACGGTCCGATCGCGTCGTGATCGGCGCGCACGGCGATACCCGACCGCGGGCAGACCGGGAGCGAGACCCGGCCCGCCGCCTCGGCCCCTTCCTGGGGGCGAACGACGGGGCCTCGGGGGTCTCGGCGCTGCTGGAACTGGCGAGGCACCTGGACGAGCTGCCCGGGTCGCCGGGCGTCGACCTGGTGATGTTCGACGCCGAGGAGCTGGTGTTCGACGAGGTCGGGGAGTATTGCCTCGGCTCCCGCGAGTTTGCGCTCCGGGCCCGCCAGCAGGAGCAGGCGGGCGGCCCATGCTATGAGGCGGCCATCGTGCTCGACATGATTGCAGGCCGAGGGATGAGCCTCTGTCGGGAGGGGTTCGGGCGAGACTATGCAACCTGGCTGACGGAGGAACTTTGGGAGATTGCCCGGGCGCGCGGCTCGTCGCGATTCTCGGACGACTGGGGGCATTATGTCGAGGACGATCACCTGCCGCTGCTCGGGATCGGCGTGCCGGCGATCGCGCTGGTGGATCTCGATTACCCCCAGTGGCATACGCTCGATGACCTGCCCGGAGCCTGCGATGCCGGGGCGATCGCGGACGTGGGCCGGGTCGTGCTGGAGTGGCTCGCCCGGTGGGGGTCGGGCCCCGAGTGGGCGGGAAAAACTGGCCTTCTCGATCCGGAGGGCCGAGAGTAACGTTGCGACTCGCGACGTTTCCGGAAACGTCCCGGAAGGCCCAGCACGTCCTGAACGATCACGCGGAATTCGCGTCCCGGCCCCAGGACGGACCGGACCAGCCGCCGAGCGTCTTCGCCGAGGCTGTCCCTGGGCCATGCTCGCCGTCCCCGGAGGATCGGGGGATCGGGGCGAAGACCGACCGACTTCAACGGCAGGGAGGCCCGGAGTCATGAGCGATTCCCTCGGGAGCGATTCGCGGCAGGCACTCCCGGTCGGTGGCGATCGGCCGAGTATCGTCGGGGCCGCCGCGCGACTCGGGCTGCGTCTGACGCTCCTGCTGACGCTGGTCGCGGCGGGAGCCCCGGAATCGAGCGGCCAGACGTTCGAGGTCCCCGAGCCTCCCAGCCTGGAATTGCCGGATCTCCCGGTCCCCGCCCCGACGATCGAAGGCGACCCCGGCGGGCGTCCGGCGGCGGCCCCGATGCCGACCCCGACGCAGCGTCGCGCCCCGGTCGCGCCGGAATCCTCGCGGGTCGATCCCCCGGAGCCGATCGAGGAGCCGCCGAGCCAGACCATCGGGACGCTGGCCGAGGATTTCGAGGACGATCGCGTCGCCTTCCGGCAGGAGGCGGCCGACGCCCCCCTTCAGATGCGTGTTCACGACCGGACGGCCGAAGGGGCGTTCGAGGGATCGAGCGAGCGATTCCAGTTCGTCGCCGGCCCCGGCAGCGGCGTTTACGCGAGTTATCCGCTGCCGAAGCTGCCGATCACCGAGGAATTGCGGGCCTCGATCTACGTCAGGTCGAACCGCCCGGGGGTCCAGATCATCGGCCGGGTGGTCCTGCCGAGCGACCTCGACCCGGAAACCGGCCAGCCGTTCTACGTCAACGTGGGGGGCACGCTGTACGAGGAGTCGGGCCGTTGGCGACGCCTGGAACTGCGCGAGCTGCCCTCGAACGTCGAACGCCAGGCCCGCATCCTCCGGCTCAAGACCAACCAGAAGGTCCGGATGGAAGGGGCCTACCTCGATCGGATTGTCCTGAACCTGTACGGCGGGGCGGGAGAGTCGGAGGTGTTGGTTGATGCCCTGCGCATCGCCCCCGTCGACCCCGAGGCGATGGCAGGCCGGCCCGGGCCCCCGCCCGGGCCGGCCTCCGAGGGCCCGGATGGCGCGGCGGAACTCGGCCCCGACCTTTCCTCACCGGGAGCCGACGCGAGCCTCGCCGGGGGACGACTGCGGTTCAATCGCAATCGCCTGGATTTGCTCGACGAGCCGCTGCGCTCCTATTTCCCGTGGATGCCGACGATCATCGACGCCCCCGGGGCCTCACCCGAGGAGCTCCGGCGCTTCGGGTTCGACGTGTACGCGGTCCGGCCGGGGACGTCCGTCGAGCAGGTGAACCGCGCCGTCGATGCGGGGATGCTCCTGATGCCGATGCTCGGCGATTCGCTCCTCGGCGCGGCCGAGGCGGCCGCGCTGTCGACGGCGATCGGCTCCTATCCCCGGAGGGAGGCGGTCGCCTTCTGGCATCTCGGCGAAAATCTGGGGGGCCAGGACCTCTGGAGCGATCGCCAGGCCACCCTGAAACGCGTGCGGGCGGCGGTCGATTCGGTGCAGGAACCCGGCTCGGACTCGGCCGTTTCGAATCTGACGACGGGCGACGTGGCGGGCGAGCACGCGCTCTACACGAGCCGCCCGGGGCGGATGGATCTGGTCGGTGCCCACGGGACTCCCTGGGGGACGATGACCCACCCGATCCACTACCTGAATTACCTGTCCCTGCGCCGCGACCTGACGGGCCTGACGAACGTCGAGGCCCTGTTCTGGACCTGGATTCCCGTGTCGGCCCCGCCCGAGGTCCAGCGGGCCATCTACGGGTCCGACCCGCCGCCCTCGTGGGGGCGGCCGCAGATCTTGCCCGAGCAGATCCGGATCGCCACGGCGGCGGCGATCTCGGCCGGATACCGGGGGATCGGCTTCCGGGGCGATGCCGAGTTGACCCGGACCTCGGGCCGCGCCCGGCTGATCGAGCTGCAACTGCTCAATGCCGAGATCGACCTGTTCCAGGAGATCCTCGCCCGGAACGTCGGGACGATCCACTCCTACCCGGTCTATCCCCCGCTGGGGATCGAGTCGGGCCGGCCCATCGAGGAGAATTACAACCGGCGCGATGCCCCGCAGAAGGATGAAGTCGGGGCGATCGGCCATATCCAGGCCGTCGGCTTCACCACACCCGACCGCCGAGGGACCTTGCTCCTGGTCAGCAACCTGGACTGGGATGCCCAGTGGGTCCCGGGCCAGCTTGCCCAGAAGGAATTGCGATTCACGGTCCCCGGGCACACGAACGTCTCCGCCTGGGAGATCACCCTGGGGGGGATCCGGAACCTCGACCGGAAGCGCGTGGCCGGCGGGATCGAGATCACGCTGACCGACTTCGGGGCGACCTCCTGGATCCTCCTGACGCCCAACACGGACATGATCCGTCAGTTGGAGCAGACGATCACCTCGTGGGCCCCCATCGCGGCGGAGCTGGCGATCGAACAGGCCGAGCTGCAACGGCAGGCCATCGTCGAGACCCACTCGCAACTGGTCCTCGACGGTTTCGACGTGGAGGGGAGCGAGACCCTCCTGGCGATCGCGGAGGAGCAACTCCGGGCCGCCCGGGCCGGGCTCTCGCGAGGCGAGGCCGAGACCGCGTTCGCCAACGCCCGGCGCGTCGTCCGCCCCTTGCAGATCTTGATGAAGCAGCATCACGTCCGGGCCTTGAAGGACCTGAAGGACGCGACGGTCTTCCCTCACGACCCGGGGGTGAAGCTCGAACTCACGCCGATCTCGGCCCCCCCCTTGATGTGCTTCAACACCCTGCCCCAGCTGGAGTTGTTCTGGACCAGCACGATCCGGACGTACCCCTTCGGGCGGAATCTCCTGCCCAGCGGCGAGTTCGAGGAGGCCGACCCCGAGCTCTACGTTCGGGAGGGATGGACCAGCGTCGGGTACGAGGTCCCCGGCCTGGAAGGGGCGATCGACATCGAGGCCGACCCCGGCAGCAACGCCCGGGACAGCGAGCGGCTCCTCCGCCTGCGCATCCAGCCCGCCGAGGGGGAGTCGATCGATTCCTTCCCGCCGGTGCAGGACAAGCCGACGGTGGCCATCCAGACGCCTCCGGTCGCCGTGCGGCAGCACGAGTTCCTCCGGATCTCGGTCCTGGTGAAGATGCCCGTCTTCCAGGCCCCCGGGAGCGGGGGCGGGGTGATCGTCCGAGACTCGATCGGCGGGGAATTGATGCAATATCGCCAGTTCTCGGCCCTGCCCGAGTGGCGCCGGATCGTGCTGTATCGCAGGGCCCCCGAGGATGGCGAGGTGACCGTGACGCTCGGGCTGGCGGCGACCAGCGGAGAGGTCTTCTTCGACGATCTCCGGATCGAGCGGGCCGAGCAGCCCGGGGCGACGGTCTCGCCGTCCACCGGCCCGGCGCTCGGGGCCTTGCCGGGAGCGACCGAGTCGATCGAGGCCGCCCCCGATCCGTTCGAGGGGACCCCTCCCGTCGAGCCGGATCGGCCCCCCACGGGGCCGGTGGGCAGCGCACCTCGTCCGACTCGCCGCGACTGAGGCGCGGTTGGCGAGTCCCGTTCCCCCGACCGTTGTGCTGGAGTTGAGACCGGAGGAGCCTCCTCTGATCGGCTTCGCGCCGGAGGCATCGGGGCGCTTTCGGCCGGGCGTTCCAGGCTAGACTCGCAAGCTCTGTCGGCATAGGATTTTCAGAGGATTGCGGACGGGGGCGTCTTCGTCCCGTTCCTGAGCCCGGGACGCGTCAGGGCGATCCCGTTGATGAGCACCGTCGTCTCGACGCGAGCGGCATTCAGCTCAGGGAGGGGCACGCCCGTTTTCCGTCCCGATCCGCCTGGCGGGGGGGCAGCCCGGAGCCGTGGTGCTCGGCTCAAGCCGCCATCGTGTCAACCCTCGGGGATGAGTCCACCAAACAATTCCCCTCGTCCCGGCGTTCCCGCGGAGTCTTATCGACGATGGAGACGGCCCTGATCGTCGAGGATGACCCGGACCAGGCCGAGATGGCGGCGTCGTTCCTCAGGCTTCACCAGATCGAGCCGAGGATGGCGTTCGATGGTCGATCCGGGGTCGATTCGGTCCGGACCGATCGGCCCGACTTCGTCCTGCTCGACCTGATGCTGCCCGACATCGACGGCTTCGAGGTCTGCCGGCAGATTCGATCGATCCCCGAGGCCATGAGCCTGCCGATCATCATGGTGACGGCCCTGCACGGCGACTCGCACCGAAGGCTCGGATTCCGGGTGGGCGCCAACTCGTACCTGACGAAGCCCTACGGGCCGAGCGACCTGTACCAGGCCATCGACTCGGCCCGGTCGTGGCGGGGCATGGCCGACCGGGAACGGATCCGGGGGGAGATCCTGATCGAGCTGGATAGCGCCCCGAAATTCCTCCGCCAGGTGAACGATTTCCTAGTCGGGCTCTACCGGGCGACCCCCTTGACGATCGAACAGGTCCAGCATCTGCAGCAGGCGGTGCTGGAGATCGGCCAGAACGCCATCGAGTGGGGCAACCGCATGCAGGTTGATCTGCCCGTCGAAATCAGTTATCGGGTGTTCGAGGACCGGGTCGAGATCTGCATCCGCGACCAGGGCTCCGGGTTCGATCGGGCGATGCTGCCGCACGCCGCGGACCGGGACAACCCGCTGGCCCACCTGGAGGTCCGTCGGCGGATGGGATTGCGTGAGGGGGGCTTCGGCTTGCTCATCTCCCGTGGTATGCTCGATGAACTGCGGCACAACGAGGCCGGCAACGAGGTGACCTTGACCAAGCGATTCCCCCCCGACGCGGTCCCCGACCACCGCGCCGGCCAGGAGGCGTGAAAGCCGTGGCCGAGGCCGTCACCCAGCGTCGCATCCCCGCCTCCGGACGAAGCCGCCCGGTGCTCCTGGTCGTCGACGACGAACCGGAGGTGCTCCGCTCGCTCTACGACCTGTTCCGGCTCGATTACCGGGTCCTGACCGCCAGCCGGGGGGCCGAGGCGCTGGAAATCCTGGGCCGAGAGCCGGTCAGCGTGATCATGTCCGATCAGCGGATGCCGGAGATGACCGGGGTCGAGTTCCTGAGCCAGGCTCGGGTCATCCGACCCGAGGCCACCCGACTGCTGATCACCGGCTATGCCGACCTGAAGGCCGTGATCGACGCCATCAACGAGGGGCACGTCTTCCGATACATCGCCAAGCCCTGGGACCCGGAAGAGCTGGCCACGGTCATCCGCCAGGCGATCGAGCATCGCAACCTGATCGTCGAGAAGCAGCGATTGATCGAGGAACTCCGCGCCGCGAACCTCCGCTTGCAGGAGGCGAACCGGCTGAAGTCGAATTTCATCGAGGTGGCGAGCCACGAGCTGAACACCCCGGTGACGATCGTCCTCGGCATGGCCGAGCTCTGGAAGCTCACCCAGGGCAGCGCGGCCGAGTCGGACGACCTGACGAGCGGGTGGGTCGAGCGCATCCTCGCCGCGGGACGCCGGCTGGCATCGACGGTCGAGCGGATGATCAAGCTGCTGCATGCCGATCGCCTGGCGCCGATGCTCGACGCCGAGCCGGTCGAGCTGGCGCCCTTGGTCTCTCGGGTGATCGAGGACGTCCACCCGTATCTCGATGCCCGGCAGCAACAGATCGAGCTGGACCTGGCCCCCGATCTGGGAGTGGCCGAGATCGATCGGGGGAAGGTGGCCGACGCCCTGTCCAACCTGGTCATCAACGCCATCAAATTCACCCCGGATCAAGGGGTGATCCGGGTCTGGGCCGGCCCGGCGGGAGACGATGCCGTGGCCTTCGAGGTCTGCGACGAGGGGGTTGGTATCGACCCGAACGAGCAAGACCTGGTCTTCGAGCCGTTCTTCACCGGGTTCGACACCATGCACCACTCGTCCGGCGACTTCCAGTTCGGAAAGCGCGGGATTGGCCTGGGGCTCAGCCTCGTCCGCACCTTCGCCGAGATGCACGGCGGCTCTGCGTCCTTTGAAAGCACGCCGGGGAAGGGATCTCGCTTCCGGATCCAACTGCCTCGCCACCCACAACCTTCCTCCCTTTCAGACGAGGCAGACGAGCCCCCGGGGCCGATGTCTTCCGACTGAGGGACGGAGGACTCGGGACTGACCGGAGTATCGGCCCGGCGTTGACCGCACGCCACGCCACGCCGGATCGAGGAGAATGAGCCGAAGCCCTCTTGGCGTCGTGAGGCCCTCTTGGCGTCGTCGGGTCAGCCCCGATCGTCAGGAATCGCCGGTCCGGGGTCTTCGAGCTTGGTTTCCTCGTTCTGAATGTAATGCTTCAGGTAGCTGAGGAACGTGGGCAATCCTGCTGCTTCCCAGGCGGATTCGATCTGTTCTTTGTACTGCTGGTTGGCCGCCTGCAAGGCTCGAAAGGCTTCTGCCTCGGGAGATGCCGGATCCGGCGGGGCGACCTGATCGTGCGAGTTCACCGAGAGCAAGAACCCGGCCTCCGAGGGCCAGGGCTGCACCTGCAGCTTCATGTGCGGATACTTCGCATTCCCCAGGCGGACCGCATAGATCGGCGATCCCTCGGGTCCGGAACTCGACGCTTCAAAAATCTGACGGTCGTGCAGCGGGATCGGTCCAGGGGCCTCTCGCCAGACCAGGCGTCGGCGCACCGCCTCGGGGAACGTCCCGTCAGGGTAGGCACGTTCGAGATAAATCGAGATGGCCCGCTCCAGGTCCGCTCGGGCGATGCCATCGGTCGGGTCCGGGGTCGTCTCCGGATTGAGCCCCATCGCTGTTCCCCTTCCGTCTCCGATCGGCATCGCCAAGGAGACTCTTGCCTCGTCGACAACCAGTAGGACGCTCCTATTCTACGACGCGAACGGAGCACGTCGCTACGCCACGTTTCCCTTTGATCGGAGAGAACCCGGCGACGGAGCAGATCATGCCCTGGCCGACGCTCACGCCCCCATTGTCTCCGCATGACTCAGGAGCGATCGGGAGTGGCGACCGCCAGCGGGTCGCGATGCTCGGAGTCCTGATCGAGGAACCATCGAACCGTTTGCGCAATGCTTTCCGCGTTGCCGACGACGGGGGTCCAGCCGAGCCGCGATCGAGCCTTCTCGGTGCTGTACCAGATGCGCCGGGCCATCAGCCAGGTCGCGTACCGGGTGATGATCGGCGCCTTCGGCCATTGCCTGAGCCGAGCATAGGCTTCGATCACCAACGCTCCGCCAAAGACCATGGGGTAGAAGTGCGGCAGCCGACGATACCAGCGAGGGGGACCGGCCCCTGCGGCCTCGGCGAAGTACTGGATGAACTCGCGCTGGGTCATCGGCCCCTGGTCGGTGATGTTGTACGCCTCGCCGACCGACGCGGGGTCCTCGGCCGCGAGGATGGACGCGTCGGCGACATTCCCGGCGTAGATCGCGCTCAAGGGGTTGTCTCCGGGGCCGATCACGGGGATGCCGGCCCCTCGCATGCGATGGATCATGCGGGCGACCGTCGTCCGATCGCGCTCGCCGTAGAGCCAGCTCGGCCGGATGACGGTGAGCGGAAGCCCTTCCTCCTTCGCCAGCCGCCAGAGGATGCGTTCGGACTCGACCTTGCTGATCGTGTAGTAATCCCAGGGCCACCAGAGGCCGACGCCGAGCGGGTGGTCCTCGGTGATCGCCTTGCCGGTCCGGGGGGGATGGCCATACGCACTGGTCGAGCTGATGTGCAGGAAGCGATCGACCCCGGCGGCGATCGCCGCGCGGGCGAGTGACTCGGTCGCATCCAGGCAGGCCGACTGGAACTCGTCCCAGGTCCCCCAGTCGCCCACCTTCGCGGCGGCGTGATACACGACCCGGGTGCCCTTGAGGGACTCGGCGCACGATTCCGGGTCGGTCAGGTCGCCGACGACCAGCTCGACGCCGAGCGATTCGAGGAAGCTCGTGTCGCTGGTCGATCGGACGAGGGCACGGACCGGCTCTCCGCGCGCGACGAGCCGCTCGGCAATGTGGCTGCCGAGCAGGCCGGTGGCGCCGGTGACGAGGCAGGGGCGATCGCTCGAGCCGCCGGAGGGATTCATCGTGGTCAATGCAGGAGGGTCCAGAAGAAGGTCCAGAAGTTGGTGAAGGCGACGACGATCCAGAGCCATCCCCAGAATCTTCCAAGGCGATCGATCCAGTCGAGCGATCGGCCCCGGAGGCCGAGCAATTTGCAGCCAATGGCGATGGAACCGGCGGCCGCGCCGAGCAGCATCGGCAGCAACAGCACGAGGAAGAGCATCTGTATAGAACCGGGCCTGCCGGGTAGACGCATGACGAGCCAGAGTGAGAAGCCGCCCACGGGGATCAGGGCCGACAGGACCGCGAGGTTCAGTGCCCCTCGGGAATGCCAGAGCCGTTTCCCGTCACGCCTCGGCCGGAAGAGCCTGAGGACCAGCAGACCCGGGGTCATCGTGAGGAGCACCGGGGTCGCCAGGGCGATCCCGTAGCGTATCGCGTTCCAGACTAATTCGAACGGACCGCTCCGGAGGAAGGAGTTCCTCGGGAGTTCTTCCTGCATCACCCGGGCCAGCGCGAGGCCGGGGGCGATCGTCGCGACGAGAATCATCACGTCGAGCAACGAGAACCGTCGCCGGGGGGGAGGCTGCGGGACCTCGGGTTGCATCGGCTCGGGCCTCGGAGGCGGGGAGGTCGGGAGATCGTCGGAGGATACCGGCGGATGAGGCCGGGGTGCAAGCAGATCTGAGCGGACCTCACGCAGAGGCGCAAAGACGCAGAGCGAAGAACAGAGAACAGAGAAAAGAGAGCAGAGAGCAGAGAGAAGCGAGCGAGGAAATGCGTCGCGCATCCCCGTCTTCTCTGCGTCTTTGCGCCTCTGCGTGAGGCCTGATCCGTGGCTTTGCAGGGCGGCGAGCGGTTCGATCCGGCCGGGGTTCGGAGTCGGCTCCAGGATTTTCGGGACGATCCGGAAAAAAGTTCCGGGAAGGGTGAAGGCGGAGGCGTCCCGTTGCTGTAGCCGGGTCTACCCCCTTTGCAAAACGGGTAGTGCTTCGGCGTGACGGCCCCCCTTGTCGGGAAACGCCTGGGACCGAGACCACGAGCGCGGGTCGGCCGGACTTCGAGAGCGAACGCCTAACTCCTCGGGGCTGCCAAATGGCCGAAGACACGACCAAGACGCAAGAGCCGCAGCAACAGCCGATCGATCCCGGCCTGCTCGAGCAGACCAAGAACCAGATCCGGACGCTCGTCGCCGAGATCGCCGATCTGGCTGATTCCGACATCCAGCCGCAGGAATTCTCTCAGGAGTTCCTGACCCGGGCCGTCGCCGCGGTGGCCGCCTCGGGCGGCGCGCTCTGGATGCTCGACAATCGGGGCACGCTGAAGCTCCAGAACCATGTTGAGTTCCACCTGACCGGCCTGCTCGACGGCCGGGTGCGCACCCAGCCGCACGACATCCTGCTCGGCACGATCTTCCAGGCCGCGCAGGCCCAGATCATTCCTCCGGGGGCCACGATCGAAGGGGTGCCCGGGGCGGGCAATCCGACGGCCTTCGCCCTGATCCTCGCCCCCCTGGTCGTGGACAAGCAGGTGGTGGGCCTGGTCGAGATCCTGATGGATCCGACCCGACGCGCGGCCACTCAGAAGAGCACGCTCCGGTTCGTCGGCGACCTCTGCGACCTGGCGGCGCAGTACCTGAAGAATCGCCAGATGCGGCAGATGATGTCGCAGCAGAAGCTGTGGAACCAGCTCGAAGGCTTCACCCACGCGATTCACGGCTCGCTCGACCTGCAAGAAACCGCCTTCGCCGTGGCCAACGACGGCAAACGCCTGATCGGCTGCGACCGCCTGAGCGTCGCATTGAAGATCGGTGGCCGGACGATGGTCGAGGCCGTCAGCGGGCAGGAGGTGGTCGAGCAGCGCTCGAACCTGATCCGAGAGCTGACGAAGCTCTGCAAGCTCGTGATCAAGTCGGGCGAAGACCTCGTCTACACGGGTGACACCGAAGGGTTCCCGCCCGACATCCGAGACGCGCTGGAAATCTACGTCGATGAGTCGGGCTCGAAGGCCGTCATCATCACCTTGCTGCACCGCCCCGAAGAGCCGACCAAGGACGGCAAGGTCCCCGACAAGGTCCCCTTCGGCTGCGTCGTGGCCGAGCAGATCGGCGACGAGCTGATCGTGACCGACGTTCACGCCCGGAGCGAGGTCGTCTCCCGGCACGCTTCGACGGCGCTCTACAACGCCCAGGAACATCACCGGATTTTCCTGAAGCCGTTGCTCAAGGTCATGGGGTCTCCCTGGCGAGTCCTCCGGGGTCGGACCCTGGCGAAGATCGCGGCGGTTCTGGGCGTCATCGCCGGCGTGGTGCTCGTGATGGCGTTTGTTCCCTGGAAACTGACGATCGAGGGCAAAGGCTCCATCCTTCCGGAAGAACGCCGGAACACGTATGCACCCCTGTCCGCCCGGGTGGCCGAGGTTCACGTCGAGCACGGCGACCTCGTGCAGCCTGGCGACCCGATGGTGACCCTCTACAGCGAGGAGCTGCTCAAGCAGCTCGAACAGGTGCAGGCCGACCGCTCCTTCTACGGGGCCCAGGCCGCCACGCTCGAACGGCGGATCAACCAGACGACCGACTACAACGAGCGGCCCATTCTTGCCGGCCAGCAGGAAGAGGCCCGCATCCGCTACGAGAGCGCGACCGAACAACTGGAAATCATCCGAGAACAACTGCAACAGCTCAACGTGACCGCCCCGCACGAGGGCATGGTCGTGAGCTGGGAGGTCCGGAAGAACCTGCTGGGCCGTCCGGTCGAGATCGGCCAGGAACTCGTCTCGGTCGCCTCGACCAGCGGCGACTGGATCCTGGAAGTCAACGTCACCGACGACGACATGGCGCCGATCCTCGCCGCCGAGCAGAAGCTGAAGGAACGGATCGCCCGGGGCGACGCCCCTCCCGAGGAAACCCTGAAGGCCTACTTCGTGCTGGCGACCGACCCCGAAAAGCGCTATCCGGGCTATGTCCGCCGGATCGCGTCGAGGGCGGAGACGATCGAAGGGGATCACGTGGTCAAGATCACGGTCGGCTTCAGCGACGAGGTGCGTGATCAGATCATCGCCCGGAGCCAGAATACCGACCGCGGGTTGCGATCGGGCGCCGAGGTCCGGGCCCGGATCGAATGCGGCGACGAGCGGATGGCCTACGTCGTCTTCCGGAAGGTCCTCAATGCCTTCCACGAAACGGTCCTGTTCCGCTGGCCGTTCATGAGTTGATCAGGCACGTTCCGGCATTTGTTCTCTCCTCGACCCTCATCGAACGCTTGGCCCCTTCCAGCGGAGACACGAGCCATGCAGATGCAGACGATCGTGAAAACCACGTTGACCGCCGCCCTCCTGACGGGCCTCTCGGCGCCGATGGTGACCCACGCCCGGGCGCAGCAGCCGGGCATCGCCTCGAACGGCCAGGTGCAGACCCTGGTCGTGCCGGGCAACATCGAGTGGATCGAGCGGGCCGCCCTGGCCGCCCGGCGAGAGGGGATCTTGCGGCACATCGAGAAGTCGATCGGCCAGGAGATCAAGCGGGGCGACCTGGTCGCCTACCTCGACTCGACGATGGCCGAGCTGGCCCAGACGAAGGCCGAGATGTTCGCCAAGGACACCTCCGCCATCGAGATGGCCGAGGCCGAGCGGGAAGTCGCCGCCACGAACGCCGCCCGCGCGTATCGGCTCCGCGACATCAACTCGAAGGAAGAATACGAGCTGCGCCAGGCCCAGTTCAAGGTGGCCGACGCCAAGCTCAAGGAAGAGAAATCCAAGTTCCAGCAGGCCGCCCAGGAGCTGAAGATGGCCGAGGAGGCCGTCGCCGAGCACCAGATCCTCGCGCCGTTCGACGGCGAGGTCCTGCAGCAGATCAAGTACCCCGGCGAGGCCGTGCAGGCGATGGAGCCGGTCGTCCACGTCGCCCGGACCGACCGCGTCCGGTTCCAGGGCTACGTCCCTTTGGAGATGGCCTATCAGCTCCGCAAGGGGATGGTGGTGGACGTCCAGCCGGTGATCGAAGGGGAGCAGATCCCGATCGCCCAGAAGCGATTCCGCGGCCGGATCGTCTACATCAGCCCCGAACTCGCCTTCGCCAAGACCAGCGCCGAGGTCGAGATCAAGGCGGACATCATCAATAACATCGCCAAGGAGCTGCGGGTCGGCCACAAGGCCAACATGACGGTCTACCTGACCGACGATGCGAACCTCATCCCCGCCCCTCCGGAAGACATGCTGCCGGTGACCCCCGATCCGACGCCCGCCCCGCCCGTGCTCGGCCGCCGGGCGAACCCCGAAGCCAACCTGGCGCAGTAAGCCGCCCGCTCGACGCCGGGCGACGCCATCCGTCGCAGCTGTTCATGGCAGTTCCTCCCCGGGCGACCGCCGGGAGAGGGACACCGCTCGCCGGGTGGGGGGCCGACGACCGAAGGCCAGGCCCCCCTGGCACCTGAGCACCCTCTCCGCCGACGTTGCAGGGGAGGGGATTGGCACTGGACCCCGCTCGAACCGCGATTGCCGAGACAAAGGGCCGCTCACCGATGCTCCGAGATCCCAGCCAATCCGCTTCGGTGCCCGCCGGTCAGGCGGCCGAATACCTCACGGCCCGCCTGCGGCCCGACCTCGTCGTGCAGCCGGTCCCCTACGAAGGCGTGACCCACTACGTCATCAAGGACCCGATCGCCCTGAAGTACTTCCGGTTCAAGTCCGAGGAGTACTTCCTGCTCCAGGAGCTCGACGGCAAGAAGACCCTCCAGGACATCAAGCGGGCCTTCGAGCGCAAGTTCCGCCCCCAGACCATCACCGTCGAGGATCTGCTCCGGTTCGTCGCCCAGCTGCACGAGGCGAGCCTCGTGCTGGTCGACACGCCCGACCAGGCCAAGGCGCTGGTCAAGCGCAAGAAGAAGAACCGCTGGAAGAAGATCAAGCAGACCGCCGCGAACATCCTCTACATCAAGATCCCGATCATCGACCCGGAGAAGTTGCTGACGTGGATGTACCCCTATTTCCGGTGGCTCTTCACGTCGTACTTCGTGGTCTTCAGCCTCGGGATGATGCTGGCGGCGTTGACGCTCGTCTTCGCCCAGTGGGACATGTTCACCACCAAGCTGCCCACGTTTGAGAGCTTCTTCAACTGGCGGACGCTCCCGTCGCTCTGGCTGAGCCTGGCCATCGTGAAGGTCATCCACGAATTCGGCCACGGGCTGACGGCCAAGCACTACGGGTCGGAAGTCCACGAGATGGGCATCCTCTTCCTCGTGCTCACGCCGGCGCTCTACTGCGACGTGACCGACAGCTGGCTCCTGCCGAACAAGTGGAAACGCATCTGGATCGCCGGGGCGGGGATCTACGTCGAGTGCTTCCTCGCTGCCCTCGCCACCTTCGTCTGGTGGAACACGCAGCCGGGCCTGTTCAACAGCCTGATGCTCTCGACCATGTTCATCTGCTCGGTGAACACGATCCTCTTCAACGCGAACCCCTTGCTGCGGTACGACGGCTACTACGTCGCCTCCGACTACCTGGAGATCCCGAACCTCCGGATCAAGTCGACCCAGTTCTTCACCTATGCGTTCCAGGAGAAGGTGCTCGGCCTGGAGGTCCCCGTCCAGAGCTACATGCCGCGATCGCGTCGCGCGTTGTTCGTGACGTACGCGATCGCGTCGTACCTCTACCGGTGGTTCATCACCTTCAGCATCATCTTCTTCCTCTACCACTTCTTGCCGCCGAAGCTCCGGGTCATCAGCGCAATGCTGGCGATGGGGGCCCTGGTGCCGCTCCTGTTCATGCCGATGTGGCAGATCGTCAAGTTCGTCCGCCAACCCGGGAGGATGCGCAAAGTGAAGAAGGTCCGAGCGGCGGCTTGCTTCGCCGTGGCGGCGGCCGTGATCGCCCTGATCCTGCTGATCCCGACGCCGCTGCGGATCAAGGGGACGCTCGTCCTGACGCCCGCCAAGCCCGACCGCATCTACGTCGAGGTGCCCGGCCGGCTCGTCTCGATCGACGTCCGCGACAATCAGCCGGTCGAGGGCCCTCGCGAAGACGGCACCCCCGGCACCGTCATCGCCCGCCTGAGCAACCTCGACCTGCTCCGCGAGGTCAGCGAGCTGAACGAGGAGATCCAGGTCAACGAGGTCAAGGCGCGGGTCTACGACCAGACCAGCGGCAACAACCCGCTGAACCGTGTTCTGCACCTCGAAACGGTCAACATGATCGAGCAGGACCTGCAGCCGAAGCTCAACGTGGCGATCGACCAGCAAGGTAAGCTCGTCCTGACCGCCGGCCAGGACGGGGTGGTCATGGGCATCCCCAACCGGGAGGTGACCGGCTCGTTCATGAGGCCCGGCGACCTCTTCTGCGAGGTCGGCGACCCGAAGCAGCTCGAGGCCCACCTGCTGATCGACCAATCGGATATCGACCTGATCAAGCAGGACTCCGAGGATGCCAAGGCGACCGCCTGGGTCAAGATCTACGGCAAGTCGCACGAGACGATCATCAGCCACGTCGAGGAGATCGCCCGCCGCAACCGCGAGGAGATCCCCCCGGAGCTCTCGAACCTCGCCGGCGGCGAGATCGCCACGCAGCCCGACCAGGAGACGGGGGGCGCCCGCCCGCTGACGACGGTCTACGAGATCATCATCCCGATCGACAACTCCGAGCTTGCCCTCCACCCCGGCCAGCGGGGCATGGCCAAGATCGACGGCGGGACCGCCACCCTCGGCTGGTGGCTCTGGCGGACGATCACCAAGACCTTCCGATTCGTCCTCTGAGCAGGTTGCATCCGGAGACGAGACCCGTTCACGACCAACCGCCGGAGGCCGGTCGGTTCCCCCCGGGAGCCTGCCGGCCTTCGGCGGTTTTCGCCGCGCCTCGGCCCCGGGAGCGTGACGCATCGCGGTCGCCTTGTGAGGACCCTTCCCGCGCGATCGCGGCCGGGAAATTCCGAGGCAAGTCGGATTGCCAGGATCGACGGAGGGTGGTACACCTTGCACGACCCCAGCCCCGACCGCGCGTGGGGAACTGCGCATCGAATGCGGTCGGGGTCGGCAAGGACGCCCGAGGGTTTCACGTCGACGGTCTGGCGCACTCATGAAGAATTTCGCCCGTCTCGTACGGTTTGCCTGGCCCTATCGGGGCCGGTTCATGTTGTCGATCGGCTGCGCGATGATGGTCGCCTTGCTCTGGTTCACGGAGCTGGGGGCGGTCTTCCCGCTGCTGAAGATCCTGCTCGGCGGCGAGAACGTCCAGACCTGGGTCGCCGATCAGATCGAACATTACGAGATCGACGCGGAGACCGTGCGCGCACGCCTCGCCGAGCTGGAGGTCGTCCGCCGGGCCGGGCCGGCGGGGGTGGACGACGCGTACGTCGACGACATCAAGGCCGGCTATCAGGCCGCCTGGAACCTCTACTTCAACGAGGTCCCCGAGGAATTCCACGCGACCTCCGTCGGCCCCAAGCCGACCCTGCCCGAGGCGCAACGCGAACGCTATGCGGAGCTGACCCGGGCCTACCGACTCGCCGAGGCCCGATACGACGAGCTCGGCCACGCCTCTCGCCTGATGGAAGAAGGGGGGCCGTCGGCGCTCGAACGCCGAGAACGCTCCTGGCAGAAAGACATGGCCAGGGCCGAAGGCTGGCAAGCCCGGTTCGAGGCGGCGGCCCCCTGGGTCGATCGCTGGTTGCCCGAGGACAACTTCCGGACCCTGACCGTCCTGCTGGCGCTCGTCATGGTCGGGGTGGCGGTCAAGGGCGTGTTCATGTTCGGCCAGGAATTCCTGGTGGCGAACATCATGCAGCTCTCGATCTTCGACATTCGCAAGCGCTTCTTCCGCCGCACCCTGGCGCTCGACCTGGCCAGCTTCAATCAGCAAGGATCGGCCGACCTGATGGCCCGGTTCACGAGCGACCTCGACTCGGTCAGCCAGGGGCTCGTGGTCCTCCTGAGCAAGGTCGTGCGCGAGCCCTTGCGCATCATCGCCTGCCTGGGCGGGGCGCTCTGGCTCAACTGGCGGCTCACGCTCCTGGCGCTCGTCCTGGTCCCCGTCTCGGCGATCACGACGGTGAAGGTCGGCAAGCTGATGAAGCGGGCGATCCGCCGGTCGCTCGAGAGCATGTCGAACATCTACAAGATCCTCCAGGAGACCTTCCAGGGGATCAAGCTCGTCAAGGCCTACACGATGGAACGCCGCGAGCGGCGGCGGTTCTATCTCGAATCGAAGGCGCTCTACAAGAAGCGCGTCCGGGTGGCGACGATCGAGGCGATGAGCGACCCGGTCCTGGAACTGCTCGCGCTCACGACCGTCTCGATCGCGTTGATGTCCGGGGCCTATCTCGTCCTGCGCGAGTCGCGGTTCCTCGACCTCGGCCTCTTCCGGCTCCAACTGGCATCGGAGCCGATGACGATCGAGCAATTGCTCACCCTTTACGTCATGCTCGCCGGGGTGTCCGACCCCTTGCGGAAACTCTCGAACGTGCATTCGAAGATCCAGCGGGCCGCGGCGGCCTCCGACCGGATCTGCGCCCTGATGGACCGCGAGCCGACGGTCGTCGAACGGCCGGGGGCCACTCGGATCAGGCCCCACCGCTTGCAGATCGAGTTCGATGACGTCCACTTCTCCTACGATGACCGGGCCCGGGTCCTCCGGGGGCTGACCCTGAGCGTCCGCCACGGCGAGACGATCGCCCTAGTCGGCCCGAATGGCTGCGGCAAGTCGACCCTGATGAATCTCCTGCCCAGGTTCTGGGACGTCGAATCCGGGGCGATCCGGATCGACGGCCACGACCTGCGCGAGGTTTCCTTGAAGAGTCTCCGGTCGCAGATCGGCATGGTGATCCAGGAGACGATCCTGTTCGAGGACTCGATCGCCGCGAACATCGGCTACGGCAGCCCGTTCGCCACGAGGGAGCAGATCGAGGCCGCCGCGCGTCGCGCCTACGCCCATCAGTTCATTTCCGGCATGCCCGGCGGTTACGACACGATCATCGGCGAGCGCGGCGCCGGCCTCTCCGGCGGCCAGCGGCAGCGCATCGCCCTGGCCCGGGCGATGCTCCGGGACCCGGCGATCCTGATCCTCGACGAGGCCACCAGCGCCGTCGACATCCAGGACGAGGCCCTCATCCGCCGCGCCATCGAGGAGTTCTCCCGGGGGCGCACGACCTTCCTGATCACCCACAACCTCGGCTCGCTCCAGTTCGCCGATCGGATCGTCCTGATGAACGAGGGGCGGATCGAATCCGTGGGGACCGAGGACGAACTGCGACGGACCTCCTCGCTCTATCGTCGCCTGCTCGATTTGCAGTATCACCGGGAAAGTGCCTGACGCCGGGTCGGCGAGCGGTACCCATCCTCGGAGCCGACCGCCGCGGTCGGCCGACCCGGCGATTGCACGGGCGATCGGATGGAAGACCCCTGTCACACGGGTCTTTCCTTTGCGTACAATTTGATTGAGGGTCTCGGTTGCACCCGGTCACGATGACCTCGGCCGCTTCAGGCCGTACGACCCATCGTGCGTGGACCGCATCACATGCCATTCTGCTGCAACCCCACTGCGCCCGCCCCTTGGTTCTGACACCGCCTCCTCGCCGAACTCTCGGCGTGGGAGTGTGAGAGGAGTGCCACGCATGACGACGAGCCGACGGGAACGATCAAGGGTCCGTGCGGGCCTCTGTCTGTCCGGAGTGGCAGCGGCGTTCGTGCTCTGCGTGGCTCCTGCCCTCGCCGACGACGAGACTCGGCTCGATCGATCCACGACCGAGGCCATCGACTCCTGGATTCGGGCCGGGTGGGATGATGCCGGGGTCAAGCCGTCTGCACGGGCAACCGACGGCGAATTTCTCCGGCGGGCCTATCTCGACATCCTGGGACGCATCCCGAGCCTGAAGGAAACCTCGGATTTCCTCCAGAGCAGGGACGCCAACAAGCGAGCGAAGCTGGTCTCGTACCTGCTCGACCATCCGGACTACGCCCAGAACTTCGGCAATTTCTGGTCGGTGGTCCTGATCGGTCGGGGAGACGCCGGCAATCAGGTCAACCGCAACGCCCTGCGGGCCTGGCTCCGCACCCGGTTCGCCGCCAACGACCCCTGGAACGAGATCGCCCGCGAGCTGGTGACCGCCTCCGGGCCGAACACCCCCGAGAACGGCGCGACGAATTTCGCCCTGGCCCACCTCGACTTCGACGCGGTCCCCCTGACCTCGATCACGACCCGGGTCTTCCTCGGCCAGCAGATCCAGTGCACCCAGTGCCACGACCACCCGTCGAACGACTGGAAGCAGGCCGACTTCTGGGGGATCAACGCCTTCTTCCGCGGCGTCCGATCCCGCGAAGTCTCTCGGACCGCTGCGAGCGGGGCCGAGGAGACCGCCTATTACGAACTCTATGACGACCCGACCGACGCCTTCGCCCGCTACGACCGCCGCGACGGCACCATCCGGATCGCCTTCCCGACCTACCTCGATGGCCGCAAGATCAGCCAGGAAACCGATGTCGACCGGCGCCAGGAACTCGGTTCCTTCATCACCGAACCCGAGAACGACCAGTTCGCCCGGGCCTTCGTGAATCGGATGTGGGGCCACTTCCTCGGCCGGGGGATCGTCCACCCGATCGACGACTTCGGCGACCACAATCCGCCGAGCCATCCCGAATTGCTGGAACGCCTGGCCGAAGACTTCAAGGCGTCCGGCTACGACATCAAGCAGTTGATCCGGTGGATCACCGCCTCGGAGCCCTATCACCTCTCCAGCGTCCGGACCCGGGCGAACGAGCGCGACGAGACCTACTTCAGCCACATGACGCTCAAGCCCCTGACGCCCGAGCAGCTCTTCGAGTCGCTCCTGACCGCCACGCGCGCCCATCAGGCCGGGGGCGGCAGCAATTCCGACGCGCGCCGCGACCGCTGGCTCCGGCAGTTCACCTTCGCCTTCGGCAACGACGAGACGAGCGAAGGGACGAGCTTCCAGGGGACGATCCCCCAGGCCCTCATGATGATGAACGGCGACCTGATCGACGAGGCCACCAGCAGCAAGCCGGGCAGCTTCCTGCGGGAGTTGCTCGACGAGGCCATGCGCAGGAAGGCTTCCGCCGAGTTCGTCGTCGAGAAGCTCTACCTGGCCGCGCTGAGCCGCCCTCCCAGCTCGAAGGAGGCCGGCGCCGCGCAGGCCATGCTCCGCAGCGGCCCCAACCCGAACGCCGTCATGGAGGACATCTTCTGGGCCTTGCTCAATTCCAACGAATTCATCCTCAACCATTGATCATCTCCCGATGGCCCCGAACCGACCCGACGAGGGGAGGAACCGACCGATGCTCGATCGCCTGCGAACTCCTCAAGGCATGTCTCGGCGGCATTTCCTCGGGCACCTGGCCGCCACCTCGATGGCGGTCCCGGCGGCGAGCTTCCTCGGGGCCCTCCGCGCCAACGCTCAGGAGATGCGCCGCAACCAGAAGCACTGCATCCTGCTCTGGATGGGCGGCGGCCCGAGCCAGCTCGACACCTGGGACCTGAAGCCCGAGAGCCCTCGCAACGGGGGCGAGTTCAGGCCGATCGACACCAGCGTGCCCGGCATCCGGATCAGCGAGCACCTGCCCACCGTCGCCCAGCAGATGCGGCATCTGAGCCTCATCCGGTCCCTCAGCACGAGCGAGGGGAACCACGACCGCGGCACCTACCTGATGCACACCGGCTGGCAGCCGAACCCGACGGTCGTGCATCCGAGCTTCGGGTCCGTCTGCTCGTTCGAGCTGGGCACCCGGCTCGGGGATGATTTCCCGTTGCCCCACTTCGTCTCGATCAACCGGCCGGGAGAGTCGGCCGGGTTCCTCGGCATGTCCCACGCGCCGTTCGTGGTGGGCAACCCGAACGGGCAGATCGAGAACCTCAAGCCGAGGGTCGACACCGCCCGCCTGAACCGCCGCGTCCAGATGCTCGGCCTCGTCGAGGATCGCTTCATCGCCCAGAACCGCGGCGCGGCGGCCGTCGGGCACCGTGACGTGTACGGCAAGACGATGAAGATGATGAACTCGGCCTACACCCGGGCCTTCGACCTCTCCGACGAGCCCGACGCGATCCGAGACGCCTACGGCCGCTCCGGCTTCGGCTCCGGCTGCCTCATGGCGCGCCGACTGGTCCAGGCCGGCGTGACCTTCGTCGAGGTCGGCCTCGGCGGCTGGGATAATCACGACGACATCTTCCGCATCCTCCGCGAGCAGCGCCTGCCCGAACTGGACAAGGGCATGGGGGCCCTGATCGCCGACCTGAACCGCCTCGGCATGCTGCAGAACACCCTGATCGTCTGGATGGGCGAGTTCGGCCGCACCCCCCGCATCAATCAGAACGGCGGCCGCGACCACTGGCCGAGGAGCTGGTCGGTCGCCCTCGGCGGCGGCGGCATCAAGGGGGGGCAGGTCGTCGGCGCGACCGACTCCGACGGCATCGACGTCGTCGATCGCCAGGTCGGCGTCATGGACCTCATCGCCACCATGTGCACGGCCCTCGGCATCCACGTCGATACCGAGTACACCACCCCCCTCGGACGCCCGATGAAGGTTGTCGACGGCGGCTCGCCGATCACGGAACTGATCTGATCTCTGTCCGAATCCGGGCCGCCGACCAAGATTCCGGACGCGGCCTGGAGGTGCGGAGACGCAGGGATGACCTCTCGGACTCATGGTGCTCGGCCGACCGAGTGCAGTCACAGATCGCGACGCTTGAGCCTCCGGGGCATGGTCATCCTGGTTGCGCTCCTGGCAACCATCCTCGCCTACGCGACCGATTATCACCGGCTGTCCCGCCGGGGGATGCGTGAGGCCGCGGACTACGGCATGGAGGGCTTCCTCTATGTCCCGGTCGCGGAAGCCGCCGCCACCGAAGATCTTTCGCATCACTTCGTGCTGATGGTCTTCTACGCCCCGGCAAACCGGATCGATCGCGTCGTCTTCGGCGGCCCGGTCCCGTTGCGGGGCGTCCTCTGGCGACTCAGCGGATGAGTCGGGCGCTCGCCAGGATCGGACGCCCAGCCCCCGGGCGAAACCATCTTCCTGCTCAATCTCGATCGCCAAGCTCAATCCGTCTCGCCGGGAGTCCAGTCGAACGAGACGACCCGGCCCGCTTCCGTCTCGGAGCGGAAGTGGCGGGGCAGGCCGGGAGAGAGCGGTGACAGGAAGTCCGTCGGGGGACCGGGATCGGCGGAGGTGGGGGTCGTCTCGGTCAGGTCGGCGAGCCCGGCGGCGATCAGTGCGCGATCGAGCCCTTCCCGGGTGGTGACGATCCGCCGCAGGGGGCCTTGCTGGCGGACCACCTCGCTGGTGTCGGGCAACATCAGCGCGGCCCAATAGGCCGAGCGCTCGGCCTGACGTTGCAGCGTCAGGAAACGAGCGACCTCGGCCGAGATCGAGTCGCGGTCGGCGCCGGTGACCGTCGGGCCGAGGCGATTGAGCCGCGATCGGAGCCGATCGGCCGATCGCTCGAGGCGTTCCACCAGCGCCCCCGCGGCGGGGATCGGCAGCGTCGCGCCCCCGGACGCGCTGACGGCGTCACCCTCGGCGGCCCGGATCGTGGTCAACACGGTCGCCCCCTCGTGCAAGGGCTGGGGGATGCTCAGGCGGCGGCCCCGGCCAGAATCGGACGCGGGCATCGGATCGATCCAGACCAGCTCGACGCGGCGAGCCGGACCGTCGCCGAGCGGGATGATCCAACGCCCTCCAGGACCGAGCCGAGGACGCACGGGGCGGCCATCGACCACCGCGGCCGGCGCCTCCGCGTCGGGGGGCGCGGTCAAGGTCAGGAACGGCCCCGGCTGGGGCTCGAGTTCCAGGATGCCGTGCCCCCGCACCGTCCCATCCGGGGCGATCAAGCAGGTCAGGTCCAGCAGGTCGACCCGGGTGGTTTCCAGGTCGTTCGAAGCACCTCGCGAGGTCGATGGCGGCTGGACCACCAGCGACCACCCCCCCGGCTGCACCCGGTAGACCTTCCGACTGGCGTCGGGGGGAAGGGGCGATGAGAACAAGGTCGCAAACTGCTCTTCCGTGGCGGAATCGGCCAGGACGAGGCCCGTGACGTCGAGGCCCGGCGGCCGATCGGTCGGGACGACCAGGGCAATGGTGTGTCCCGTGGCCGTGCCGAGGCCCCAGGCCACCAGGTCGGGGAAGGCCAGGGGCTGGTTCTCCTCCAGCGGCAGGACCGACCGGATGCGGAGGTCGGTCGACCCCCAGATGGGGCGGCCGGGGTCGATCTCGATCCGGTCGCCGAGGTCGCGAACCGCCACCGGCGGCATGCCGTCCAGCTCGTACTCGGCCCCCTCGGCCCAAGATTCCGGCAGGATCAGCTCGATCCGGTCCGCGGGCCCGCCCGACACCCGATAGCGGACCAACGCCTCCCAGCGGGCCGATTGGCTGCTCAGGACGAGCTGGCTCCAGAGCTCGACCGTGACCGCGGGGAACGACTCGACCCGGAGGAAGCCCGGCTGATCGATGGGGATGGGCCGATAGCGTCGGCGATTGTTCGAGGTCGCCAGGCGATCGATCGGTTGCGAGCGGCCGTCGGCCCCCCGGTAATCGACCAGGGCCGTCGTCGGGGTGGAGAGCAAAAGCGTGCCCGGCTCGACCGACAGGCCAGGCCACTCGGGCCAGGGCAAGGGACGATCCGCGAGCAGCGGGCCAGGCTCCATCGGCCTGGCCAGTTCGGGGAGCCATCCCGTCAGGCTGATCGGGCGAACCGCGCTGGCGAGACCGTCGAACCGGAGCCGAAGCTGGTCGGGGAGCGGCCGATCCCAGGCAGTCAGGCCAGGGGCCTCCAGGTCGACGAGCTCCAGATCCGCCGGGATCGTCAACCTGACCCTGCGGATGGCCCGGCCGTCGAGGTCGGAGATCCGGGCGGCGAGCCTCCAATCCCAACGGCCGCCGTCGAGGTCCAGTCGCAAGGTCGGCTCGACCCGGCGTCGAGGGCTCGTCGGCCCCAGCGGGACGGAGATCTGAGGAACGCCCGAGAATCGCGAGGCGCCGGCCACGTCGAGCGCCCCTCCTCGCGGCAGTGGTCCCCAGCTTTGCTCAAACTCCTGATCGCTGATGGGCGTCGCGCCCGGGCTCGATTCGAGCCGGCCTCCCCAGGTCTTCGGTCGCATCAGGGCGATCTGACCATCGAAGCCGGAAACGCCGATCGGTTCCAGGCGGGGGGGCGTGCGACGCGTCGGGCCGTCGCGCGGCCCACCGGCCGGGATCGGCGACTCGGCCCGGAGCGAGCGCCGGAGTTCGAGCTGGAGCACCGCCCCTTCGGGCAAGGGGGGGTCGATCCGGGCAATCCAGCGGTCGCCGTCGTCGGCGACGATCCGAGAGCTCTCGACGATGGCCCCGGCAGCTCGGACCGAACGCACGGCAACACCCGGGTCGACGGCAAACCAGAGTTCCCGGACGGGGCTGGGCCCCCGGATCGTCAGCCGGGCATCGAGCAGGTCGCTCGTCGGCAGGGCTTGCCAGAGGAGGAGCCCCTCGAGTCCGGGGGCCTCGGTCGCATCCCCCTCCTGGTCGATTCGGTCCCAGCGCACCTCGATCCGGTCGCTCGGGCCGATCGCGGCTCGGAGCTCGCCATCGGCGCCGATCGCGATCGGGCCGAACGATCGGGAGAGGGTCAGCCCCGAGGCCGCCGGCGGCTCGGCCACCCGGAGCGAGGCCGAGGCCACCGGGTTGATCGGCAGGACCAGGCGGACGCCCGAGGTCTCGGCCTCGGGGTGGACCCGCTGGCGAACGATCAGTTCGTGCAAGCCGGCCTCCCCGTCGATGGCGACGGTGGCCCGGTCCGCCGACTCGCCGATCAAGACCGGCCGCGGCCGACCATCGACGATCGCGTGCAGGTCGGTCGGCCGACCGATCGGCAACGACCAGATCGCCGGCCCTTCCTCCTCGAACCGCAGGGTCAGGCGGGATTCCAGACGCCAACCGTCCTCCCCGTCGGGCCGGAGCTCGTGATCGGCATGGACCACTCCCACGGTGGGCCAGTCCGGGCCCGGCTCGCCGCCGACCGGCGGGGCAGCAGCGGCGTCCGCCAGGCGCCCGGCATCCGACTCCCGGAGCCAGACCACCGCCCCTTCAGAGCCCGGGACGCGATCGGCCCCCGGTTCCAGGACGAACGCGATCACCGGGGGATCCCCGGGGGAATCGGCCGGCGGGGCGGTCTGCGCACCGGCCATCGCGGCAATCAGGAGGAACACCCCCGACGCCCCCAGGCCCACCCGGGAGGCCGATCCTCGTGCCTGAATCAGGGTCGAGGCATTGGACTCATCGGGCGTCGGCCGGGGACGGCTCCGGACCAGGGCAACGATCAGGCTCACCAATCCCGCGTAGAAAGGCCCGATCACGAAGGCCGAGCGGCGAGGTTCCCCCTGTTCCCCCAGCATGACCGTGGCGAGGACGACGATCAGCAGGAGGCTGAGCCGGACCGCATTCCAGCCGCGGCCCGGCAACCGGATCGAGGCCCCCAGCACCAGCAGCACGCCCACGCCCAGGCCGGCCATCAGCCACGGCCACCGATTCAGCGATCGTATCCCGGCATCTTCGACCGGCCATCCGCTCGCCACGAAGCGACGAACGACCCGGGAGTCGGTCTTCGAGCTGCGAAGCGGCGCGATGGCTTCGTTTCGGATCCTCCCGGAAACCGATCGCCAACGCTCCAGGGTCCGGAAGCGATCCGATCGGTCGGCCCCCCAGGCGACGGCCTCGCGGAGCGACCGGACCCAGTCGTCTCGGGTCGGTCCCGAGGCCAGCCGCGTCGGCGAGATGCGGGGGGCCTCGGCCGGAGACGTGATCAGGAAGACCGTGTCGATCGGCACGGCAAGCAACCCCAGCGACGCCAGGGCGCGGCGAGAGGCCCCCGCCTGCCCCTCCTGGTCGGATCGGGACGCGAGGGGGACGATTGTGCCCGGACCGTGGCCGAGGGCCTCGAGCGCCGACCGATCAATCACCAGCGGCCACCGCCCCACGTCCCACGAGGCCAGGGCGTCGCCCAGCCGGAGCCCGCCGATCGGATGGCGGGTCGCCCGTTCGTCGAGCTGTTCGAGCATCGTGCGTTCCAGCGCCGTCAACCGGGGGAGACGCCGGAGGGAGACGCCCGGCAGCCATCCGGGGCGATCCGGCCCCGGGTCGGCGGGAGTCAACGCCCGCCCGACCTCCGCCAGAGTCCGTGCCGTCGGCCAGGCCAGATTCCACGAGAACGACAGGCAGGGCATCGAGAACCGGGGGCGATCCGGCTCCAGCGCCCCCGAGCCGACCGTCTGGACGAACTCGACCACGACGGATCGCGGCTGCCCCGGGGCCGACCGCTCGGCCTCGGGGGGCTGCGTCAGGGGGATCCAGATCATCTCCCCTTGCGCGAACGGCTCGACCTGCCTCCCATTCGAGGAGACCGCCGCGAGGATCGCGCCTTCCGGCAATGCGATGCCCAGCGACGCGGCCTCCTCGGCCGCGACCTCGAGCGTCAATCGATGCCGGGTCAGGCCGTCGGTCGACGGGGTCGAGGCGAGCTGGGCCCGGAGGATCACGCCATCGAACCGCGAGGCGGGGAGCAGGGTGGTCCGCACCATCAGCAGGCCGGGCTGCCCCTCGTAGAGGAATCGATCCGCCAGGCGGGTCGTCGGATCGGGGGAGCGATCGGCCTCGGGGCCCGCGGCCGAGGTGCCCAGCTCTCGGAACGACAGATCCCCCCGGGTCTCGCAGCGCAGGGCCGGATCGACGCGGAGCGAGACGTTCCCCCGCGTCTCGAACCAGCGGGGCAGGTCGAGCATCGGCAAGGGGCCTTCGCCGTCCCAGGGGAGTTCCAGCCTCCCCCGGATCGACAGGGGGCCTGCGAGATCCGAGGGCAGCCGAAGCTCGGACTCGTCACCCACCGAGGGGGAGACCGCGAGGGGCCGCGCGTGCTGGCCCTCGGCGGGGACCAGCGACCAGCTCGGCCCGGTCGCGTCGGCTCCCACGGGGCGAATTCGGACGGGCAGGGTGCGCAAGGATTCCCCTCGCGGATCGACCTGGAGGTCCCAATCGACGGTCAGCCGCCCATCTCGGATCGTCACCCGCTGGCTGACGAGGGCGATCGGCCGCCTGGGAATCGGCTCGCGAACCACCCGGCCCCGGGCATCCGGAGCCACCCATCGCCAGGACAGCATGGGGCGGGGCGTCTGCAGGGAGGCCCCCGAAGGGCCCGAGGCCGGGTCGAGCCAGGCAAGCCCCTCGGCCTCGACGGGGCGCAGGAGGGCTTCCAGGTCGGAGATGATCGACCAGCGCTCTTCCGCGACGGCAAGATCGACGGGCTGGAGCCGGGGAAGCTCCAGCGATCGGGGCTCCTCGCGGACCAGCGACGCCGAGACGATCAACTCGGGGCGACGACGGTCGGGGGCCGCCACCTCGCCGGGACGGGTGCCGGGCAAGACGACCCGAATCAGGCGGCGTCCGTCGGGCCGTTGTTCCTGCTCCCATCGCGAGGCGAGCTGCCCATCCGCGGTCCGGATCGCGTCGGGCGACCATCCGGCCGAGAGGAGGACGCTGACGAGGGTCGGCGAGGTGGGCGGCGGCTCGACATCGATCTCGGCCTCCAGGACGTCCGCCCCGTTACGCAGCCGGACGGTCCCCTGGACGGACACGGAGGTGATGGTGCGGGCCGGAGCCAGGTGCAGCTCGGCGACGGGCTCGGGGTGGTCGGCGAAGAAGGCCAGCGGCAATCCGCTGCGATCCGGGTCGGACGCGAGGCCGGGGAGTTCGTCCTGCTCCGATCGACGGCCCACCTCGTCCCTGGCCCGTTCCAGCTCCTGCCAGGTTTCGACGGGAATCTCGTCGAGGTCGAGCCGTCGGCCGGCGCGTTCCCGACAATCGCGCAACGACCACGATTGGTCGAGCCAGACGATCACCGGCCCCCCAGTCCACTGGACCTCCAGGGGCTCGGGCACCGGGACGAGCCACCGGCCCGGTGCGTCGATCGGGGCCAATCCGGAGAGCGTCAGGCGGGTCGGCCCGATCAACCCGTCTCGCCATCGGACGGTCAGACGAGTCCCCTCGGGGCTGGGGCTCAGCTCGACCCCGGAGACCGCCCCCTCCGGGCCGATGACCTCTTCCCAGGTCACCCCGGGGGGCAGGGAGATCACCAGCGGCCGGTGCCCTTCGGACCCCGGGTCGATGGACCAGGCGGTGGTCCACCGGGCCACCCCGGCGGCATCCCCCTCCAGCTCGACCAGGGTTGCCCCCCCGATCCAGGGGCCCGAGGGTCGGTCGGGGTCGGGGGCCGATCGGAGCCGAAGGACGACCGAACCGCCCGGCCCGTCGAATCGCCAGCGTCGCCGGCCCGGCTCTCCGGTCGGTTCCGGCCCCTCGCGGTAGCCGGGAGGGCCGGAGGGGGTGATCCCCTCCGGGAGGTCGAGGATCAGCGCCGTGGCGGATCCCTCGATCAGTTCCAGGTCGAAGATCCGGCCCTCCGCCTCGACCCGGGGCCGGAGCCGCCACGAAATCGTCACCGATCGGACCGCCTCCGGAGCCTCCCCGGGCCCGATCCGGAGGAAGGCCCGACCGTCTCCGTCCCGATGGACCAGGGTGCAGGACGTCGGCGACACCTGCTCGACCGCCGGCGACCAGGGCCAGAGGGGGGCCCATCGCACCGAGGAACCCGGGTCGGGGAACCGGAGCAAGGTCCGGCCGACCAGCTCCCCCCCCTCGAGCCGGACCCGGTGCTCGATCCGCCTCGGCTCGATCGGCCGGGACGCCTCGGCCGCCGAGGCCGACCGCCGGGCCTCCTTCACCAGCGTCTCGAACCGATCGGCCGGCATCGCAGTCAGGCCGACCCGGCCGGGAAACCACCGCTCCAGCATCGCCTCGGACACCCGGAGCTGAACGACCTCGGGCGGCGCGTCCGGGGCGGCCTGGAGCCGACGAGGCCCGATCGATCCGGCGAGCCCCGCCGAGGCGACCGCGGCCATCAGGAAGATTCGGAAAGGCAAAGCGGTCATGTCGAGTCGCATCCGCCGATCAACCGTTTGAGGACGTGCCAGGAGGACAGGGCGACGATTGGATCACGACGCCGGGGAGTGGTCGGACCGCGTCGGCGGAGCCAGGTCGATGACCTCGTCCCGCAGCTCGGAGTCGGGCCGGGGCGACGGCTGAGGGGCCGCCCCGACCCGGGACGGCCGGGGACGGATCGCAGTCGAGTCGTCCGAACCGACCAGCGGTGTCGAGCCTCCCGAGAGTCCCGTCCCCGAGGCATGCTCGCTCCCCGAGGCGGTGGGGCCGAGCCCGCTCTGCTCGCCGAACCGGGGGCCGGGCCGTCGGAGCTCGACCGCCCGACGGGTCAGGACGGCCACCGCGATCAGGAGCCAGCCGACGGCCGACGACTGCACGACCACGACCGACGTGCTCGGGCCCATCAGGATCAGGGCGAGGAAGACCGCCGCCCCGACGACCGGCAAGACGCGGGCCCGGATCGGCTTCCGGACCAGGACGAGCAGCCCGAACAGCAGGACCACCCCCGAACAGCACCCCACCAGCGTGGCCCGCGAGACGACCATCGCGTTGAGCGACCCCGGATTCCCGGGGCGGCTGAACAGATAGCCGTGGTCGCCGCTCCTGCCTCCGGTCAGGGGCGGGGCCAGCGTCTCGGCCGAGCTGCCCGGCCCGGCGATCCAGACGGCCAGCTCGGACGGCGACATCCCCGGCTGACGCTTCCAGACGTATCCGGCCCAGTACCAGATGTTCTCATCCGTGAATCCGCGAGGGACCCCGATCAACGCCTGGTTCCAGGGGACCCGGACTTCCCAGAGCGTCTCGAACACCCGGCCGCCGTCGAGCAACCTCGGCGGCTGCCACCGGCTGCCGGCCTCCTCCTGAGGAAGCCGGTAGCTCATGCCGACCAGCACCCCTCGGGCGGTCTCCGCCGGCAGATGCAGCAAGAACATCCCCGGGCGCTCCAGCGCGTCGAGGTCATCGGAGGGGACCGGCTCGCCATCGAGGTAGACGCGATCCAGCTCCGCGCCATACGGCAACCGGAACCCGAGCGACGGGCCATGGTCATCGAAGCGGAACCAGGCGGCGATCCTGACCTCGCCGTCCGAGCCTTGCTCCGACCTGAGCCAGAGCCGGGAGGCGAGCGACTTCGGCAACTCCGCCGGCGCGGCGGCCGTGGCCAGGAATCGGGGACGAACCGCCGATGCCGCCCCGGCCGGCCGGACCCAGACCTGTCGGATCGGCAGCGGTGCGCCCCCGTCGGGATTGGTCACCCACTGGTTCTCGGACGGGCGTCGCCACCCTTCTCCCTCGGGCCTCAGCCCGATCCCGGGGTCGGCGGCGATCTCGACCCGAGGGGGCGAGGCCGGGCGAGGGTCCAGCACCTCGATCCGGGGGATCTCCATCGAGACCGGTTCCCCCGGCACCAGTCGACCCGCCTCCTGGAGCCGATAGCGGAGCCGGAGCTTGACCGGCCCCCCGCTGGCCGGCTGTGCCAGCGTCAGCCGGCGGACCGGCAAGCCGTCCGGCCCCGGCGGGATCGGTTCCTCCTGCTCGATGACCCCCCGATCGACCAGCTCCCAGGCACGCTCCAGGTCGGCCGGGATGGCCAGGTCGACCCACTTCAACTCGCCGTCGGGGGCGTAGAGGGTCAGGTCCTGCTGCACGTCGATCCCGTCCCGGGAGACCCGGACCAACTGGTCGATCATCGAGGAGACCGTCATGGCCCGCTCGGTCAGGGACAGGGGGACCGTCGCCGCCGGCGCCTCGAACCGCAGCCAGAGGACCCGGCGCGGCAACTCTCCCGAGGCGCTCGACCAGGGACCGGCCTCCAGGACGGCCGACGACTCGACCGGGATCACCTCCGCGGAGGCCTGGGCTTCCAGCCCGTCGGCGGGGGCCACGTCGAGATCTGCGGGGACCGCCACCGCGAGCCGACCGCCGTCGAACCCCGCATCGATCGGGCGGAAGATCGGCAACTGCCCCGGCCGATCGGGGTCGAACCGGGCCGCCCCCTCCAGCTCGATCCGGAGCGGGGCCTGCTGGCCGTCCCGGAGCGCGGAGGCCAGCGTCAGCTCCAGCAGGGCAGGGCCCGGGGACTCCTCCGCCCCATCCGGCCGGATCAGATCCCAGGAGGAAACCACCTCGGCAGGGCCGACCCGCTCGATTTCGAGGCCATCGGGCACTTCGACCCGCAGGCTGAAGCACTGGCCGCGGACCGATCGGTAGTCGAGCCACGACTCCACGCTCGCGGCGGTCCCGCCGGGTTCGACCCGCGCGAAGGACCGCTGGGCGACCCGCACCAGGGGAGGCATCGGGCCCACGCGCAGTTGCAGCCCGAACGGCTGATCGGCGAATCGGAAGGCCGAGAGGATCGTGGGCCTGATCCGGGCGATTTCCTCGCGGAGATCACGCGGGTCGATGCGCCGCAGGCCGTCATCCGGGTCGGCCAGGATGCGCAGGCCATCGGTCCGGCCGATCGAGAGGGTGCCGGTCTGTTCGATGACCCCCTCGAACGGATGGCCGACGAACCGGACCGAGGCCAGGCCGGTCGCAGGATCGAGGGCGGGGACCGCCCGGCGGGTGGTGATCGCCACCCGGATCGACTCTCCCTTCCGCACCGTCCTCGGGAGCGAGAGCAGGCGCCCCCGGCCATCGAGGGTCGAGGCCGGGGGGAGAGGGCGCCCTTCCGTCTCGATCTCCAGGATTTCCTCGTCCGGATCGGGCAGGAAGACCAGGGTCGAGACGTCTCCGCGACGGACCTGGATCTCCCAGATCGACTGCGCCGTCAACGCCCCCTCGCTCAGATCCAGCGAGATGTGGCCGCCCCCGGTCAGCAGCGGGGGGACCGGCGCGGCCTCGTCGCGGTGGGGGAGCCAGCGAATTTCCAGCTCGCTGCGGGCGTCGAGCATCGCCTCGATCCGGGAGAGGCGGCCATCGTCGATGGCTTCGACCGGGAGCGGGGCGCCGTCCCCCAGCGAGGCCTCGGCGATCGGCCCCTCCAGGTCCAGTTGCAAGCGGGTCCGGACCGCCCGGGGGATTGCCAGGGTCAGCCCTCGCCGGTCGTCGATCGATCGGACGGGGGCGACCACATCGACCCGGACCGTCCGCAACTGCTCCTCGTCCCCCTGGCCGGGCAGGATCACATACCAGCCGTCCGGCGGCGCGGCCTCCCAGCCCAGCGGCACCCCGTCCGACTCCGCCTCTCGCGGATAAAGCCCGTCCAGCCCGATCGGGACCCGGTGCGGCCCGGGCCCCCGGGCATAGAGGCTGATCGTCAACGAGAGTCGGGCCAGCCCGCCGTCGGCCGGCACCTGCCCGACCACCTCGATCGCCGTCACCCCCGAGAGGGCCGACCGGGCGACGTCCTCCAGCTGTTCCCCCGACCGGACGACCACCACCGGGATCTCCGATTCGGGACCCGCCGGAGGCCCGACCTCGGCCTGAACCTCAACCTCGGCCTCGGCCTCGCCCCTGACTCCAGGCGCATCCTCATCCTGCGCCGGCGATGCCCCGGGAGCCATCAGCAGCGTGAGGACCGCGCATCTCCAAAGAAGGTCACGATTTCGGGCCACGCGGCGCACCCTCGCTCAGGTCGTGGAGATTGACCGGCGTCGCCGAGACAGGATACGACGCGAGCCAGGTCAAACAGCCGGAGGGGATTCGATCCGGTCGTTCGATCGCAGCAGGATGAGTCATCCGGCAAATTGTACCACCTGGAGAACCCCGGAGTCACGGTGCGACCTGACCGGCTCGTCCTCCTCGACCTCCCGAGGAGAACGCCATGCAACCACTCCCCGAAGACTCCCGAGCCGAGCGGACGAAGCTCGGTCCTCGGTGCGTCCGGCCCGACCACCCGACGCGGTTCGACGCGGATCACGACTCCTCGGTCGATGACCCACTGCTCCCCCAGGCGGCCGCCGCCGCCCGGGCAGCCTCGTCGTGCACGAGGCCGTTGGTGGCGAGAATCTCCTGGCTGTACAGGTCATACGGCCCGCCGTCGAGGGCCGAGACGGTGCCGCCGGCCTCCCGCACGAGCAAGACCCCCGCGGCGACGTCCCAGGGATGCACGTGCGTCCCGAAGCAGACGTCGGCCCCTCCCGACGCGAGCGTGGCCAGGTTCCAGGCGGTCGACCCGCTGCGGCGCACCGAGTGCGTATCGGTCGAGAAGCGTCCCATCAGGGCGAGCTGCCGGGGAGCGTCGGAGCCGAACCGCGTGGGAAAGGCCGCGGAGATCAAGCAGCGTTGCAGGCGATCCGCCCGGCTGACCCGGACCGGCTTCCCGTCCCTGGTCGTCCCGCCTCCCAAGCTGGCCGACCACATGGTGTCGGTCAGCGGGGCGTAGACGACCCCCGCGATCAGCCTTCCCTGGTGTTCCAGGCCGATGGACACCGTCCAGATGGGGAACTGGTGGGCGAAGTTGACGGTCCCGTCCAACGGGTCGACGATCCAGCGGAAGGGGCGATCCGGATCGGGCCGAACCCCTTCCTCCTCGGCGAGCAGGGTATGCCCGGGGAACCGCTCGGCCAGCAGGGCGGCGATGGTTCGCTGGCTGGCCAGGTCGGCCGCCGTGACCAGATCGCTCGGCCCCTTCTCGCGGGCCTCGACGCGCCCGTAGTGCTCGAGCAACACCTCGCCCGCCCGCCGAGCAACCTCCTCGGCGACCCCCCGATACTCGTGATACGCTTCGGCCACGAACCGAGCCCTCCCCGAACGTCAATGACCGGGCCATTGCCATCGAAGCCCTCCCCGGGGACACCCGGGGAGGGCTCCTCCCGGCCATCGATCTTGCCAGACCCGGGGCGACGGCGTCTATCCCCGTGGGCCCGGTCCAGGACGGGCCCGGAGGGTCAACGGGCCGGGGTCAATCGGTCCTCCTTGAGCAGATCCTGCCACGCCTTCAGGCCAGGGCCATCGGGGGCATCGGGGTCGTAGCCGAGCGCCTCGCGGCCGGTCAACATCATCAAGGTATCGAGGGCGAGCTGACGGACCCCCGGGTTGGGCGAGGCCAGGTCGGCGACGAGCTCGGCGTAAACCTCCTCCTCGCCAACCCGATCCTCGGGGATCCCCAGCAGGAGGCGGTCGAACGCCTCGGCGGCCTCGGGGGGGGCGACGAACCGCTCCAGCAGCTCCCGGACCTCCTCGGCCGGCTCGCTCCCCCGGGCCATCCGCCGCATGACGATCCCGATGGCCGTCCCCCGGACGGCCGGGTCTCCGGGACGATTCAAAAGGGGCATGACCTGCTCCAGGGCCTCGGCATCGGACCCGGCCATCGCCCCCAGGGCCGCGACCGAGAGGCTTCGAACGGTCGGGTCCGGATCCTCGATCCCTTCGAGCAGGGTGAAGGTGATGGATCCGGTGGAATGCTCGAAGAGGCCCGAGAAGGCCTCACCGGCCTGGATGTCGGCGGGTTGCGGCTCGGGGTCGACGACCCACTGGGGCATCACGGCCGGCTCCGCGCCGAGGATGCCGTCTTCCGGGTCGACGCTGACCAGGATCGGCCCCTCGAACTCCTGCGGCTCGCCGCCGTCGAAGCTCGCGCCCAGCGTGCCCGCCGGGCAGAGGATCGTCAGCAAGGGACGGCCCGCCGCCGCCCCGGGCAACTTCAACCCCATCCAGGACAGGCCGACCGGACGCCCCGGGGGCAGTCGCAGCGACACCGTACGCCCTTCGAAGCCGACGGCGATCGGCGTCTCGGGATCGGAGGACCGGAGCACGACGCTCCCGTCGATCAATGCGAACCGCGGCGTGTCGGCCAGCTCCGGCTCCTCCACGCGCAGCTCGGACTGGGCGATCATGGTCACCCGGACCGCCCCCAGGCCGATCGAGGTGCGGAACGGGGCCAGGTTCACCACCCGGTCTCCCGGCGCGAGGGGATCATCGGCTTCGAGCCGCTCCCAGGTCGGATTCGCCCGCAGAACGACCCCATCCGTCTGCTCGACGACCGCCGCCTCCCCGTCCGCCAGGGGGGCCTCGACCTCGGCAGGGGGCTCCGGTGTCGGTTCGGGCTCGGGTCCGGGCTCGGGTCCCTCGGCCGGCAGGCTCGGATCCGGCTCGGTGACGGGCGGAGGGGCGGGTCGACCGCCGTCCTCGTCCTCGGCCTCGTCCTCGGCCGGCTCGCCCCCGGCGTCGGCATCGAACTGCGCGGCGACGAGCGCATCCGCCTCTCGGATCTGGACGCCGGCGTACCGCAGGTTCAGGTAACCGACCACCCCGAGCACCCCGATGAGCAGCACGGCCACCACCCAGGGCACGACCTGCTCGAAGCCGGATCGCGGCACCGGGGCCGTCTTCGCCCAGGGGGCCTCCGGGGCGCCTGACACGGCGTCGGGGAGCATGCCGGCCGCGGGGGGGACGGCCTCCCGGTAATTCGTCCGGACCGCCTCCGGCCCCTTGAACAGGCGATACATCCGGTATCGCGACTCGGAGGGGACCTTGGCCTTGTTCTTGATCAGGCTGAGAATCTGGTGACAACTGGCGGCCTCGGCCAGGTGCAGATCGGACTCCAGGCAGAGCTTTTCGTATTCGGCGACCTTGTCGGCTTCCAGCTCATTGTCGAGGTAAGCGGCCACGGTGTTCGGGTCAACCGCCTCGGGCCCGCTGTTCGGTGGCACCGTCAGCCGACGGCGGCGGGTCACCTTGCGAATCCGCTCGATGAGCGTCTGGGCGAACGGGGTGCTCGAAACCTGCAACCCGATCTCGCGCACCTCTTCCGGCGGAAGGGTATCGTCGAGCCAGGCAAGAAGCGTACGGAGAGTCAGTCGCATCGGAGTCGCTCGGGTCCAGAGATGCCGAGAGTCGGTCGGATGGCCGGAGCTTCCGGTTCCGAACCGCTCGTCCTCAATTCTATCAGTGCCCTGAGCCGAGCCGATCCGTCGAAAAACTTCCGAAATCCCCACCGCCATCAGCCGCTCAACCCGGAACAATCCGCTCGCTTTACGTCCTTTCCGACGACGCCTCGGCTCATCGACGCTCAACCCGGTAAATCCGAAACAAGGGGTCGGGCGGCTCCTGCCCGTAGAGAGGCGTGAACTGCCCGGGATATTGCTCGGCCCACTGGCGCTCGACGGGCCAGGGTTCGCTCGCATTATGCCGGGCAACCACCAGCAGCTCGATCTGCTCGGCCCGGAGGTTGGCGAGCCAGGCGTCGTAATCCTGCTCCTCGCGGTCCCAGCCGGGCATGTCGCCGGGCCAGTTCGGGCGCCCTTCGGCGACGGCCTCGCGGTGGTAGTCGTGCATCAACCAGTCGCGATGCTCGTTGACATTCACGTACCGCACCCGATTCTTCATGCCCGGCCCGAGCAGGAAGTACGGCAGGTTCGTCCCGGCATAGGCAACCCGAGCCCCGTCGGGACCGGACAACCGGTCGAGCGTCAGCCAGCCTCGGAAATAGTCGACGAACACCGGGAAGAATCGCAACGGTTCCGACATCCCCCAGGGAGCCGTCACCATCCCTCCGATCATAAACAACGCCGCCAACGCCCCCCACGCGGCCCCCTTCGTCTTCGCCTGCGTCGGTCGGTTGAGCGCCCGGCCGATCATGGCCGCCGCCCAGAAGGCCAGCAGGCCGATGATCCAAGGGCCGTACACGAGAGAACCGACCCGGACCATCTCCGCCCACTGACCGGCATCCACGGCTGCCGTGAGCGAGTCCCCCCAATCGTCGCTCGGCATCGGCAGCACGATCGGGCCGGGCGTGGTGTTCGGAATCATCGGCGAGAAATCCCAGGGGATCTTCTGTTCCTCCCCGAACCTCGCCCAGGGCCACCCCTGGCCGGTCATCGTATGCAAGGCCAGCAAGACGACCCCGACCACGCGCAGCAGCTTCGCCCGATCCAACAGCATCGCCACCGGCACCGCCGCCATGCCCACCGCCGGGAAGAGAAACCGCTGCTGGGTCCGATACGGGATGATTCCCCAGTAAATCACCGCATTCATCACCGCCAACGCCGCAATCGCCCAGGTCCAGCGTGCCCGAGCCTTCTCCCGGCGCCTCCCGATCGACCAGAAGCCCAGCAGCGCCGCCAGCCAGAGCGGGGCCAGCCTCGGGTCGAAGACCTGCAAGAACATGTCGATCCCCGCCCGCCAGTCGCGGGGGTCGATGTAATAGCGGCTCCCTTGCATCACCTCTGGCGCGTACCAGCCGGTCAGCCACACCCGACCGAAGGCCTCAACCTGCACCGGATAGAGCGGATTGCCGGTCAGCCGGGCGTTCCGGGCGTACCAGTATCCGGCCGTCAGCATCGGTGCGAGGGCCAGGATCGCCAGGTGACCGAGCTTCGATCGCCACCCTTCGGCCCGCACCAAGGCCGCCAGCCCCGCCGCCGCCAGCAAGGGGGGCACCAGGACCAGCCCCGTCGGCTTGCATCCCCAGCAACACCCCGCCGCCAGGGCCCCGAGCGTCAAGGTCCGGGGCCCACCCTCTCCCATCGCGTACCGGAGCAGGAAGAAGGCCGACGCCAGGTAGCCGGCCTGGAGGATCGTATCGACGTTCGCCTCGAAGCCGAACACGATGTAAGGGGAGCAGGTCAGCATCCAGGCCGCGGCGATCATCGCCGCCGATCGCCCCGCCCCCACCTGCCGGGCCATCGCGAAGACGGCCATCCCGGTCATGACGTGGAACGGCGCCTGGCCGACCTTCGCCAGCAGGTCGCCCCCCCAGCCGATCATCAGCCAGGCGAACCAGAGATCACCGATCGCCGAGAAGTAGGTCACCACGTTGTCGCCGAACGGCGCGGCGACCAGGTCGAGCGACCCCGATTCCCACCACCGGGCCGCGAACCAGAGGTGATAGATCGGCCCATCGCTGATCACCTTCACCGGCAACAAGAGCGACCGCATCCCGAGCAAGACCGACGCCCAGAGCGTCAGGCCGAGGGCCACCGTCGCATCGAGATGCCAGGTCGGATCGCCGGCGGGGAAGACCTCGTCGGGCCCGGCGTCCGGGATCGGCCACCGCATCCGTGACAACCAGCCGAGAACACCTCCCGCGATCGACCAGGCCAGCAGCGGGGCGCGCCCCAGGAGCCCGATCGCCCCGAGCACCTCCATCCCCAGCGTCACCCAGGTCCAGGCGATGACCGCCGTCGCGAGCCATCGGACCACCCCCCTCGGTTGCCCGAACGCATGGCCGGCCGCCCAGGAGGCCCCGGCCAGCACCGGGGCGTTGAGCAAGGTCGTCCAGAGCAGGCCGACGCCGATCGCGGTCATGCCGAGGGTCCTTCTCCTGGTTTCCGGCCCACCGCGATCGTCGACAACGCGGGCCAGCCGGGAATCCGCTCGATCACCTTCGCCACCGGCAGGAGCAGGTCGAACAGCCGCATCTGCCCCGGGGAGAGCCGATCGCGTCCGAAGATCTTCCCGCTCACGTACCAGCCGACCGTCCCGAACCGGTTGAACCCCTGTTGATGGACGACCTCGAAGCCCGCGGCCTCCAGCTTCCGGCGCAACTCCACCTCCTCGTACCGCCGCTCGTGCCCCAGCGCGCGGTCGGTCGGCGAGTAGAGCCAGGGGTGTTGCGGCACGAGGATGATCGCGTGCCCACCGGGCCGGAGCACCCGGAAGAACTGGCGAAGCACCTCCTCGTCGGGCGCGATGTGCTCCAGCACGTTCAGGCAGACGATCGTATCAAGCCGCTCGGCCTCGATCCGATCGTAGTCGGCCGATCGGGTCAGGTCCATCTCGACGGTTTCGACATTCTCGAGATGACCGAACCGTCGGGAGATCATTTCAACGTAAAAGGCTTCGTTATCGGTTGCGATCAGCCGGTCGCTGTCCAGCAGCAGCTCCGTCAGGTTCCCGATCCCGCAGCCGGCCTCCAGCACCCGGGAGCCGATCCAGGGCTCGATCTGCCGGAGCAGCCAGCGATTCAGGCCCCGGGCCTTGCGCATGGCGACGAGGATCGCGTAGCCGTCGTGCGTCGTGAAGCGGCGATCGAAGAACCGGCAGCGGAGCATCACCCCGATCGCCCGCAAGCCGTCGACCCATCGGACCTTCTTCCCCTCCAGGTACGTCCGGCCCGCGTAGCTGATCGCCACCTCGTACAGCCGGACGCCCCACTGGGCGAGCCGCACGGTCAGCTCCGGCTCGAACCCGAACTTTCGGCTCTTGAGCGGGGTCTGCCGGAGCAGGTCGGCGCGGATGGCCTTGTAGCCGGTCTCCATGTCGGTCAGGTTCAGGTCGCAGAGGACGTTGCAGAGCCACGTCAAGAGGCCGTTGCCGAGGCTGTGCCAGTAATACAGGACCCGTCGGTAGTCTCCGCTCAGGAATCGGCTGCCGAAGACGGCGTCGGCCCGGCCGTCGAGGATCGGCTGCACGAGCCGGGGCAGGTCGTTCGGGTCGTACTCCAGGTCGGCGTCCTGAATGACAACGATCTCGCCCCGCAGGTGGGGCAGGGCGGTCCGGATCGAGGCCCCTTTGCCCCGGTTCCTGGAATGGTGCAGCACCCGGATGCGCGGGTCGGACTCGGCCAGGGCGCGGAGCACCTCGTCCGAGCCGTCCGTCGAGCCGTCGTCCACGGCGATCAACTCGAGCGGCACCGGCACCGGCGCCTCGAAGACCCGCCGGATGATCGTCCGCAAGGTCCGCCGCTCGTTGAAGACGGGCATCACCAGGCTCAGGACCGGCCGATCGGCCGAGGCAGGGGGTGATCCGCAGGGGAGGTCGGGCTCGGGCATGCGTTCGCTTCGAGTTCGCCGAGGACAAGACGAGGGGTGGAGTGCCATCCGATCCGATCGTTTGGGCCTGCCCGGGGGCGACCGGTCACTCGGGGACGGGCCACGCGATCGCCCAAAAGGGTGACAGACCCGACGGCCCGCCGTCCAGAGGGTTCCCGGATCGATGCCCGATCCGAAGCGGGCCGATCCGAAGGTCAGGGCCCCTCACGCCGGGCATGATCATCATGGGCTTGTGGACGCCGCCAGCGCCGATAGGTCGTCAGCAACGACCGCGCGGCCCGGTCGCTGCCGATCCGAGCCAGCAGATTGCCGAGCGCCTCGGCGTGCATCCTCGGCTGATCGGCCCCGGAGGACGGGGCGGCCCTCGGCCGACCGAGGATCACCGCATGGGCCAGGGCCGCGATCAGGGCCAGCATCAGGAAGTGGCCGGCCACGATCCCCAGCTCCGGCACCTGCCGGATCACCTGCCAGGGGGTCGGCATTGCCGACTCGGCCCCCAGCAAGAACGCCCCCTCGACGAACGCCACCTTGCGCCCGGACGAACCGACCCAATCAGCCACCCTCATCGTCAACGGCCGGCGAGCATGCGGGACCACCGCCGCATTGAGCAGGAACGAGCCGTTGGCCACGACCAGCACGGCCGAGGGGTCCTCATCCTCGATCGCGTCTTCCCAGGACCAGTCCATCGCAAGCACCCGGTCGTCGTCCCCGGTCAACAGGGGGACCTCCGCGGGGCTGCTGATCTCCAGCGCCCGATGCAAGGGCAAGGCCGCGGCCCCGGGTTCCACCCCTTCGGCCCAGGGGCCGCCCAGCGTTTTCGAGGGCCCGGGCACCCCGACCTGCTCGTCGAACCGGAACCAGAGGTCCGGGTCGGCGAGCTGGAAGCCCGGCGGAGGGCCTTCCGACACCCAGTCCGAGGCCCTCGCCAGCCTCTCCTCGATCCGATCGCGTTGAGATTCGGGGGCGTCGGCGGGGAGGGCGTCCAGCGCGCCTTGCCAGTATTCGGCCTCGGCGCCGCCATCGCGACAGACGAGGATCAGGCGACGGCCATACCCGGACATCTGCCAGTCGAAGTACCAGTCGGCCTCCTCCTGGGTCACGCCCCCCGGCTCCGGCAGGAACCGGACGATCGTCTCGGCCCAGCCCCCCAGCTCGTCGTTCAGCCGGCGAGCCGCCCGGACCTCGTGCCCTCGGTCGCGCAGCAGCGAGGCGAAGACCCCCGTCCCGTTCACGCTCCGACCGGCGACCCTCCCATAGGTCGTATCGATCTGGGTTTCCCCGCACCCCGAGGCCAGCACGAGAACCCCCAGGGCCGGCCACCAGCGTCCCGAGCGTCGCCATCCGGTCCCCTCGAATCGGCTCATCGCGCCACCCCCGAAGCAAGGACCGCTTCCAGCGACTCGGCCTCCTCCCAGAGGGCCTCGAACGACTCGGCGTCGGGTTCCTGGTGGCCGTAGGAGACGGCCTCGAACATGCGAAGCGTCCGGCCGACCGCCCCTTGCACCACCCGGTCCTCGATCGACCGGACCAGCTGCCGGCCGGTCCGACCGGGGGCGAGCCGGATCAGGCCCATCCGGTCGAGCAGCAACAACTGGTGGACGAACAGCAAGACCACGGCCCGGCCACGATCCCCCCGATCCCGGAACCGGCGAGCGGCCTCCAGCGGGTCGGCGTCGTCCGTCTCCAGGCCCGTCGGCAGCGCGTCGATTCGGCTGGCCGACCCCGTCACCTGCGCCGCCTTCGAGGCCGTTCGGGACGGCCCGGACTCCTCGATCCTCCGCTGCCAGGTGCGGGCGAGGTAGAGGATCAGGGCCATCAATCCCGCGGCCAGCAGGACGAAGACGATCAGCCGGCCGAGGTCCTGCAGGTTCAGCGACGGCCAGTCGAACCACGACCCTCCCCCTCCCGCCCGGGCGTTCGGCAGCGTCGGAGGGCGGGGCGGCGTGACCGGGCGGAACCCGTCATTCTGGGCGTCGTACCAGGGGAAGCTCCGGTCGGCAAAGGCCCGGCGGACCGCCTCGACCGCCTCGCGATCGGCCGACGCTCCCGAGGGCGTCTGGGCCTGCCCCAGCGCGCACGCCCAGGGAACCCCCGAGACGAGCACGAGCACCACCATCCCGAGCATCCGTCGGATCACCATGCGTCGGAGTCCTCGTTCATGGCCCGCCCGACCGCCCGCAGCCGCAGCTCGACCTCCCAGCCTTCGAGCCGGATCCGCTGGTCGATGTACGTCAGGAAGCGGACGACCGCGAAGAAGGCGACCGCGATCCAGGCCCCGACGACGATCCAGGCGTTGAACACGAAATCGAGCTCCGAATACCCCCAGGTCAGCTCCCCCTCGAAGACGCTCAGCACCTGGCCGCTCGCGAACCAGAAGGCCAGCACGAACACGGCCCCGAAGATCACCTGCACCATCCACTGGCTGAACAGCTCGCCGCCGCGATCGCTGCTCAGGTCGGTGCAACGCGCCCAGGCCCGTCGCCACTTGCCGCGCTCCAGCAAGAGCACCTCATTCATGAACACCTGACGCACCGGGATCAACCAGGCCAGGACGATCGACACGAGCAGGATGCTCCGCAGGACGAACTGGTACGTCAGCAGGGGGACGAGGTGCCTGAGCATCGTGCCGAGCACCTGGCCCGGCCTCGGCGTGCTGCCGAACATCATCCCGCCCAGCACGACCGTCAGCGGGGCCGTGGCGAACGGCGCCTCCAGCGCGATCGCCCAGAGGTGGCCGACCACCCGCATCTCCTCGACGTCGCGCAGGATCCAGGCGTTGAGCAGGGCCCACGGGGCGATCCCCAGCGCCGCCGTGACCCCGATCGTCATCGGCCGGTGCCGGATCACCACAAGCGCCAGGTCGAGGATGTCCAGGAACGATCGCTCCCGGATCTGGACCAACGTTCGATCAACGGCCACGATCTCGCTCCGATCCCTTGCCGACCGACTCGGCGAAACCGCCCGACTCCCCGGCCGCCCCGCGACCCCCCAGCCCCACGTAAACCAGGAGCAAGAGCGTACTGCCGATCGCCACCCCCGCCTTCCCCCAGTAGGGCAAGGCCGACGCCGACACGAACCCCTCCACGAACGCCGCCAGCACGAACAGGCAGACCGCCGTGCCGACCACCGGCAACGAGGCCCGAGCCTCCCGGGCCAGCGAATCGAGCCGGCGCTGCCCCTTCGTGTCGATCAGGCCCCAGCCCAGCCGCAAGCCGGCCGCACCCGACATCACGATCGCCGTCAGCTCGAACGGCCCGTGGGCCGTGACGAACTCGTAGAAATTCGAGGCCGAGGGGGTCGTCGCCATGTGCCCGAACATCGTCCCCAGCACGATCGCCTGGAAGCTCAGCTCGTAGAGCGTCATGAGGCCGAAGGTCAGGCCATACGCATAGCACTTCAGGCCGATCGCCGCGTTGTGGTTGATGTAGAACCCGGTCATGAAGGCGTCTTCGCGGGGCATCTCGGTCAAGGGGCGGGCGTACATTTCCTCCAGGTTGGCCAGCTGGCCGGGGCCGACGATCTTCTCGGCGAAGCCGGGCCTGCCGGCGGCCAGCAGCCCGGCCAGGATCATCAGGCCCCAAAAGACCGCCGACGCCAGCTTCAGGAACGGCTCCGAGCGCAGCCGCCTCGGGACCACCTCCAGCAGCTCCGAGGCCCAGTCCCGGACGCGAAAGCCCGGCGTCCGGTAGATCGAATTGTGGGCCCGGCCGACCAGGGCGTGCAGATACGCCACCGTCTCCCGGGGCAGATCATACGCCTCGGCCAGCATCAAATCGGCGCAGGCGGCCCGGTACAGCTCCCCCAGCCGGACCACCTCGGCCGCCCCGATGCGGCCATCGGGGGCGGGGGCGGTCGGGTCTTCCTGCTGCTCGGCGGCGATCGTCGACGACCGGGGCAGGAGCCGACGGCCTCGCAAGGCCCCGGCCTGCTCGAATCGGATCAGGAGCGCATCCAGCTCTCGCCAGACCTGCTCGCGACGGGCAAGGCGCTCGGCGACCCTCATGCGCGATCACTCCTCCAGGAAGACGCGGTGGTACAGGGCGCAGAGCACGGCGTCTCCCGGCGCCTCGCCCGGCAAATCGTACGCCTTGCGGGCCGGGACCGCGAGATGGGCGGCCATTTCCTCCCGGCGCGACGCGCTGAACCGCTTCCGGTGCGCCACATAATCGGCCAGCGCCCTCGACAGCTCCGGCCCGGCCTCGATCCGGGCCGGCAGCCGGGGCAAGAGGGCCTCGACCGCCCGATCGTCGAGGGGCACCACGCCCCCCCGGGTCGGCCTCTGCTCGACGATCACCATCGTCCGGGCCGCCAGGTCCCCGAGCCGCTGGAACCGACGGGTCAGCATCATGCTGGCGATCGCCGGCAAGTAGCCGAACGGGACGATCCCGTCGAAGCACCAGAGCAGATTCCGCAGGAACGCCTGGCCCCCGTTGATCGGCACCCCCTCGACCGACACCACCCGAATCCCCATCGCCCGCTTGCCGACGGTCTGGCCGTTGAGCATCCCCTCGAGCAGGGCCCCGTAGCCGAACCGGAGCCCGAACAGGATGACCAGGAACAGCCCGCCGCCCGCCGCCGTCCCGAGCGCCAGCAGCAGCGACACCATCAGCCCCAGGAAGATGAGCATCCCCAGGACCCCCAGGTCGATCAGGTAGGCCGTCGCCCGGCGGAACGGGCCGGCCAGCGGGTACTGGAACGTGATCCGCTCCGGGGTGATCAACTGGACGGTCGTATCGAGTGCCTCGACCGTCGCGTCAGGGGCCGCCGTGGCCATGGGATGTGCTCGATCTCGACGCCGCAAGGTCCTGGGACCGGTCCCGCGCCCCGGGCCATCCGGCGCGCCGTCTCGCCCGTCCCCGGGGTCGATCCATGCTATCCCCCTGAGCGCCGGCCGGCAACGTCCCGAACCTCGGCGATCCGCCGATCCGGCCCATTCTCCTCATCATTGCGCCCGAGGCCGGGCGCGGGGACCACCACGCGGGCCGAGAACCACGAGGCCGCTCACCCGCCCGACTCCTCGGTCCGGAGGTGCCTCGGCACGTACTCTCGGAAGACGGTCGTGACCACCGCCCCGCGATAGAGGTCGGTCAGGTAATCGTCGACCAGCTCGGTCTGCTTCCGAGACTTCAGGAGATCCCGGATCTCGTCCTGCACCTCCTCGAACCGCTTCCGGCCGGCCGGCCGGACCGTCTCGAGCCGGACCAGGTGCAGGCCGTTCGGGCCCTCGAGCACCGTGCTCATCTGCCCGGGCTTGAGCCGCCCGAGGGCCTCGTTCACCGAGGCCACCGCATAGCTCCCCGGCGCCGTCGTCCAGAGGCCGCCGGTGTCGACATTCGGCCCCTCTCCCATGGCCCGAGCGATCTCCTCGAACGGTGCCCCCCGGGCGATCCGGGCCATCGCCTCGTCCATCTTCGCCCGGGCGGCCTCCCGGCTCGGATGATTGGCGAACCGCAGGTGGATCTCCCGCCAGGTCAGCTGCGGACCTTGCTGGAACCGCTCCTCCTCGCGATGCTCGAAGTAATACGCCCGCATCTCGGGCAGGTCGACATGCACCTTCGAGGCGACGTTCATCATCAGAAACTGCTGATAAATCGTCTCCAGCTTGAACGAGTCGAGGATCTCGTCGAACGACTCGTTGCGCTCCGAGAGCACCCGTTCCAGCGCGTAGCGGTCCTCCACGTTGTATTTCTTCAACAGGGCGGGGAGCCGCTCCTTCTCGAACAGCTCGACGGCGAACTTGTTGATCAGTTCCCAGCGCTTCGCGTCCTTCAACTCATTGCGCCGGGCGCGCTGGATCACGAGCGACCGGTCGATCAGGTGGTCGAGCACGTTGGCCGCCAGCGATTCCCGGACCCCGGGGGCCATCTGCATCTGGGGGTCCAGCTCACGGAACCGCCGAGCCACCTCCGACTGCAACTCGTTCCAGGTGATGATGTCGCTCTCGACCCGGGCCGCCCACTCCCCCACCGGCTGCCCGATGGGCACCTCGATTTCTTGCTCTCGCCCCGATTCCGCCGTGTCCGCGCCGGTCTTGAGGCCCATCCGGTCCGCCCCCGGAGACGCGTCCGGCTTTCGCCCCACCTCGGCCGAGGCCCGGATCACCTGCGGATCGACCGGGACGTTTCCCGACGCCGGCGGGAGCGGCGGGATCGCCACCTCACCCCGGGCCGCCATCGGCGGGTCGGCCGGCAATGCCGGCAGGTCGGCCGGCAACTCCGGCAATTCGCCGGGGACGCCCGCCTGATCGAGCGGCGTCGAGACGCCCTCGGTCGCGGTCCCGGTCGCGGTCGCGGTCGAGGCCAGGAGGGCCGGGGCCGGATCAGGAGCCTCAGACTCACCGACCCGAGCATGCTCATGCGCACCGCCGAGCGCGGCCGATCCTTCGCCCATCGACGACCCGTCGAGCATCCTCGGCGGGAACGGGTCGGGGCCGGCGTTGACCCGCTCCTGGATCGGGGGCAGGCCCGAGGGCAAGGCGGCCGGCGGCAAGCCCTCGGTCGGACGAATCCCCTCGCGGTTCTGAGTGCAACCGGTCACCGCCCCCGCGAGAATCCAAAGGCCGACCAGGCGATTCATCGACACTCTCCTCCATGCCCGAGGACCTCGGCGCAGGCCCATCGAGCCACCGAATCCGGATGGGGCCACGACCCGTCCCACACGACGTGCTGGCTGGCTGAGGAACGACGTCAAGAGGCGCCTCCGGACACACGAGAACTCGTCGAACGAACGTGCGATCTTGTGAGATGCGGGGACGGGAAGCCGGGACACTACGACGAGCCTCCCCCCTTGGCAAGTCCAGATCCAAGGCCCCCGGGCGCCTCGCCCCCCGCGCCGTCACGGCCGGCCTTGACCCTCTCGGCCGATCGGCTTATGGTACGGCCGCCCCTGGCTTCGAAGGCACCACCCCGAGGGAAGGAACCCGTGGGCTCCGATCGCACCTGCATCCTGGTCCTCAACTACAACGGCCGAGACCTGCTGGCCGATTGCCTGCCTTCGGTGCTCGTCGCGGCCGAGCGTGCCCCCATGCCCTGTCCCGTCGCGGTGGTCGACAATGACTCCACCGACGACTCGGTCGCCTTCATCCGAAGCCGCTGGCCCTCGGTCCCCATCGAGCACGAGCCGAACCGCGGCCTCGCCTCCTTCAATCGGGTGCTCGCCCGCCGCGATGAAGACGTGATTTTGCTTTTGAATAATGACGTGAAGCTCGACCCCCACGCCGTCGCCCCCCTGGTCGAGGCCGTCCGACGGCGCCCCGACGCCCTCTTCGCCGCCCCCCGCTGCTGGACCTTCGACGGCCAGACCTACGAGGGCATGCGGACCCGGGTCCGCATGCGGTTCGGCCTGGTCCAGGGCCGCTGCCGCGTCCCCGGCTTCGAGGCCCACGTCGACGAGCCTGGCCTGACGGCCGCCGCCGGGCCGATCCTGGCCGTCGACCGCGAGAAGTTCCTCGCCCTCGGCGGCTTCGACGAACTCTACTTCCCGGGCCGCATCGAGGACCTCGACCTCGGCTTCCAGGGCTGGATGCGCGGCTGGGTCGGCCTTTACGTCCCCGACTCGCTCGCGTATCACCGCGGCTTCGGCTCGTTCGGCCCGGCGTTCGGGAAGGCCGGCTGCGATCACCTGGCCATCCGGAACACCTTGCTCTTTTCCTGGAAAAATCTCCGGGGCCGGCTCCTGCTCTCGCATCTCCTCTGGCTCGTGGTGCGGTTGATCGTCGCCATCGGCTCCGGTCGGCTCGCATTCCTCAAGGCATTCCGCGACGCCCTGGGCAAGCTCGGCGGGGCGATCGCCGCCCGGCGCCGCGTCCAGGAGGCCCATCCCGGCTGGATCGCCCGCCAGGACGCCTTCTTCGGGGAATTCCGCTGGGAGTCGCCCCGGCCCCTCCCCGGGGCGAGCCGGATCGACGACCCCGCTCGCCCCGCGACCCGGCGCAGGCACGCCGGCCTCGGCGTCCCCCTGCACGGCCGGCAGACCTGACCCGTACGCCTCGGACCTCGACCGCCCCGCTCGACAACGCCGGCGCATGGAGGCGCCCGATGCCACGCTCCCGGACCCTACCCCCTCTGATCATCGACGCCCGGCCCCGAGGGCCCGAGGGGCCGATGGCCGGCGTCCCCTTGCTCGGCCGGCCGGTCATCGCCCACCTGGTCGACCTGGCCACCGGGGTCGGTGCCCATCCGACGCTCACCGTCCACGCCCGGCTCGAGGAGCACGAGACGCTCCGGGGGCTCCTCGGCGCGGCGGCTCCCCGCAACACCACCGGCATCACATTCGCCACCGGACCGCCCCCGGAAGGGGCCTTCATCCTCCGGACCGACCGGCTTTACGACCCCTCGCGCCTCCGTCGGGTCGCCCGACGGGGCAAGGATGCCGAATCCGCCGTGGTCTGGCGGCTCGACTCGCCGCAAGGCCTGGCCGGGGCCGAGGCCGAGCTGGTCCGTCGCAAATGCTACCAGCCGATCGGCCGCTTCTGGTCGGTTGGCCTGTCCGGGGTCCTCGTCCGGCTGCTGGCCCCGACCCGGGTCCGCCCCCACGCGCTGACGGTCGGATCGTTCCTGTTCATGATCGCCGCGGCGGCGATGGTCGCCTGGGGGACGCTCGATCCGTGGCTCCGCTGGTCCACCGCCGGGGCCTTGGCCGTCGCGCTGGTCCTCGATGGCGCCGACGGCCGGCTCGCCCGACGCCAGGGGACCGCCTCGCCGCTCGGCCGGTGGCTCGACACCACGCTCGACGAGAGCGGCGAGATGCTCCTCCACGCCGCCATCGCCTATGCCGCCTTCTCCCGGACCGGGTGGGCCGGCTGGCTCGGCCTGGGCATGGCCTTCGCCATGGGCAAATACCTGTTCACGCTGAGCAACGACGAATGGAACCGGGCCGTCGAGTCGGGAGACGGCAAGACGACCCTGGCCCGGGAACCGCTCGACGCCCGGCCCCGGCCCTTCAGCCCGACGTGGTGGGGCCGCAAGCTCGGCCACGCCGACATCCGCTGGCACCTCTGGATCGTCGCCGCCGCGGCCGGTCGCCTGGAATGGGCCCTGGCCGCCTACGCCGCGTATTTCCCGACCCGCGCCCTGGCCGGCGCGATCCGAAAGGTAGGACCGACATGGCGAAGCGACCTCGCATCTCGGCCCTGATCATCGCCCGGGACGAGGCCCGCAACCTGCCCGGCTGCCTCGCCTCGCTCGGCTGGGCCGACGAGCTGATCGTGGTCGTCGATGCCGCGAGCCGCGACGAGACCCTCGCCATCGCCCGGCAACGGGCCGATCGCGCCATCGTCCGGCCGTTCGACGACTTCGCCTCCCAGCGCAACGCCGCCCTCGACGCCGCGACCGGCGACTGGGTCTTCGCCATCGACGCCGACGAGCGCGCCACCCCGGCCCTCGCCGCCGAGATCCGCGCCGTCGTGGCCGACCCGAAGGCCCACCACACCGGCTACCGCGTGCCGATCCGCAGCGAGATCCTCGGCCGCCGCTTCTCCTACTCCGGCACCCAGGACGACCGCCCGTTGCGCCTCTTCCGACGAGGCCGAGGCTGGTGGTTCGGCACCGTCCACGAGACCGTCTCCCTCCGCGGCTCGGCCGGCACCCTCTCGCAGCACCTCCTGCACCGCACCATCCCGACCATGAATGTCTTTCTTTATAAACTCAACAAGTACACCTCCCTCGAAGCGATCGAATTCGTCCGCCGAGGCCGCCCCGTCCGCACGATCGACTGGACCGTGCGCCCCTTCTGGACCTTCGCCAAGCTCTACCTCGGCAAGCGAGGCTACCGAGACGGCGCCGAGGGCCTCGTCTTCTGCGCCCTCTCGGGGGTCTCGGTCGCCGTGCGACACTGGAAGCACCGCGAACTCGTGCGCCGGGCCGAGTCCCCTGGGAGGGCCGCGTGACGACCTCGGCACACGCCACCCCCCGATTCGAGGCCGAGGTCGCCGCCCGCTTCGACCTCCTGGAGGCCCGATTCAAGGACGAGGTCCCCGCCGACGACGTCCGGCTCGAAGCCATCCTCCGCCACCTCGGGCCGATCGCGGACCGCCTGGTCCTCGACGCCGGCTGCGGCAAGGGTCGCTTCGCCGCCCGACTGGCCGAACACGGCGCCCGGATCCTCGGCCTCGACCCTTCCGCCGGGATGCTCCGGGCCGCCCATCGCCGCGGCCTGCCCGTGGCGAGGGCATCGGCCAGGCGCCTGCCATTGCACAACGCTTCGATCGACGCGGTCATGTTCGTCGAAGTGCTCGAACACATGGAAATCCAGGGCATCATGGACAGCTTGCGCGAGGCGGCCCGGGCCCTTCGGCCCGGGGGCCGCGTCGTGATCGTGGACAAGAACGCGGCCTCGCTCGACCCGGTGCGCCCCTGGCTCCCCGCCGTCCTGGTCAAGCGGATCGACGAGCGGCGCGGGCGATGGATGTATCCCCCCGGCTCTCGGGCCCGCGAGCGCTGGTTCTGGCCCGGTCAGATGCGCCGCTGGCTCCGGCTCGCCGGGTTCACCAACATCCGCTCCGAGGCGCTGCTCGATCCTTCGGAGCGTCGCTCCGTCGCCTTCCGGCGCGTTCCGATGGCCCGGCGCTTCGTCGCCTGGTCGGCCACTCGACCAGAGGAAGGGGGCGGGCCATGTTGACGAGCACCGCATCCGTTTCACTCGCGGATCTGGCGACCGCCGCCGCGACCGGCCCGCCGCTCCTGCCGCTCCTGCTCTGGAAGACGCCCCCGGGGCTGGACCTGATCCTCCGCCAGGAAGGCATCCCCTTCGAGACGATCAGCGAGCCGCACCCGATCGTCCTCCATCGCGGCCGGTTCGTCCTCTTCGACAGCCACTCCGACGACTCGTCGCGCGGGGTCCCCGTGGGCGTCGACCAGGTGGCCATCGACATCGCCCGACTCCGGGACGGCTGGGCGTTCGACCCCTTCGCCGCCCTCATCGACACCCAGGCCGGGCTCCATTCGTGGGACGTCGCCGGGGTCACACTCACCGAGCGCATCGCCGCGTTCGACAAGGGGAGCATCCGACGCGCCTTGCTCGCCCGGCTCCGCGAGGAAGTCACCCGCCTCGGCGGCCTCTGGATTCGACTCGCCGTCTTCCCCTATCCCTACCGCGGGGCCTTCAACCTCCGCCTCGACCTCGACGAGCCGATCCCGACCGATTACCACCGCTTCGCCGAGGCCCGCCGGCCGCTCGACGACTGCACCACCCACTTCGTCAGCACCGCCGCCTACGGCCTCGACGAGTCGGTGCTCACCGACCTGAAACACGTCGACACCCAATCTCATGGGCATTTCCACGTCGTCTACCGCGACCCCGCCAGCAACCGCCGCAACCTCGAACGTGCCCATGACCTCCTGACCGCCGCCGGGTTCGATCCCTTCGGTTTCGCCGCCCCCGAAGGGCGATGGAACCCGGGGCTCGACGACGCGATCGAGCACCTCGGCTACCGCTACTCGTCCGATTTCTCGGTCGGCTACAACGACCTCCCCTTCTTCCCCTGGCGGGGCGATCGCTTCTCGAAAATCCTGCAAGTCCCGATCCATCCCATCTGCGAAGGGTTGTTCGTGGACGCCGGGCGGGGCGACGGCCTCGGCATCGCCGCCCACCTCGTCGGGGTCGTCCGCGCCCGGATCGACCAGGGCGAGCCGGCCTTCGTCTACGGCCACCCCGAGCGTCGCCTGGCCCGATTCCCGGAAGTCCTCGCGGCCCTGGCCCGGGAAATCGAGCGGTACGACCTGCTCTGGCGGACCACCTTGACCGACTTCGCGCACTGGTGGGCCTGGCGAGGCCGCCGCCGCTGGTCGGTCACCGCCCGAGGGGCCGGGCGGGTCGAGGTCGCCTTCGAGGACTGGAGCGACTCCTACCCCCTGACCCTCGAAATCGTCCGAGGCTCGCACGTCGCCAGCCTCCCCATGCGACGCCCGCGCGGCACGCTCCAGCTCGACGGCCTCTCCTTCGAACGCGCGACGGCCCGGGTCGATCTCCCCTCGCCGGCGCTCGTCCGCCGCCCGTTCAGCCTCAAATCCGCCGTCCGATCGGCGATCGACTGGGAGACGGTCACCCCCGTCGAGGAACTCGACGACAGCTCCCCCAGCCTCCTGCTCAAGAAGACCCTCCGCCGCCTCCGCGACCGCTGGCGATCACCCCGGTAGCCCGTGGTTTCCCTCGACCGTGGTGCAGACCCTCATCGAAACGAACCCAGCATCCTCCGCCCGGTTGGGAGCGAACCCTTCGGCCAGACGATGAATCGATCGACCGACCTTGCCAACTTCCTGCACCCCGGCCACGCCCGCCCGACCGCCTCCGCGATGGACTGGCTCCGGGGGCGTTCCCTCGGCCCGATGGAACCCGGCGCCGTCCTGCTCCACGCCCCCGGCCACGCCTTCCAGGCCCCCGGCGGCGGCGAAGTGCAACTGGCGAGGACGGCCAGGCATCTCGACGCCCTCGGCGTCCGCGTCCGGCCGATGAACCCCTGGACCGACCGGCTGGAGCAGGCTCGGCTGCTTCACCTGTTCGGCATGAGCCGCGAGGGTTTGGAACTGGCGAAGGTCGCCCGATCGCGGAACGTCCCCGTCGTCCTCTCGCCGATCTGCTGGTTCGAGCCCTCGGCGCTGGCCGCCCTGGCGGGAGGTCGCCTCCAGGCGGCTCGGGCCCTGGCGGCCTGGGGAATCCGCCGGGCTTTCCCTCGGGTCCCGGGCTGGCGGAGGGAACTGCTCCAGCGATCCGATGCCGTCCTGCCGAACTCGTCGGCCGAAGGCGTGCAACTCGTCCGCCTGTTCGGGCTCGCCCCGCGGAACATTCGAGTCGTGCCCAACGGCGTCGAGCCGAACGTGCTCGACGCCGACCCGGGGCCGTTCCGGGCGCTCGTCGGGCAAGCCGATTTCGTCCTCTACGCCGGGCGGATCGAGCCGAGGAAGAATGTGCTCGGGCTCGTCAGGGCCTGCGCCGACGCCCGATTGCCCCTGGTCGTCGTGGGCGACCCGGTCCCCGGTCATGAATCCTACGCCGAGCAGTGCAGGGGGGTGCCTCGATCCTCCGTCACCTGGATTGCTCGGATGGATGCGGACGACCCCGTACTCGCCTCGGCCTTCGCGGCGGCCCGGGTCTTCGCCCTGCCGAGCTGGTTCGAGACGCCCGGCCTGGCCGCCCTCGAAGCCGCCCTGGCCGGGTGCGCCGTCGTCATCACCCCCTTCGGCTGCACCCGGGAATATTTCGGAAATCGGGCAATCTACGCACGCCCCGGCAACATCGGGGAGATTTCGAGGGGCTTACGACAGGCGTGGGAGGCCGGTCGAGGCGGAACTGAGCTTGCCGAAGTTGTCCATCGGCGGTACCTCTGGGCAACCGTGGCCCGAAGGACGGCGGAGGTTTATGACGAAGTCGCCCCGACAGGATGATCGGGCGCCGAGCCCCGTGCCGGTGCGTCGCTATCGCTACAGCAAGTGGCGCTGGCGCGTCCTGGTCGGCACGCTGGATCTGGTGGGAGGGCTCGCGATGCGCCTCTGGCGCATGGCCCGGCCGATCCCGACGTGGCCCGCGCCGCGCCGGATCCTGGTCGTGCAGCTCGACCACCTGGGAGACTCGGTCCTCTCCAGCCCGCTCTTCCCGAGGCTCAAACGCCACCACCCCGACGCCGCGATCGATGTGCTCGCCTCGCCGAGCAACCGGGCCGTCTTCGAGGCCGACCCGCTCGTCGATCGGGTCCTCCTGGCCGACCGCAACTGGTTCGAGCGCCAGCCGGGCCGCTGGGCCCTGGCCTCGGCCGTCTGGTCGATCGCCCGGATGCTCCGGGGGAAGGGATACGACCTCGGCATCGACGTCCGGGGCGACGTGCTCTCCGTGCTCGTCCTGGCAATGGCCGGCATCCCGCGCCGGGTCGGCTGGGCGATGGGGGGCGGCGGCTTCCTGCTGACCGACCTGGCCGACTGGGTCCCCGGCCGTCACGAGGTCCGCTCTCGCCTGGCCCTGCTCGATGCCCTCTCCTTGACCGACGATCCTGCCGGCGACCGCGACGTCCCGGCCCGCGTCTCGGTCCACGTCTCCGATCGCGACCGATCCCGGGTCGCCCGGATGCTCGCCGACTCCTGGGCATCGCCCGCCCCCGCCTCGACACGCCCCGCGAAACGAGCCGTCCGCAAGGCCTCGGCCGAACTGGTGATCGTCGGCTCCGGCCCCCCGGGCCCCTTGATCGACGACGACTTCGCCCCCGGTCCGGAATCGGCATCGCAATTCGATACGATCCCTCGCCCGACCCTCGCCCCCGCCGGGGGAGAGGGCGGCCGCAGGCCGGGTGAGGGGGAGGTCTGCCGACGTGCCGAGCCTCGCGATCCGGCCTGGGCCCCCTCACCCCAGCCCTCTCCCCGCTCGCGGGGAGAGGGAGCGAACTCAACCCTCGCCCCCGGTCGCGGGGGAGAGGGTGGCCGCAGGCCGGGTGAGGGGGGCCGCTCCCCTCGGCCCGCCCGTGAAAACCGCCTCGACTCCCCGCTCAACGATCCCTCCAGCGGCCCCGAGGCCGACTGGCTCCACGCCGGACGATTCGGCGCACCGGCCCCGTTGCTCGCGGTCCATCTGGGCGCGGGGACGCCGGCCAAGCGCTGGCCGATCGAACATTGGGACTCCCTGCTCGCCCAATTCCTCCGCGACGGCTGGCGCGTGCTCATCGTCGGCGGTCCGGATGACGCCGAACTCGCCGCCCGGCTCACCCCGCACGATTCCCTCCGCGACTGGACCGGCCGACTGGCCGTGACCGAGACCACCGCCCTGCTCGAACGGGCCGACCTGTTCCTCGGCTCCGACAGCGGCCCGGCCCACCTGGCCGCCTGTGCCGGAGTGCCGTCGGTCGTGTTGTTCAGCGGGACGAACCGGGTCGGCCAGTGGCGCCCCTGGTCGCGCCGGAGCCTCGTCCTGCGGCACGACGTCCCCTGCAACCCCTGCCACCGCAAGGTCTGCCCGCTGGCCGATCACCCCTGCATGACCGCCCTGACCCCCGATCGCGTCTACCAGGCCACCCGCCGCTGGTGGTCGCGCCTGCATCGCGCGGAGTCTCCCCATGCCCCCCTCTGACGATGGACCAATCGAACTGACGACCTCCCGGATCGACTGGCGATCGTGGCTCGCCCTGGCCTGGGTGATCGTCTTCGGATCACTCTACGCCCGGATGGTCCTGCAAGAGCGGGCCCCCGGCCTCTGGGCCTCGATCCGGGGCGTCCTCCCCCTCGACTGATCCCGACATCTCGGGACCGAACGGTGGGGGCGGGCAGAGCCTCCCCAACTCCTCGGCATCCAACGGCAGCGCGAGCACCCCGCCGTAATAGTTGGCAAATCGGACGGTGCGGCGATTCGCGTGGGGAGAACCGTCTCCCCGCGCCGCCTGCTCGCGGAACGTGTCGAGGTCGAGATCCACGGGCGCCGTCCAGGGAATCTCGCTGGCCCCCAGCTCGACCAGCAGGACGGTCCGATCCCGCACCCCTTCGAATTCCCTCGTGTTCGCCGCCCGATCGGGCGGGAAGCACGTGCCCGGCCCGACGACGGCCACGACGCTCGTGAACCGGGTCGATCCGCCTTGCCTCGCCTGGTCGGTCGGGCACTGGAAGCTCGTCGGCATCCGGTCGATGAGCAACGAGTTGTTCGGCCCGTCCCACGGCTCATCGAACCGATACAAAGCGTAAAGCGCATGCCCCTCCAGGAAGGGCAGCACGAGCACCCGCCAGCTGTGCCAGGGGGTTCCATCCGGACCTCGCACGACGGCCGGGGGCAACGTCCCATGAAAGTCCTCGTAGTTCGCCAGCGCCATGCCCAGTTGGCTGAGCACCCCGATGCATTGCGATTGCCTCGCCTCCTCTCGTGCCGTGTTCACCACCCGAACAAAGGCGAGGACCAGGGCGATCACCACCATCCGCCCCATCCAGCCCAGGATGGTCGTCCCCTTGCGGCCTGTTCGGTCGGCCATCGGATCAGCCACGAGCGGTTCCCCCGATCGCGTTTTGCTTCAGGAGGTCGCGGCCTGGCTGGCCGCCTCGCCCATCCGGGTCAGGAAGCCGCGGAACTCGTCGATGTAGTTCGAAACCTCGGGCCGCATCCCCCCGTAAAGGTTCTGCTCCAGCATCAACAGGTCCTTTTCCAGGACGTTGCTACAGGTCGGGTGCGTCCCCTGGAAGTCGACCGTCTGCCCGGCGACCGTCAGGCGAGACGACCGCGCCTCGCGCATCGCCCGGGTCGCCTCCTCCAGCCGTTCGGGGTGTTCCGACAGGCTTTCGAGATACCAGAGGTAATGCAGTCGCCAGGCGAGATCGACCTTCTGCCCGCCGTTGAACCGCAGATAGGTGCTGCACAGGTTCTTCACGTGGGCGAACGCCTCCGGACCGAGACTCGGCACCAGCCCTCGCCTCGGCGATCGGGTCTGCACGTACGAGAACGGGTCGAGGTCCACCTCCCGGCCGTTGACCGTCGCCACCTTGTGATACCCGTCGATCGGCCGGAACCGCGAGCGCACCCACTGCGCATCGAGCGCGAGGTTCCAGCTCCCGAAGATCAGGTCGTCGGGCGTCAACCCGTCGAATCGTGCCGTCTCGTAGCCCGCGAAGTGCCACTCGTTGGCCTTCAGGGCCTCGTGCATCCGGGCGAAGTAATGAGGGTCGATCGGATAGAGGTCGAAGTCGTGCAGGATCGCGTAGCGGCTCCGGCAGGCGGCCAGGCCCCGCGTCCAGTTCAATGCCGCGTAGAACTTCGACTGGTTCACCTTCTCCGTGATCCGGCCGGCGATCGGCGGGTGGAACTGGAAGTCGAGCGGCAGCCCGGGGAACCGTTGCCGGATGCCCTCGATGAACGCCTCCCCCCCCGGCTGCTCGATCCGGTCGAAGACCAGGTGCACCCCCGCCAGGCCGTCCAATTGCTGCCGGCCGACGAACCGCAGGTTCACCGCCAGCAGGTGGCGGAGCGCCCACGGGACCCCCAGAATAATGCTGTAACCGGGCCGAGGATCGTGCAGGCGAGACCAGCGCATCAACGGATTCAGGGCCCGTTTGATCAACTCGCGCTTATTCAACATCAAGGGACTCGGATCGAAAACCATGAAGACGCTCCGAGGCCGGATCGTCGGCCCCAGAAGCGTCGGAGATCCTCTCGTCACCGGGTTTCCTCGGGTGTGCCCTCGATCTTAAGCTTCTCCGGCGACGGTTGACAGTCCCCCGCCACGGCCCACGGGGCCCCCCCTCCATCTCCGCGCCCCATCCCGATGCGTCCCGGCACGCCACTCGGTAGGCGCGGTCGCGGGGCCTCTGATACCTTGATCGCAGGGCGTCGGTCCCTCAAAATCGGGCCGAGCAGTGGGGGAGCCATGCGCCGCCGGTGTCGCGCGACGGCTCCTCTCCGCCACCATGCCGCTTTTTTCTTTGAACGATTCCAACAGCCAACGGGACGGACATGGCCGCGGTCGATCCTTATTCTCCCTGCCCGTGCGGAAGCCAGGAAAAGTACAAGTGGTGCTGCCACAAGGCCGAAGAACCGGCCCTGCGCGCCGAGCGCCTGATCCGCTCCGAGCAGTTCGACCAGGCCCTGAAGGTCATCGACGAGGGGCTTCGCAAGGTCAAAGGGGCCCTCTGGCTCCTGATGCAGAAGGCCATCGTCCACGAGCGTCGCGACGAGCCCGAGCCGGCCCGGGCGGCGGTCAACGCCATCCTCCAGGCGAAGCCCGACCACCTCGGCGCCCTGGCGCATCGGGTGCAATCGACCTTGATGGCCGAAGGCCCTGAACCGGCCGCGGCCGACCTCCAGTCCGCCCTCTCGGCCATGGCACCCGAGGATCGCCCGAAGTTCGCCGGCGTCTTCCGCATGGTCGGCGTCATGCTCGTCCGCTCCGGCAGCATCCCGGCCGGCATCGCCCACCTCGAGATCGGCACCGCGGCCGACGCCGAGGACGACCCGATCGCCCAGCCCGCCCTGCGGTCGTTGATGACCGACCCCGGCGTCTCGGCCTGGCTGAAGAACCCATACGACCTGATGACCACGCCCCCGGGGCTCGACCCGGAGACGCACAGGCGGTTCGAGGCCGCGCTGCAGGCCGCCGACGAAGCCCTCTGGGGCCAGGCCGCCGCCGGGTTCGAGACCCTCTCGGCCGACGGCGTCGCCGAGGCCGACCGCAACCTCGGCCTCTGCCGCCTCTGGATGGCCGACAACGCCGGGGCCATCGCGGCCTTCCGCCGCTACACGAAATTCACCGGCCCGACCGCCGAGGCCGTCGACCTGGAAGCCCTCTGCCAACAGACCGAGCCGATCGGCGACGAGGACCTCGTCGAGCACGTCCGCCTCACCTGGCCCCTGAACAACCGCGACGGCCTGCTCCAGGCCCTCAAGGACGCCGAGCAGAACGACAAGACCGTCGTCTCCGAGGGCGCCGGCGTGCTCGACCCGGACGACCCCGAGGCCGAGGAGGTCGAGGCGTTCACCCTGCTCGATCGCCCCCGGCCCGAGGCCCGGCCCGGCATGACCCCCTCGGAGATGGCCCGCGTCGTCGGCCGGGCGATCGTCGGGCAAGAGAGCGTCATGCTCGACGGCTTCGACCTCGGCAAGCAGTTCGACGACCTCCGCGAGCAGTTCATCGCCCTCGCCGGGGCGAATATCCCGCCGGCCCAGCCCCGCACCGACGTCCTGGAGAAGGTGGCCCGCGTCTCCCTGGCCATGCGGACCGAATGGGCCGTGCCCGAGGGGCTCGACCCCGAGGAGACCCGCCGCATCCAGCGCGAGGAGCAGGCCCGGGTCCTCCGCGAGGTCTGGCCCGAGACCCCCTTGCCCGGCCTTGGCGGCCGGACCCCTCGCCAGGCGATCAAGGACGGCAACGCCCAGATCCCCCTCCGCGCCGCCTTCTGCCAGCTCGACGCCGGCCGGGCCAACCCGAACCTCGACCTGCCCGCCCTCCGGGCCGAGCTGGGCATCCCCGGCGAGCCGACCCCCGACCCGGCCTCCGTCGACATCGAGCGGATCCACCTCGCCCGGCTCTTCCGCGTGCCGACCGCCCAGCTCTCCGACGATCGCCTCTGGCACCTCTTCCTCCGCAGCCGGACCTTCGGCCAGCACCGCGCCCTGGAGCAGGCCGCCCAGGCCCTGGTCAACCGGCCGAAACTCCTCGATTCCAAAGGGCCCTCCGAACGCTTCGCCGTCTTCGGCGACCTGGCCAACCTCACCGCGGGCCGGGGCGACTTCGCCGAGGCCCTCGCCTGGATCGAGCAGGCCCGCCGCGACGAGCCGCCCGCCCACCGCGGCCCCAACGCCCCCCGCTGGGACTTCCTCGCCCTCCGCATCCGGGCCCGGAACGAGTCGCCCGAGCAGTGGGTCCCCGAGCTGGCCGTCGTCCTCGACCGCTACCGCGAGGACCGCGCCGCGAGCCAGGTCGTCGTCTCGAACCTGCTCGACATGGGCCTGATGCAGATGGTCCCCCACCCCGACCAGCCCGAGCAGGTCATGCTCGACAGCCGCCCGCTCATGTCGCTGATCTCCCGCTACGGCCCCCGCGTCACCACCGCCTCGGGGGCGCTCGGCGTCTCCGCCTCCCGGCCCGAGATCTGGACCCCCGGCGGCCCGAGCAGCTCCGGCGGGGGCGGCGTCTGGACCCCCGACTCTCCTGGTTCGTCGGGGCAGGGGGGCGGCGAACGGAAGATCATCCTGCCGGGTCAGTAAAGCGCCGGGGGCTGGCGGCGTACTCCCGCCGCACGCCCCCGCTCAAGGCTGAGGGGAGGCTCGCCCCCGATGAACCCGATCTCCGTGACGGGACCGGGCCGCGAACTGGAGCGGCTCCGGGAACTCCTCCGCCGCCGCCGCGGTGGCGAAGCCTGCCCATGGAGCTGGAGCCCCTCACACTCCTGGTTTACCCTCCGGATTACCCGGATGGGCCTCGCAGGGAACCTTCACCTGGGTCTCGGGGATGCCGAACGCGTCGAATTCGAGAACCGGCTCCTCGACATCGACCTGCTCATCGACGTGATCGAGGACACGCGACGCAAGGCCCGAGGCGGATGGCCCTCGTCGGCACGATTCAGGGTCCGTGATCGTGATCGGCTCCTCGTCGAATGCAGCCTCCTCCGCGTCGAGTTCAACGTGCCTCCCGTCTTCGGGATCCCCTGAACGGCGCCTTCGAGGCGACCTCTCGGCCCGCCAACCTGCGTCCTCCTGATTCGCCCCCGTTCCGATGAGTCGACCGATGGCTTCCGACCTCCCCCCCCAGGCCGCCGAGGCCGCCCTGTCGCTCGTCCACGAAGGCTGGCGGCAGCTCCAGCTCCAGCGCCCGCTGGCAAGCTGGGCCTGCTGGCAGCAGGCGTTACGACTCAAGCCGGGCGACCGCGCCGCGAGCGAAGCCCTCGACCGCCTCGCCGATTCCGACGAACTCCCCGAGGTCGCCCGCAAGCCCCGACGCCTCGACAACCCCGCCGACGACGAATCCCGAGCCCGCTGGGACGAGACCTTCCGGTCCCGCAACCTCGCCAACCTCGCCGACGCCCTCGACGCCTTCGAGGAACTCTCCGAGGACGAGCCGACCGACGCCGCCGCCTGGTCGAACCGCGCCCTCTGCCTCGCCTGGCTCGGCCGCAATGAGGAGGCGATCGACGCCCTCGACTATCTCGTCCACCTGACCGCCTCGGCCGACCCCGACCGCGCCGCCGAGTCGTGGGCCCTGGCCGAGATCCTCCGCCACGGGGCAGGGGCCGAGCCCCGGGCCGACGACCTGAACTACGCCTTCGAGCTCACGTGGCCCGACGACGCCCCACCCCCCTTCGACGCCGACGAGGCCGCCGGGGCCGTCCGGGTCATGCCCATGCCCGTCGACCCGATGACCCTCGCGCCGATGGCCCCCGGCGCCCGGATCGTCGAGTGGCTCGACCGCCCGATGCCCCCGAGCGATCCCGAGCCGGCCGCCGCCGATTTGCCGATCGTCCGGGCCGTCGTCATCCTCAACGAGGGGGTCCTCCGCTGCTCCAGCCTCCGGCGCGGGGCGATCGAGGAGGTCGAGCGCGTCATCGAGGGCCGCCTCGGCCGCGGCCTGGAGTTCGACCGCACCATCTCCCCCTTGCCCCTGGCCATGCTCGACGCCGCCGTGGCCACCGTCCGCCTGCCCGACGGGCTCTCGGTCGACGCCCGGAAGCGCCTCCAGGCCGACGCCATCGCCTCCTACTTCGAGTCCCGCTGGGTCGACGTCCCCCGGATCGGCCTCGGTGCCGGCCTGGGGGACGAGGAAGGCCCGCCCCGGCGCTCCCCCCTCGACGCCGCCCGCCTGGTCGCCGAGGGTGATGACGTGATGCGGGCCAAGCTCTCCGGCATCCTCCTCGTCCGCGAGCAACTGGCCCGACGCCCCCGATCGGCCGAGCTCTACCTCGGCTACGACTTCGACCGCCTCCGCCGCCGCCTCGGCATCGACCCCCTCGACGCCCCACCCGCCGGCGTCGACCTCCCCCTCCAGCCCCGGGACGATTGACGTGACCTCCTCCACCCCGATCGAACCCGCCTTCCTCGACTCCTTGAAATGGGGCGCCGACGGCCTCATCCCGGCCATCGTCCAGGATGCCGAGTCGGGCGACGTGCTCATGATGGCCTGGATGGACCGGCCCGCCGTCCTCCGCACGATCGAGACCGGCCAGACGCATTTCTACTCCCGATCGCGCGGGCAGGCCTGGCACAAAGGGGGCAGTTCCGGCCACGTCCAGCACGTCGAGGAGATCCGGGTCGACTGCGACGCCGACGTCCTCCTGATCCGCGCCCGGCAGGTCGGCGGCGCCTGCCACGAAGGCTACCGCTCGTGCTTCTTCCGCAAGGTTGACGACTCGGGGGGGCTGGAAGTTTCCGGCTCAAGGGTCTTCGACCCGGGGAAGGTTTACGGTTCCGGGCATTGAGCGATTCTCGAGTTCTGGCGCGGCCCAGGTGCCGATGGGATTTAAGACTTGGATATCAAAGTGCTGTAAGGATTCGCGAGCGTTTCAGCCCGCTGTATATCCTCGTCCTTGGAGAATTGAAGATTGCATGACGCAACGCTGTCTCATAGCATGGAGTCAGCGATTTTGCGCTGTCCTTTCGATTTGTAGAAAGAAGAGGCTCCGATGAAGGCGATCCTGTTGCTACTCGCCCTGACCGTGACCGGTCAGTCCCCGGTCTCGTCGCACACGCAACTGATGGAAGCCATCGGCGAGCAAGGGGCCGCGGCGCTGGCCGCCGAACGGGGCTTGATCCCGATCCTGACCGACGCGGACAAGAGTCTTCGGCAGGGCTTCGATCAGGTCTACCGGTCGGGCAAGCAGGTGATCGTCATCGAGGCCAAGGGGGGATCGAGCCGCCTGGGAGTGGCGCGGGGGCACGCCCAGGCTTCCGAGGCCTGGACGCTGGCCGTGGCGCGAGAGACGCTCAAACGGTCGTCGGCCACCCAGGCCGAGCTGACTGCGGCCAGGGAGGTGCTCGCCGCCGCGCCGCGGGGCAACCTGACCATCGAGGTCGTGCGTACGAAGATGAAGGACGGACAGCTCCGGACGGTCGTCGAGCACGTCGTCAAGACTCGCAACGAGGTGGCCATCGCCCGGCTGGCGGCGGCAGTGGGCCTGGCACTTGAACTCTACACGCGGATCACTCGGGCGATGGCCATCGAAGTCGAGTACGGCGCCGGCCGCATCGATGTGGCCGAGCGGGACCGCCGCCATCTGAAGAACCTGGGCGGATCGCTCGGGGCACTGGGCACCGCCGGCACCGCGATGGTGCTCGTCGGGCCCCAGGGGGTGGCCGTCTCGCTCCTCTTCGGCGGCGGGGCCTATGTGATCGGTGACTGGGCCGGGGGGCAGGCTGCGGTCTTGCTTGCCGACTGGCTGCATGACCGGGACATTTCGGTCAGCGAGTCCTGCGCGGCGATGGCCGCTCGTGCGGCCTCGGCCGGGGCCGAGGCCTGGTCGTGGGTGCAGCAATCCGGCGGTGCTGCCTGGTCGTGGACCGCCGAGCAGGGAGGAATCGCCTGGAGTTGGGTCCGCGACGTCGGAACCGGCGCCTGGTCCTGGACCGCCCGGCAGGGCAACTCCGCCTGGGACTGGACCGCCGAGTCCTCGTCTTCGGCCTGGGGATGGACGAGCCGGAGCGCCGACAACGCCTGGTCCTGGACAAGCCAGACGGGGCAGGGTGCCTGGCGTTGGACGACCCGCTCCGGCCATTCGATCCTCGAATCGGCGCAGGAATCGGGCCTGGGAGCGTGGGATTGGGCACGCCGCAACGGCGGCGCCGCCTGGGAGTGGACCGCCCGCAAGCTCCCGGGCTGGTGAGCATCGCCAGTATGCGGAGCGAGTCGACCACTCCCAGCTCGGCAGGATGCCGTGTGACGAGTGGATCGAGAGCAAGGCCGGTTTGCGGGGTGCGTCGGCCGACCGTCTCGAGAGTGATCGGCGCTATCGAGATGGCAACCAGGACGAGGGGAACGGAGGGTTCTCCCGAACATCTCTCCCCGAACCCGGGTCGACTTGGGTAAAATGGTCCTTTACCCGCCCCAACGTGCCCGCCAACGCACGAGCGCGACATTCCACAAGGAACCTGTACGATGCGCAAGCCGCGCCTCATGGCCCCCGGCCCCGCTCCGGTCCCCGAAGACGTGATGCTGGAGATGGCCAAGCCGGTCATCCACTCCCGAGACCCCCGCACCAAGGAAGGGATCAAGAAGGCGGTCCAGGGGCTCCAGGAGATCCTGAAGACCTCCAACGACGTCGCCATCCTCGCCGCCACCGGCACCGGGGCGATGGAGGCCGCCGCCCTGCACGCCGTCCCGCCCGGCAAGAAGGCCCTGGTCCTCAACGCCGGCTGGTTCGGCCTGCGATGGGCCAAGATCTGCCAGGCCCACGGCATCGACTTCGAGACGATCGACTTCGAATGGGGCCAGCCGGTCGACCCGAACCGCGTGGCCGAGGCCCTCAAGGGGCGCACCGACATCGCCGTCGTCATGGGCACGCTCAGCGAGACCTCGACCGGCACCGGCCACCCGATCGAGGCCATCGGCAAGGTCGTCGCCGAGACCGACGCCCTCTTCGCCGTCGACGGCATCTCCGGCGTCGGCGCGATGGAGTGCCACGTCGACGCCTGGAAGATCGACTTCCTCTGCGTCGGCTCGCAGAAGGCATTGATGCTGCCCCCCGGCCTCGCCTTCGTCAGCGTCAGCCCGAAGGCCTGGGCCGTGATCGACTCCTTCGAGCCGAAGGCCTTCTACTTCGGCCTGAAGGCCGCGAAGAAGAAACTGGCCGACTGGGACACCCCCTACACCCCGGCCCACACCCTCATCTTCGGCCTGAACAAGTCGCTCGACATGATCCGGGCCGAGGGGATCGAGAACGTCTGGGCCCGCCACAAGGCGATGAGCGACGCCTGCCAGGCCGGCGTCAAGGCCCTCGGCCTCGAACTCTTCAGCGCCCGGCCCGCCGAGGGGCTCACCGCCTTCGTCGTCCCCGACGGCCTGAAGGACTCCGACATCCGCAAGAAGCTCGACGAGCGCTTCGGCATCACCGTCGTCGGCGGCCAGGACAAGCTCAAGGGCAAGATCGTCCGGATCGGCCACATGGGCTACAATGACGAGGTCGACGTCGTCGGCGCCCTCGCCGCCCTGGAGATGGTCCTCGCCCAGCTCGGCCACGACTTCGAGCCCGGCGCCGGCGTCTCCGCCGCCCAGCGGGCCCTGATCGGCCAGGGCAGCCCGGTCGGGGCGGCCTGAGCCCCTCGGATTCCTGGATGTCCGCTCCTCCTCTCGCGACCACGGGAGCGGAGGAGATTCCATCGCCGCCCCCCTCCTCGGGGCGGCGATCCCCGTTTCCGGACGATCCCTTCCCCATTCGCCACCGATCGCCAAAGTGGAGCCTGATCGACGTGCCCTATCGCGTGCTGGTCACCGACAAAGTGTCTGAAGAAGGACTCGCCCTGCTCAGGGCCGAGCCCGACTTCGAGGTCATCGTCCGAACCGAGCTTGCCAAGGACGTGCCCGGCCTGAAGGCCGCGTTGGCCGAGGCCGATGCCCTGGTCGTCCGATCGGGGACGCAGGTCACGGCCGACATCCTGCAAGGCCAGACCCGCCTGAAGGCGATCGCCCGCGCCGGGGTCGGCGTCGACAACATCGACGTCCCGGCCGCGACCCAGAACGGCATCGTCGTGATGAACACGCCGGGCGGCAACACCGTCTCGACGGCCGAGCACACGATGGCGCTCATGCTCTCGCTCGCCCGCAACGTCCCCCAGGCCAACGAGAGCCTCAAGGCCGGCCGATGGGACCGCAACAAGCTCACCGGCCGGCAGCTCGAGGGCAAGACCCTCGGGATCATCGGCATGGGCCGCGTCGGCCAGACGGTCGCCAAGCAGGCCCTCGGCTTCTCGATGCGGGTCATCGGCTTCGACCCCTTCCTCTCGGCCGAACGCGCCACCGAGCTGGGGATCGAGAGCGTCCCCCACCTGCACGACCTCTGGGGCCAGTGCGACTACGTCACCCTGCACACCCCCCTGACGGCCGACACCCGCCACCTCATCAACGCCGAAACCCTCAAGCAGATGCGCCCCGGCGTCCGCATCATCAACTGCGCCCGAGGCGGCCTGATCGACCCCGACGCCCTGAAAGCGGCCCTCGACTCCGGCCACGTCGCCGGGGCCGCGGTCGACGTCTTCGACCCCGAGCCTCCCCCGGCCGATCACCCGCTGGTCAACCACCCGAAGGTGGTCGTCACCCCCCACCTCGGCGCCTCGACCGAGGAGGCCCAGGTCGCCGTCGCCGAGGAGGCCGCCCGCCTCCTGGCCGACTTCCTCGCCCGCGGACAGGTCCGCTTCGCCGTCAACATGGCGACGCTCAACCGCGCCGAGATGGAAGACCTCCGCCAGTACCTCGACCTGGCCCGCCGCCTCGGCATGCTCCACGCCCAGATGGACCGCGGCATCATCCGGTCGGCCACCCTCCGCTACCGGGGGGAGGTCGCGGCCAAGAACACCCGGCTCATCACCGCCGCCTTCGCCGCCGGCTGGATGGAGACCGCGCTCCAGGGTCAGGTGAACCTCGTCAACGCCGAGGCCCGCCTGAAGGAGCGCGGCATCACCCTGACCGAGGAGAAATCGACCGAGCCGGGCGACTTCGCCTCGATGATCCAGAGCGAGGTCGTCACCGACCGGAAGACCTACGTCGCCGCCGGCACCACCTTCGGCCGCGAGTTCCTCCGCCTCGTCCGGCTCGGGCCGTATCGGCTCGACGCCCACCTCGACGGCACCCTGTTCATCTTCACCCACAACGACCGCCCCGGCCTGATCGGCGCCATCGGCACCGAGTTCGGCAAGCGCGGCGTGAACATCGCCCAGATGAACGTCGGCCGCGAGACCCAGGGTGGCGAGGCGATCGGCGTCGTCAACCTCGACGCCGTGCCCGACGAGGCCGCCCTGAAGGCCGTCTCCGAGCTGCCCGACATGCTCAGCGTCAGCCTCATCCGCCTCCCGGCCCACAACGAGCTGCCGAGCTGGCTCCAGCTCTGAGCCCACCCCCTCGCCGGCCTCCCCGACCGGACGGTTCTTGCCCCCACTCCCCACGCGGGGTCGTGGGGAGCGAGCGGGTCGCGCGGACGTCGGCGACACCCTCGCGAAGCGTCCGCAGCAGCGTCCGGCCCCCTCTCCCCACGCGTGGGGAGAGGGCCGGGGTGAGGGGTCCGTGCCTTCGAAGCCCGGCCCGGTGCATCGTCTCGGCCCGATTCGCCTGGATCCGTGTCCTCTCGTCGGGTCCGTGGCGCGGACCGGTCCCTCGACGCCGAATCAAGATCGGCCCACGCCGCGGACCCGACAACGGCAACTCATCCGAGGCATGCGGGATCAGCCCTCCGCTCCCTCGACTCGCGGAAGCGGGGAGGCTCCCAGCGGCCCGGGGCACCTCGCCGGCTCAATCCCCACGCTCGAACCGGCCAATCGTCCCCTGCTCACCTCTGGCACCGGGATTGCACCCGGATCAAGGCATGCGGAGTTCGGATGCCCGAGCGATCTCCCGATCGATCGGCCCGCCTCCTCCCCCTTTGATTTTGCTGCAACCACCCGAGGTGATCCCATAATGGCCCGCTCGACCGCCGAGCCCCCCCCCAAGGCGCAACAGACCGAACTCGGCCGCGAGGCCTGGGTGCGGACGGTGGCCCTGGTCGTCATCGCCGCCGTGCTGGTGCTGGCCGCCAGCACGCAGATGACCGGCCTGATCATCCCCTTGATCCTCGCCCTGGTCGTCGCCATCGCCTTGCATCCGATCGCACACTGGATCGAGCGCCGCGGGCTGGGCCGGGGCGTCTCCAGCATCTTCTGCACGGCGATCGTGGCGCTCATCTTCCTGGCCGCCGTCGGGCTGGTCATCGCGCAGGCCGGGCAGGTGGTCCGGAATTCGGAACGCTACTTCGAGCAGTTCAGCCAGCTCGCCTCCCGGGTCAACGAGTCGGTGCGGGGCACACCGCTGCTCGGCACGCTCATCGAGCCGGAACAGATGACCGGCAAGGAAGCGCCCGACGACTCGGACAACGACGAAGCCCCAGGCTCCGAGTCCGAGTCCGAGTCCGGGTCCGGGTCCGAGGCCGCACCGGCCCCCTCGGAATCCTCGCCCGATTCGGGCCGCGAATCCGGCTCCGGCTCGGGATCGTCGGCCGCGGCCGAGGACCGCCCGCAATTCGCCTCGCAGCATTACTGGACCTCCAAAATCCGGGAGAATGCCGGGGCCATCGGACAGTGGCTGCTCCAGAGCGTCGGGGGCGTCCTCGGCGTGCTCGGGCAGGTGGTGGTCTTCCTGTTCCTCGTTCTGTACATCCTCTACACCCGGGGGACCTGGTCGGACCGGATCATCCGCGCCGGCCGGGCCCTGGGCATGGAGCTGCGGTCGGACGACCTCGACCGCATGGGACGCACCATCAGCAGTTGGATCGGCTGCGTCCTGCTCGTCGCCACCGGCTACGCCGTGACGATCACCGTGGTCAGTTGGTTGCTCGGCCTCCCGCAATGGGGGCTCTGGGGCGTCATGACCGGCCTGCTGGTGCTCATCCCCTACTTCGGCGCCCTGATCGCCGGCGCCATGCTGGTCACCGTGGCCGCGATCACCAGCCAGGCGCTCTGGCCGCCGCTGGTCATGCTGGGCGTCTACGTGCTGCTCCAGACCCTGGAGAGCTACGTCATCCTGCCCATGCTCTACGGCGACGCCATCTCGATCGACCCGCTTGCCGTCCTCGTCGGCGTCCTCTTCTTCGGCTTCCTCTGGGGGCCGCTCGGGTTCATCGCGGCCTTGCCGGTCATGGTCCTAATCCGGGGCTTCGTCGAGGTCACCCCCGGCTCCGCGCCGCTCCAGGCGTTGTTCGGGGGCGATGGGCGGGGATCCTAGCCGACCGCTTCGCCGCCCTTCAAGCCGGGAGCGACCGATGCCGACGCCCCCCACCGCCTCGACCGCCGTCCCCCCGCACTGGGGGACGACCGTCCGGACCATCAGCATCCAGCTCGCCGCCGCGGTGGTGATCGGCGGGGCCGCCCACCTGGCCCCCGGCCTGGTGGTCCCCCCGCTGCTGGCCATCGTCCTGGCCATGGCCCTGTCTCCCGTGGCCCGATGGCTGGAAGGAAAGGGGCTGCCGCCACTCGGGTCGAGCCTGATCTGCACCGCCGGCATCGGGGCGATCCTGGCATTGATCATCTCCCTGCTCGCCTACGAGGCCGGCGAGCTGTTCCGGCAGCTGATCGGCAACCTCGACCGGATCAGCACCCTGATCGCCGCCGCCCTGCGACGGGCGGGGGTCGTCACCGCGGCGGCCACCCCCGAATTCTGGAGCGTCACGCTCTCGGAACTCATCCGGACCTCGCTCGACTGGACGGTCCGGCGGCTCGGCGGGTTGCTCGGCGTCGTCGCCGGGGCCATCTTCCTGCTCCTGAGCCTCTTCTTCCTGCTCCGACGGCGAGACGCCTGGGCGGGCCGGGCGTTCCGACTGGCCGACTGGCTGGGCCTCCGACGCGATCCCGAGGTTGTCAAGGCCACCCGAAACCGGGTCGCGAGCTATCTCGGCATCCTCTCAGTGATCGCCGCGTCTTACACCGTGCTCATCAGCCTGGTCTTCTGGGCGATCGGCCTGCCGAACCCGATCCTCTGGGGGGCCCTGACCGGCCTGCTCGAATTCATCCCGATCTTCGGCCCCTTGATCTCCGGGTCGCTGGCGACCCTCGGCTCCTTGGCCTCGGGGACCCTCTGGAAGCCCGCCCTGGTGGCGACCATCTTCATCATCCTGCACACGATCGAAGGGTACATCCTCTGGCCGATCGTCTTCGGCAAGACCATCCAGTCGGATCAGGTCACGATCCTCCTGGGCATCCTCTTCTTCGGCTGGCTGCTCGGCCCGCTCGGCCCGGTGCTCGGCCTGCCGCTGGTCATCATCCTCCGGGGGCTCACCGCCCTGACCCCCGGCACCCCCGCGCTCGACGCCCTCGTGGCCGCCGAGGATGCCGCCGATTGACCCCCGAAACGACCACCCCTCCGCCCCCGAATGTCCCGGGGGCGGAGGAGCGTGACATCACTCGTTCTCCCGACACAATCAGTCGAGCGACACCGTCACCGTCTTCTGCTCGATGTAATTGTCGAGCGCCTTCTCGCCCAGCTCCCGGCCGATCCCGCTGGCCTTGAAGCCGCCGAACGGCGCCGCGGCGTCGAACACGTCGTAGCAGTTGACCCAGACCGTCCCGGCCCGGACCCGGTTGGCGATCGCGTGGGCCTTGCCGATGTCCCGGGTCCAGACCGCCGCGGCCAGGCCGTAGTCGGTCGTGTTGGCCCGCTCGACGACCTCGTCGATCTCGCGGAACTTCAGGACCTGCATGACCGGCCCGAAGATCTCATCCGTGGCGATCGCCATGTCGTCCTTCACGTCGGCGAACACGGTCGGCTTGATGAAATACCCCTTGTCGCCGAACCGCTCGCCGCCGGACACGCAGCGGGCCCCTTGCTCCTTGCCCTTCTCGATGTAGCCGAGGATCTTCTCGAACTGCTCGCGGTCGACCTGCGGCCCCTGCTCGGTCTCCGGGTCGAACGGATCGCCGAGCCGCCGGGCGCTGCTCTTGTCGGCCAGGCGTTCGACCATCTCGTCATACACCGATTCCTGCACGAACAACCGGCTGCCGGCGCAGCAGCACTGCCCCTGATTCAGGTACAGGCCGAGCATCGCGCCGTCGACCGCCTTCTCCAGGTCGGCGTCGGCGAAGACGATGTTCGGGCTCTTGCCGCCCAGCTCCAGCGTCACCCGCTTCAGGGTGTTCGACGCATTCCGCATGATCAGCTTGCCGACCTCGGTCGATCCCGTGAACGCGACCTTGTCGACCCCCGGGTGATCGACCAGCGCCGACCCGGCCCCCGGCCCGTACCCGGGCACGATGTTGATCACGCCTTCCGGGAACCCGGCCTCCATGGCCAGCTCCCCCATGCGGAGGCAGGACAGGGGGGTCTGCTCGGCCGGCTTCATCACGATCGTGCAGCCTGCGGCCAGCGCCGGGCCCCACTTCCACGACACCATCAGCATCGGGAAGTTCCACGGGATGATCTGCCCGGCCACCCCGACCGGCTCCTTCCTCGTGTAGCTGAAGAAATTCCCCCGGATCGGGATCGTCTGGCCGTGGATCTTGTCGGCCCAGCCGGCGTAGTACCGCAGGCAATCGACCACCAGCGGCAGGTCGCCGTTGCGGGCCTCGCTCAGCGGCTTGCCGTTGTCGAGCGACTCGAGCGCCGCCAGGTCGTCGATCTGCGACTCGATCAGGTCGGCCAGTTTATTGAGGAGCCGGCCGCGGTCCCGGGCGTCCATCGTGCGCCAGGGGCCCGAGTCGAACGCCTTCCGGGCGGCCTTGACCGCCAGGTCGATGTCGGCGGCGTCTGCCTCGGCCACCCGGGCGATGACCTCCTCGGTCGCCGGGTTGATCGTCTCGAAGGTCTTCCCGCTGACGCTGTCGCGCCACTGGCCGTTAATGAGGAGCTTCGTCTGGAACGAACGATTGAGCGTGGGTCGGGCCTCGGTCGCCGTGGCCATGGGGGGGACCTCCGTTCTCGGTTCGGTCTTGGCGGACACTGTAAAGGGCGGAGAGGAGCCCTTCGCTCCCCGATCGATCCTCCGGGAGAGGGCACCTGTTCATCTTATCCCCCCGGCTCCGCCCGGCTCAACCCGCGGGACGGGCCGAATCGAACTGTTGAACAATCGGCCGGTTCGTGCTTACGCCCGGAATTCCCGCGTGATAGAGTCGACGTTCCGGCGTGGGGGTCGCGCCGGACGCCCGGATCCCGTTTTTCCCAACCACGCGGAGGCCATCCCTGATGTCTCTGGACAACCGCAACGACGCCCGCCCCGACTCGGTTTCTCGTCGCCAGTTCGTCCGCACCGTCGGCGGTGCGGCCGCCCTCAGCGGCCTGGCCCCGCTGGTCAACGCCCACGCCGGCTTCGTCGGCGACGGCCCGAGCCGCAGCAGCGCGGCCGAGACCGCCGCCGCCCGGCTCTTCGAGTCGCTCAAGCCCGAGCAGCGCGAGGTGCTCTGCTTCCCCTACGACCACCCGCTCCGCACCAAGATCAACGCCAACTGGGCCATCACCGAGCCGACCATCGGCCAGCTCGACACCGAGCAACAAATGCTCGTCGAGGACATCGTCCGGGGCGTCACCAGCCCCGAGGGCTACGATCGCTTCCGCATCCAGATGGATCAGGACTCCGGCGGCTTCGAGGAGTACCACATCGCCCTCTTCGGCAAGCCCGACTCCGACCAGTTCGAATTCGAGATGACCGGCCGCCACCTGACCCTCCGCGCCGACGGCAACAGCAACCCCGGCGCCGCCTTCGGCGGGCCGATCGTCTACGGCCACGGCGAAGGGGACGCCAAGAAGGGCCTGCCCGGCAACGTCTTCTACTACCAGACCGTCAAGGCCAACCAGGTCTTCGGCGCCCTCGACGGCAAGCAGCGTGAGCTGGCCCTCGTCGAGAACGCCCCCCGCGAGACCGCCGTCCAGCTCCAGGGCGAGGGCGGCCAGTACCCCGGCATCTGCCTCTCCGAGCTGTCCGGCGACCAGAAAGAGCTGGTCCACTCCGTCATCCGGGTCCTCCTCGACCCCTACCGCTCCGAGGACGTCGAGGAGGCCCTCGCCATCATCGAGGCCGGCGGCGGGCTCGACGCCCTGCACATGGCCTTCTACAAGGAAGGCGACCTCGGCGACGACAGCGAGTGGGACATCTGGCGCCTCGAAGGCCCCACCTTCGTCTGGCACTTCCGCGGCGCCCCCCACGTCCACACGTATGTGAACATTGCCAAGAAAGTCTGAGCCGATTCCTTCGTCCCCCAACCCCCTCCCCCGCGAGCGGGAGAGGCCCGTGCACGGGTCAATCGGGCCTGCTCCCTGAATCTCAACCCTCGCCTCCTTTTTGGGGGAGAGGGTGGCCGAAGGCCGGGTGAGGGGGTCCCCGGCCCGTTCGCCCTACTTTGCGATCCGAACGCAAACCCAGACCCCTCACCCCGGCCCTCTCCCCGCGAGCGGGGAGAGGGAGGCCGAAGGCCGGGTGAGGGGACCGTCCTGAACGACACCCCCGAAGCAACGCCACTCGCCGATCGGTCGGCCTTGCGACTCGCCGCCCGAGCCTCCCCTCACCTCCCGAGGCGCGCCCCATGACGATCACCCGACGCTCCTTCGTCCGATCCGCCGCGGCCGCCGGCGCCTTCGCCGCCATGCCCGGGATTCTGCAGGCGAAACAGGACCAGACCTACTCGACCGCCCTGATCGGCTCCGGCTGGTGGGGGACCAACATCCTCCGCGAGGCCATCGCCTCCGGCCGATGCCGCACCGTCGCCCTCTGCGACGTCGACGCGTCGCAAATCGAATCCTGCAAGTCGACCCTCGGCGGCATGCTCCCCGATTCGATCAAAATCTACACCGATTTCCGCGAGCTGCTCGACGAGCAGAAGCCCGACATCGCCATCGTCGCCACCCCCGACCACTGGCACCCGCTCATCACCATCGCCGCCTGCGACGCCGGCTCGCACGTCTACGTCGAGAAGCCGATCGGCCACACCATCCTCGAAGGCAAGGCCATGGTCGCCGCCGCCCGGCGCAACGACCGGGTCGTGCAGGTCGGCACCCACCGCCGCGTCTCGCCGCACAACCTCGCCGGCATGGAGATGCTCCGCGACGGGACCGTGGGCGACGTCGGCATGATCCGCGCCTTCGTCCACTACGGCGGCGGCCCCGAGGAACCGAGCCCCAACGACGATCCCCCCGCCGGGCTCGACTGGGACCTCTGGTGCGGCCCCGCCCCGCTCCGCCCGTTCAACCCCAAGCTCCACCCCAAAGGGTTCCGCAACTTCCTCGACCTGGCCAACGGCACCCTCGGCGACTGGGGCATCCACTGGATGGATCAGGTCCTCTGGTCCACCGACGAGGTCGCCCCGAAGACCGTCTTCTCCACCGGCGGCCGACCGATCGCCGGCCCCGCCATCGACGACGGCGACCGCCTCACCACCGACGCCCCCGACCACCAGATCGCCGCCTTCGCGTTCGACAACTTCTCCCTCAGTTGGGAGCACCGCCGCTTCGCCGGCAACACCGCCGAGAAGACCCACCCCCAGCAGGCCGTCGGCTGCTACTTCTACGGCACCAACGGCACCCTGCACATCGGCTGGCTCGACGGCACCACCTTCTACCCGCGCGACGCCAAGCGCGCCGCCGTCAACGTCCCCGCCCAGCTCCACGAGCCCGACCAGCAGAACATCCGAGAACTCTGGGCCGACTTCCTCGACGCCATCGCCTCCGGCCGCCGGCCCGTCTCCGACATCGAGATCGGCCACCGCTCGACCAACCTCAGCCTCCTCGGCATGCTCTCCTACAAGCTCGGCCGCAGCATCCACTGGGACCACGACGCCCACACCGTCCCCGGCGACGACGAGGCCAATGCCCTGCTCCGCCGCGAGTACCGCGCCCCCTGGACCTACCCCGCCTGACCGAGACGGGCCCGCGCGATTCCTCCCGCAAAGAATCTTTGTCTTTGCAAATCACCCCTCCCTTGATCCAAGATGAGGCGGCGGGGCCTCGGGGCGTGGACTTCGGTCCGCGTCCCGGGACCTCGCGTTGATGGTCGTCGCTCTGGAGTCAGCGGCTCGAATCCATCGTGAGGGAGGATTGCCATGGGGTCGCACGCCGGTCGCAGGCCGACTCGGGCCCTCGGGGCAGGGGCGGCGTGGCTCGTCGTCCTATCGGCCTTGATGGGCGCGTCATCGCACGCCCAGACGATCGCCCCGGAATTCGCCGGGGACTACTCGTTCCTCGACCTGGGCACCCCGACCGGGGTCCCGGGACGGCTCGGGGGCCTCACGCTCCTGGCCGGCGATCCGAACACCCTGCTCATCGGCGGGAACGCCAACAACGCGAACGGGGGCATCTACCAGATCGGCCTCACCCGGGATGCCGAGGACCACATCATCGGCTTCTCGGGCCAGGCGAGCCTCTTCGCGACGGCCCCCGAGATCGACGGCGGCCTGGCCTATGGGCCGGAGGGGGTCCTGTTCTACACGGGGTATATCGAGAACCTCCTCGGCCAGATCCGACCGGGGAGCACCTCACCCGACAAGATCATCGCCCTGGGACCGCTGGGGGTCGAACGATCGGTCGGCTCGCTCGCCTTCGTCCCCGACGGGTTTCCCGGGGCGGGCGGGTTCCGGCTGGTGTCGTACAGGACGGGGGCACTCTACGCGGCGGACCTGATGCCCGACGGCTCCGGAACGTTCGACCTCGACGGCCTGACCTTCCTGACCCGATTCCCAGGCGTCGGCCCCGAGGGCGTCGCCTACGTCCCGACCGGGTCGCCGCAGTTCGACGCGCCCTCGATGCTCGTCTCGGAGTTCGGCCTCAGCCGCATCTCGGCCTATGAACTGGACCCCTCGGGCATCCCCGTCCTCGCGACCCGACGCGACCTGGTCACCGGCCTCAGCGGGGCCCAGGGGGCGTTCATCGACCCCCTGACCGGCGACTTCCTCTTCTCGACCTTCGGCACCGACAACCGGGTGATCGTCGTCCGGGGCTTCGCCCAACCCTCCGTCATCCCGGAGCCGTCCAGCCTGGTGCTGCTGGGATTCGGGCTGGCCGGGGCGATCGCCTACGCCTCCCGCCGCCGATCCCGAGGGGGCATGGGCCCTTGACGAGCAGGCCATCGCCAGGCCCGCCATCCCGGCGATCGGGCCGAGGGGATCGCAGCCCCTCGGCCCGATCACGACCCCTTCCGCGTCTCCAACTCCTTCAGAATCCCCACCAGCAGCTCCGGCTCGCGCTTCTGCATCAGGTGCTCGATCCGGGAGGCCGGGAACTCCATCTTCGTCAGGATGTCGGCCGCCTGCTTCCACAGGCGGTCGCTCTTCTTCCCCTCGGCCAGGTAGATCTCGGCGATCAGGTCCGAGAGGCGCTGCGACTTGATCGCGTCGAAATTGTCGTAGTATCGCTTGATGATCTTCTGCTGGTGCGGCGAGTAGTTGCGGTCGGCCATCGGCGGGAGACTCCGTTCCGGATTCCGGTCAGTCGAATTTCGGGGGCTTGCGCAGCTTCTTGGTCGTCGAGCGTTGCTTCTTCTGCTCGGCCCGGCGCACCTTCGAGCCGAGCGTCGGCTTCGTGGCGATCCTCGGCTTCGGCGGCGTGGCCGCCTCCAGCACCAGATCCCGCACCTTGTCCAGGCAATCGTCGATATTCCGCAGGCGGTCCCTCGTCCGCTGCGACGAGACGATCAGATCCCCCTCGGTCGTCAGCCGAGAACCGATCTGACGCATCAATCGGCGGCGGACCGGCTCGGGCAGGCTCGGGCTGTCCCCCGGCCTCCAGCGCAGGACGGCCTTGGTCGCCACCTTGTTGACGTTCTGCCCGCCGGGCCCGCCGGATCGGATGTAATCGAATTGGAATTCGTCCATCGGGATCGAAATCCGGTCGTTGATCCGAAGCATGCCCGCCCCCTCCGGTCGGTGCGTCTCAAAGGATTACGAGACAAGCCCCCCGGCACAAGGTCCGGGGGGCTTCGCTCGATCAATCGTCCTATCCTAACGACCGCGAGGGGGGCCGGTCAGGTTCAGATTCGGATCACTCCCGGCCGGATCACCGCGCCGATCCCCCCCCGTGCTGGCCGTAGTCGATCGCGACGGTCGGGGCCGACACCGGCCGGGTCGAGACGACCGGCTGCACCGGCATCCGGATCGACGGGCCCCGCAGGGTCGATTGCGGGGCGGGGGTCGAGGCCCCCGGCCGGTTCCCGAGGGTGATCACCGGGCCGCTGCCCACCGTCACCCCCGGGTCTCGGGCCGCCCCGCCCCCCAGCGTGGCCGCCGGAGACGGCTGGCCGAGCAGCAGCCGAGGCGGCACGACCGGGGCAGGGGCCGGCGTCGGCGTCGGCGTCGGGGCAGGGGCCGGCGTCTGGAAGAGCTGCCGACCGAGCGCCGCCTGCGTGGGCACCGCGCCCAGGGTCCCGTGGATCGCCGGGGCCAGCACCTCCCGGAGCCTCGGTCCCTGGCCCGGCAGCAAGCCGTTATACAGGGCGAACGGCTGCGGCGGCGGGGTCGGGGCCGGCTGCGGCACCACGTTGATGCCCGCCATGAACATCGAGGCGTCGCGGTTGAAGATCTCGAACGGGCTCTCGAACTCCGTCCCGTCGTTCAGCTGGCCGGTCAGGGTCACGAACGTGGCCCCGGGCGGCAAGGGGTCGAGGTCGGTGCTCAGGAAGACGTACGTGGCGTCCAGGTACGGGTCCCGATTGGCGAAGCTCGTGAAGACCGACACCGGCTCGGCCCCCGAGAGGCGCACCGTCGGCGTCGCGATCTCCTCGACGTTGAACCGCGGCGACCCGAAGACGTTGACCCGGACCAGTTGCGGGTGCGCCGTGTTGACCACCCGGTGCTGGTGCGGATTGACCAGGATCTTCGGCTCCAGGGGCGGGCAATCCGGCGGCGGCGGCGGGGGCGGCGGCGGGGGCGGCGGCGGCGGCGGGGGAGGCGGCGGCAGGATCGACTCGCCGAAGGTGAACGGCAGGGGCGGGATCTGCGCCTCGCTGATCCCGTCGTCCTGGGCCGACCCGGCGAACGCCGAGACCTGCAGGTCGCGCTCGGGGGTCAGGGTCTCGCCCGTCTGCCGGGTGTACAACTCCGAGAAGTTCCGGATCTCGAACTCGAAGCTCGGCGACTCCGGCGTGTTCGTCAGGAACGAGGTCCCGATGAACTCCGGCAGCATCGCGCCGAAGCCCCCCCGGAGCGGGTCGGCCGAGTACTCGGCCACCATGTAGGTCTGCCGGAGCGGCTGGAGCGTGTCGGGGTCGATCCCCCCGTTCATCCCCGCCACCACGTTGTCCGTGAGCGTCGTCGGGTCGTTCAGGTCGTCGTTGTTCAGGAAGTCGATGCTGACGTACATGTACTCCGAACCCCCGAGCAGCATCGGGTCTTCGAAGAACAACGGCAGCGCCTCGATCTCCGACGCGACGGTCCCGCCGTTCAGGTTGTTGTCGGCGTCGCCGGCGATCACCGTCTGGCCGGTCTTCTGGTTGACCGGCTGCTGCATCCCGAACGCCAGGGCGTCGCGGTCCGCGTCATACGAGACGCGGATCGCGTCGAGCTGGAATCCGGAGACCCGGATGAAGTCCCCCAGCTCCGGCGGTTCGTCGGGAATGATGGGGACCAGGTAATCTGGGTCGCCTGGTTCGGGCGTGAGGACCACAACACCTGGACTTGTTGTTTCCGGAAAATCGATTAAAACGTTTCCCGTGAAGTCGACGCTCATGAGTTGTCGATGATCCAGATGCTCGACTGCGGCCCCCGAGCGCCTTCGCGACTTCCGCGCGAATGGCTCCCGGCGGGGTCGCCAGGAAAGCATGGCCTGGAGGATCTTCCTGATCGCGGTCATGGCGTCCTCGTCCTTTCTCACGGGAGGCCCGCGCCGGAGGCGGCCCCGGGCATGACGCGTATCGGGCCGCCGACGTGGCGGCCGGGCCGGCGCGCGACGCAGTCCGACGATGACCCCAGGAGGGGGAATCGATGGCCAACGCCGCCGGGGAGTGGAGCCTTTGCCGGTCGGCCCGCGGCACGACCCGAGCCAAACCCACTCCTCGATGATCGATCGTTCGGTGTCCCGGGGTGTTCGCTCCGAGCGGAATGCCCGGTCCCGATCAGCCGCCGAGACGTGGAAGGAGACACGGCATGCGGCAGCACAACTGCCCCATCTTGATAGCGGTCGGTTTCGGCCTGATCCTGGTCGCCAGGACGGCCTCGGCCGGTGCCATCCAGCTCACCGGGAACGTCGAGAACGACTTCCCGATCGAGCCCGGCAATGGCATCGTGGTCATCGTCGATAACCCCGACTCGTTCGGGAACCCGAGCCCCGGAGACGTGGCTCAGCACGCGTCGCTGTCCGGCACGACCGGGTGGAACATCAAGGACCTTCGACTGGCCTACGATGATTCCGCCGATCGCATGTCGTTCGGCCTGAATTTCTGGGGCATCGCCGGCGACGCCGACGGTGACGGGAGGCCCGGTCAGCTCTCCGCACCCCTCGGCAAGGATCGGCCCAGCCTCGGCGGCCTGGAGTCGATCGTCGTGGCCCTCGACCTGAACCTCGACGGCACGCCCGACGTCATCGCCGGCGTCCCGGCCAACAAGCCGTCCACCGGCAAGGGGACCGACCACTTCACCGTCGCCCAGTACAAGCAGTCGCCCGCCGGCATGGCCTTCAGCTTCGGCGATACCCTCACCGAGCACCTCGGGGCGCTCGCCTTCGATCCGTCGGCCGAGCACCCCGACTTCCAGTTCACCATCGACAACTTCATGCAGTTCGACGGCCTGGTGCCGGAAGACGGCTTCATCGTCAGCGCCTTCGCGGGCGCCCCCGACGACGTCATCGCCGGCGAAGATTACATCTCCAGCACCCGCATCGCCTTCCCCGGCCGGGAACAAGGGGGTTCGGGAGATCCCGTCGTCCCCGAGCCCTCGACCGTGCTCGCCTGGGCCCTGATGGCCGGAGGAGCCGTCGCCTACCGGGTGCGAACCCGGTCGCGGCAACCACTCTGATCCAGTCATCTCGACTCGGGCGACCATCGCTCGAACTCCGTGTCCAATCCGTTCCGATCGCAAGGCGGGACTCCCTCCGTGGGGTTCCGCCTTTTTCTTTCGGCGGATCCGATCGCCGAACTCCCGCGCCCGATCCGGATTGAGACGACCCCTCCTGCGCCCTCCGTCATCACCGTCGAACTCGACGCCGCCTGCCGTCACCCCCCAGCCCGCAACCCGCACCCGACCCTCCGCGTTGCAGCCCCTCGACCCGATCGGTACGCTTCCCTCAGGCGGCAACCCTTCCCGCATCCCCCAGGACGCCCCGACCGAACGACCCGAACCGAACCGGACCGAACCGACCCGCTCGCCGTCCGACCGGCCGACCGACTGCCCTTCGAGACACCCTCGCCCGGACCCAAGGGACACGGACTCCAATGGCGTACTCACCCACCCTCCGACCCCGGATCGCGGCCCTCGCCCTCCTGCTGCTCCCCTCGCTCCTGCTCGGCGGAGGCCCGATGCCGCCGGCCCTCGGCACGCCCCCCGGCGTCGACGACGACGACCCCGCCAAGCCCCGGCGCCCCGACCTGACCGACCCGATCATCTGCCTCAACGTCCGCGGCTTCCGCGACTTCGAGCCCCGGGACGAGCCGACCCTGACCCCCGACCAGAAGCTCGAAGTCTACTACGAGCCGTTCAACTTCCTCATCCTCCGCGACCCCGACGCCGGCCCCTACCGCGCCCACCTCGTCCAGGACGTCCACATCCGCCGCGCCGGCAACCCCCGACGCCTGCAGTCCCTCCCCGCCGCCATCGACTACGCCCCCCGGGCCAAGGAGCCCCCCACCTCGCTCTACCTCCACACCACCATCTCCCTCAAGGACCTCCGCCCCGGCCCCTACGAGGTCGACCTCGTCCTCCGCGACCGCCTCGGCGACGGCCCCTCCGAGACCACCCGCACCCTCTCCTTCCAAGTCGTCTCCTCCCTCCCCGACGATCGCTGACGGCTCGCCCCCCCGCCCCGCCATTTCCCCTGTCCCGATTCCCCCCGATCGCCTATGATCCTGCCGCGATCGGCGTCCGCGTCCCTCGCCCCTCGGCCCCCCCGCTCCCGCCTTTTCGTGGCGATTCGGGTGGCACGGCTCAACCCTCTCCCGCCTTGCGGGAGGGGCACTCCCAACCCTCGCCCCCCTTTGGGGGAGAGGGTGGCCGCAGGCCGGGTGAGGGGGCCCGCGGCCAGACCCCAAGCCGTCGCCCCCCGCAACGCCCGGCCCGGCCTGCCCGCAACGGTCACACGCCCGGGCGAGGTGATCCGCCGACCGCGACTCTCCCCGACCGCCGATCGAACGACGAGGGCCGCCCCCATGCCTCACGCTCGAAATCGAACCGTCGCCTGCGTGGTCGGGACCCGGCCCGAAGCCGTCAAGATGGCCCCCGTCATCCTCAAGCTCCGCCAGTCCGGGGCCGAGGCCGGCCTCCGCGTCCGCGTCGTCTCCACCGGCCAGCACCGCGAATTGCTCGACCGCGCCCTGGCCGACTTCGGCCTCCGGACCGACGACGACCTGGCACTCATGCGTCCCGGCCAGGATCTCGTCGAGTTGACCGGCCGATGCCTCCTGGCCGTCGGCCAGTGGCTCGACGCGCACCGCCCCGACGTCCTGATCGCCCAGGGGGACACGACCACCGTCTTCGCCTCGGCCCTGGCCTGCCACTACCGCCACGTCCCGTTCGTCCACGTCGAGGCCGGGCTCCGCTCCGGCTCCCTCGCCGAGCCGTTCCCGGAGGAGAGCAACCGCATCCTCACCGCCCGCCTGGCCGACCTGCACTTCGCCCCGACCGCCGCCGCCTGCGCCAACCTGCTCCGCGAAGGGATCCCGGCCGATCGCATCCGGGTCGTCGGCAACACGGTCATCGACGCCCTCCGCTGGATCGAGGCCCGCCCCGTCCCCCTGCCGGTCACGCCCAGCACCGACCGCATGATCCTCATGACCGCACACCGCCGCGAGAATCTCGGCCTGCCGCTCGCCCGCGCCTGCCGGGCCGTCGCGCACCTGCTCGAACAGGACACCACCCTCTGCCTCGTCTTCCCGGTCCACCCCAACCCCGAGGTCCGCGCCGTCGTCTCCCGGGAACTCGGCGGCCTCGACCGCGTCCACCTGATCGAGCCGGTCGGCTCGCCCCAGTTCGTCGCGTTGATGAAGGCGGCCCGCCTGATCCTCAGCGACTCCGGCGGCGTGCAGGAAGAGGCCCCCGCCCTCGGCCGCCCGGTCCTCGTCCTCCGCGACCGCACCGAACGCCCCGAGGCCGTCGAAGCCGGCTCCTGCCGCCTCGTCGGCACCGACCCCGACCGCATCCTCGCCGAGGCCCTCCCCCTGCTCGCGCCCGGCGCCGTCCCCGTGCCCGCCCGCTCCCCCTTCGGCGACGGCTTCGCCGCCGACCGCATCGTCCGCACCCTGGCCGACCGCTTCCCCTCCCTGAACCTCGAGCCCGACGCCGACGCCCCCGACCTCCCCTCGCGTGCCCCCCGCGCCGCCTGACCCCCGGCCCGCCCCCGTGTTTTGCCGGGTGCTCCCGTGGCGGATTCGCCGACGGGTCGTTATCCTGGCCCTCTCGCAAGCCGTCCGCGCCACCGCCGTCGATCAATCGAGGTCCCCGGGCTGACCTGATGCACGCCTTCGAGATGATCGGCTCCCGATCGCCGGGAGCCCTCCGGCCCATCTACGCCCTCTTCGGCGACGACGCGTTCCTCCGCCGCGAGGCGACCCACGCCATCATCCGCGCCGCGATGGACGACGGCGAATCCAGGGGCGACGCCGGTGCCGGTGCCGGTGCGGGCACCGATGCCGACGACGAGGACGAGATGGGCGTCTCCCGCGTCGCCGGCCCCCAGGCCGAGCTGGCCCGGGTGCTCGACGAGGTCCGCACCCTGCCGTTCCTCGCCCCCCGTCGGGTCGTGATCGTCGAGGACGCCGACACCTTCGTCACCGCCCACCGCAAGGAGCTGGAGGCCTTCGCCGCCCAGCCGAGCCCCACCGGCGTGCTCGTCCTCTCGGTCAAGTCGTGGCCGTCGAACACGAAGCTCGCCAAGCTCGTCGAGCAGCACGGCGCCTCGGTCGACTGCAAGGCCCCCCGCGAACGCGAGCTGCTCGGCTGGCTCGGCCGCCTCGCCACCGACCGCTGGGGCGTCTCCCTGCCCGACGACGCCGCTCGGCTGATGATCGAGCTGGTCGGCCCCGAGCCGGGATTGCTCGCCGTCGAGGTCGATAAACTGGTGGCGTACGTCGGCGATCGCCGATCCATTACCAGGGACGACGTCGGCCGGATGGTCGGCGCCGGCCGCACCCTCGAAGTCTGGGACATGATCGACCGGGCCACCCTCGGCGACGCCGCCGGCGCCCTGAAGGTCCTCGATCGCCTGCTCACCGCCGGCGAGGCCCCGCAGCGACTCCTGGCCGCGCTGGCCACCTCGCTCCGCAAGGTCCACCACGCCGGCAAGCTCCGCCAGGCCCGTCGCGATCTGAAGGACGCCTGCCGATCGGCCGGCATCCCCCCCATGGCCATCGAGAAGACCGGCCGACAGCACGCCCACCTCGGCCCCTCCCGCGTCGACCGCCTGCCCGTCGTGCTCCTCGAGACCGACCTGGCCCTGAAAGGGTCGTCCACGCTCAACGAACGCGCCGTCCTCGAACGCCTGCTCCTCGGCCTGGCCCGCCCCCGCAGCGATTGACCCGACTCGACCCGACCCGATCCGGCCCCTGCACCCCCAATAACCGAAGCCATGAGCACATCCGCACCCGACGACCCCGTCGCCCACTGCGTCGCCAGGGTCGTCGCGCTCGCCGCGATCGAATCTCCCGACCGCCGGGACTTGCTCCAGCTCGGCTACAACCTCGGCCGCCTCAGCGAGCTGACCGGCGCCGGCCGCGCCCCCTTCTGGGACGCCTGGAAAGGCCCCGTCTCCGCCTGGGACCGCGCCACGCTCCAGTCGCTTGCTCACCGGTTACAGATCAACCACAATCCCGTCCCATCGAACGATCCAGACGTCTCGACCCCGCCGGAATAATCGCGACGGCCGCCCCCGGATTCTGCCCCTGGCCCCTTGAGGACCCGGCGACAATCCTGTTTACTATAACAGGTCCGACTGACGGACCCAGATTTGCAACATTCTCAGCCCGAGCCCCCTGCAACCATGCAGCGTGCCGCTCTGGCGAGCCGACCGATGACCCCGGCACGGCGAAGCGACCCATGGAAGAATCCGCGATTTTGCTTGCAATTCGCCCGCTGAACGCCCCACAATGGTGCTGCTCAGACCCAAGGGCAAATGTGACTCCCTCCTGGATCGCTGACCCTTCGCGATCTCGACTCTCCGCATTGGATCTCAGGAGTGATGGACGATGAGGAGCAACCTTGGGAATGGTTCGACCTCATTTCTTCAGCAGGTCGAGCATTCTATCCGGCAGACGACGCATGGACGGATTCGTGACCTGGCCGTCGAAGAGGTGCAGGGCCGTTATGTCGTCCGAGGGCGGGTCCCCTCGTATCACACCAAGCAACTGGCGCTCTACGCGGCGCTCGAGTTGCTCCCGAGCGATCGGTTCGACATGAACATCCTCGTCTCATAGGTCGAAGACGTCATCGCTTGCCGTTCGACAGCCGGCCTTCATCCGCCGGCTGCCGTGCATCATCCCGTGCGTCCAACCACCCGGCCCCGCCAGCGGGCCCGACCTCTCCGCGCGCGATCGACCGATCCTGCGCGGCTCGGCTTGCCGCGCGTGCGGCTTCCGGCCATAGTGAATCGCACGGGTGCGGCCGCTCGCGACCGCCCCCGTGCGGTTCTTGTTTCTGTTCGTGATTGAGGAGCGATCGGGGCGGGGGCGGTCTCCCGGGCCTTGGCCGGTCGGTCTCGAACCCTCGCCCGCCGCGCGAGCCATCGCCGCGGGCCCCCGCGGGGTCGACCGTCCGTACGCCACGCGCGCGGGCCTCACTTGACTTGCCCAGCCCCTTCGACCGACCGGACCGGGAGGGCTTGGCCCGATGATTCGCAGTGGGATCGATCCGACGCGCCGACCCGCCCGAGGCGCCTCGTGGGCGCTCGGGCTCGTGCTCCTCCTGTCCGGGAGCCCCGGTCGCGCCGAGCCTCCCCAGGATTCCCCGCGGCAGCAAGAGCAGCCGCAGGCCACGCCCCCCGACCGCGCCACCCGAGAGGCCTGGGACGCCGTCTTCATCGCCGGCCGCAAGGTCGGCCACATCCACCTGCAGGTCGAGCCGGTCACGGCCGGCGACGGCCGCGAGCTGCTCCGCATCCAGGTCGACTCCAAGCTCACGCTCAAGCGGCTCGACGACCAGGTCGTCATCGCCACCCGCTACGGCACGATCGAGACCTACGACGGCCAGGTCCTCCGGCTCGACGCCCGCAGCCTCGCCGGGCCGAACGAGACCCGGGTCTCCGGCGACGTGCAAAACGGGGTCATGCCCCTGACCCTCACCGCCGGCGGCCGACAGACCCGCGTCGAGCTTCCCTGGCCCGACGACGTCCGCGGCCCCTACGGCCCCGAGCTGAGCCTCGCCCGGTCCCCCATGCAGCCCGGCGACCGCCGCGAGATCAAGACCTTCATCCCCGACCTCAACCAGATCGGCCTGACCACCCTCACCGCCCGGCAGGTCGAGCCGGTCGAGCTGGGCGGCGGCAGCACCGTCGACTTGCTCCGCGTCGAGGGCCAGGTCAAGGGGCCCGACGGCGCCCCCTTGCCCGGCATGGACGCCAGCTACTGGGTCGACACCGGCGGCCAGATCCTCAAGAGCCGCACCGACGCCTTCGGCGGCATCGTCACCTACCGGACCACCCGCGAAGGGGCCCTCGCCCCCGGCGGCGGCGGCTTCGACATCGTCCAGGCGACCATCGTCAAGGTCGGCCGCCGCATCACCCAGTCCGGCAACGTCCGGTCGGCCACCTACCGCGTCAACCTGACCGGCGACACCCCCGCCGAGACCGTCTTCCCGGGCGACGAACGCCAGTCCGTCCGCCGCGCCGGCGACGGCTCCGTCCTGCTCGACGTCCGGACCGCCGAGCCCCAGGCCGGCGCGGCCGACCCCTCCCCCGTCCCCCCCGAATACCTCGCCGCCAACCCGATGATCAACAGCGAGGACTCCCAGGTCGTCTCCCTCGCCCGGCGAGCCCTCGCCGACGTCGGCCCCGACCCCTGGGAACGCGCCCAGGCCATCACCCGATGGGTCGCCGACAACGTCCGCGAGAAGAACTTCGAGACCGCCTTCGCCACCGCCCGCGACGTCGCCCGCGACCTGAGCGGCGATTGCAGCGAGCACAGCGTCCTGACCGCCGCCATGTGCCGCGCCTCGGGCATCCCCGCCCGCGTCGCCGTCGGCCTCCTCTATGTCGACGAGCTAGGCGGCTTCGGCTTCCACATGTGGAATGAGGTTCACGTCAACGGCCGTTGGGTCGCCGTCGATGCCGCCCTGCGCCAGACCGAGGTCGACGCCACCCACCTGAAGCTCAACGCCACCAGCCTCGACGGCGTCTCCCCCTACGCCCAGTTCCTCGACGTCGTCCGCGTCTTCGACAAGCTCACCCTCGACCCCCTCCAGGTCCAGTAACCCCACCCCCTCATCCCACCCTCCGCGCGTCCGGCTCTCCCAACCCTCGCCCCCATTCGGGGGAGAGGGTGGCCGAAGGCCGGGTGAGTGGGCCCCGGCCCAAACGGCAGGCGTTGCGATCCTCCCTCCCGCGATCGCAACCCCCTCCGTTCACGTCGCCCCTCGCCCGACGCAAGCTCCCCTCTCCGATCCATCATCCCCCGCTCGCCACTTCCCCTAAACCCTCCACAAATGATCGTCTTTTCCCGCGTCCTCCTCCTTACCGAGGGACCCGCGGACCTTCCCAGCACCACCGCGTCGCCCCTCCACTCCCCGCGCCTGCCGATCGAAACCGGCTTGCGTGTCAATTCTGGGAAGATGCGAAAACTCTACCGCCCCCCGTCATCGGGGCGATTGAAAAAACGACCGTAGAAGGGGCATCCCGGGTCGAATTGGACTTGATTGTCATACAAATCGAGGCGTAGGATGTGCCCCGCGCGATTCACCGGATCACGGATGAGCCGACCGCGCCCGAGGTTCGATGCGACAGCACGGATGGGACATCGGGACGAACCACCTCAAGGAGGGGGGACCGAGACTGCAATGATCGTCAAGCTCGACGGTAGCAAGCGAGGACGAGGTCCGACCTCCGGCGCCTCCTCGCGAGGGTTCACGACGCCGGCCTTCGATGCCCAGGACCTCGACTCCGGCCTGGCCGCCACCCGCCGGTGGCTCCTCGACCAGCAACGCGACGACGGCCACTGGGTCGGCGAGCTCGAAGGGGACACCATCCTCGAATCCGAGTTCGTCCTCCTGCTGACCTCCCTCGGCCGCGAAGACGACCCGGTCGTCGCCAAGCTCTGCAACTACCTGCTCGAGCAGCGATTGCCCGAAGGCGGCTGGGCCATCTACCCCGGCGGCCCGTTCGACCTCAGCGCCTCGGTCAAGGCCTACTTCGCCCTGAAGCTCGTCGGGGTCGACCCCAACGACCCCGAGATGGTCCGCGTCCGCGAGCGGATTCTCGACGCCGGCGGTGCCCAGTCGAGCAACAGCTACACGCGCTTCTATCTCGCCCTGCTCGGCCAGATGTCGTACGACGACTGCCCGTACGTCCCCCCCGAGCTGATCTTCCTCCCCACCCACCTCGGCCTCAGCATCTACGACATGTCGTCCTGGACCCGGACGATGGTCGTCCCCCTGGCCATCCTCTCGGTCCTCCGCCCCGTCCGCCACCTGCCCGCCGAGCAGGGGATCGCCGAGCTCTTCCGGCCCGACCTCCCCCCCCCGTCGCGACGCACCGAGCAGACCTGGAGCTGGGCCAACTTCTTCGTCGCCTGCGACCGCCTGATGAAGTGGGCCCACCGGGTCGTCCCGAAGGCCGTCCGACGCCCCGGCCTCTCCGCCGCCCACCGCTGGATGGTCGAGCATTTCGACCGCTCCGAGGGGCTCGGCGCCATCTTCCCGGCGATGGTCTACTCCGTCTTCGCCCTCCGCGCCCTCGGCTACGCCGACGACCACCCCTTCGTCCGCCGGGCCCTGCGGCAGCTCGAAGACCTGATGATCGAGGAGCACGACACCGTCCGCGTCCAGCCGTGCGTCTCCCCCACCTGGGACTCGGCCATCGCCATGATCGCCCTGGCCGATTCCGGCCTCCCGGCCGAGGACCCGCGCATGGTCCAGGCCGCCCGCTGGCTGCTCGACCGCGAGATCCGGACCCCCGGCGACTGGCAGCGCCGCCGCCCCGGCCTCGAACCGACCGGCTGGGCCTTCGAGTACCGCAACGACTTCTACCCCGACATCGACGACACCGCCATGGTCCTGCTCGCCCTCGGCCGGACCGCCCTCATGCGGCAGCCCGAGGGCCGGGCCGTCACCGATCGCGCCGTCGCCTGGCTCCTGGCCATGCAGAACCGCGACGGCGGCTGGGCGGCCTTCGATGTTGATATCGACAATCAACTGCTCACCAAGGTCCCCTTCGCCGACCACAACGCCATCCTCGACCCGAGCTGCGCCGACATCACCGCCCGGATCCTCGAGATCCTCGGCACCCTCGGCTACCGCGCCGATCACCCGGCCGTCTCCCGGGGGCTGGAGTACCTCTGGTCCAGCCAGGAGCCCGAGGGCTGCTGGTACGGCCGCTGGGGGGTCAACTACATCTACGGCACCTGGCAGGTCCTGCTCGGCCTCCAGGCGATCGGCTTCCCGATGGACCACCCGAGCGTCCAGCGCGCGGCCGACTGGCTCGAATCGGTCCAGCAGGACGACGGCGGCTGGGGCGAGTCGTGCCAGAGCTACGACGACCCCGCCTGGATGGGCAAGGGCGTCACCACCGCCTCGCAGACCGCCTGGGCCGTCAACGGCCTGATCGCCGCCGGCCGCGCCCACAGCGCCAGCGTCCGACGCGGCGTCTCCTTCCTGCTCCGCACCCAGAACCCCGACGGCACCTGGGACGAGCCCCAGTTCACCGGCACCGGCTTCCCGAAGGTCTTCTACCTCCGCTACCACCTCTACCGCATCTATTTCCCCCTGATGGCCCTCGCCCGCTACCGCTCGGCCCTCTCCCTCCCCTCCCGCGTCCCCGCCTCCGGCGCCCTCGCCTGCGGCATCCCCGCCGACCCCCGCCCGCTCGACGTCTAACGCGGCCCACTCGACCGAAAGGCGCTCCCTCACCCGCCGTGGAGCGCCCGACACCTTCACCCCTCACCCCCCCTTCGGGTGAGTGGGTGGCCGCCAGGCCGGGTGAGAACCTCGACACGAGACGCGAGGCCCGACTCCGAACGCAACGACCCCTCACCCCGGCCCTCTCCCCGCTCGCGGGGAGTGGGGGCCAATTCAACCCTCGCCCCCATTTGGGGGAGAGGGTGGCCGAAGGCCGGGTGAGGGGGCCGATGCCTCGAACGCCTCGCCCCGCAATCCGATCGGGGCCTCCTCCCCCCGCCCGCGATGAGAGGGTGACCCAACTCTCCGCCCCCGTTCGGGGGAGAGGGGGGCCGCCGTCCGGGTGAGGGGGGCCGACACCCTGCACGACACCGCGACGATCACCCCGGACGCCCCTCTTGATTTCCGACGCCTCCCTCGGCCATCCTTCAGGGCCGACCCCTCACATTCCGCCTCGCACCGACCCGCGACCGACCGACCCAGACGCATGAACCAGGTCCTGCCCGCCCCCGAACCGTCCGACGTCGGCATCGTGATCGCCCTGCCCATCGAGGCCGACCCGATCGTCGAGCTCCTGCACGACGTCCGCACCTACTCCGACCCCGAAGGCTCGAACCGCTCCGTCACCGAAGGGGTGCTCGGGGCCGGAGGGAAGACCGTCGTCACCCTCATCGTCTCCGGCGTCGGCCGCAACCTCGCGACCAAGGGGGCCAGACGCCTCATCGGCGGCCACCGGCCGAAGTGGCTCCTCTCGGCCGGCTTCTGCGGCGCCCTCGATCCGACCCTCAAGCGCAACGACATCGTCTTCCCGACCGAGATCCTCGACGCCAACCGCCCCGACGATCCCCCGCTCGTCATCCCCTTCACCCCCCCCGAATCCTCCCCGTCCTCCAAAATCCGGTTCCGCCCCGGCCGCCTCCTGACCGCCTCGAAAATCGTCCGCACCGCCGCCGAGAAGGCCGCCCTCCGCGACCGCTTCGCCGCCGACGTCGTCGACATGGAGACCGCCGCCGTCGCCTCCCTCTGCGCCGACCGCGGCCAGCGCTTCCTCGCCATCCGCGTCGTCAGCGACGAGGCCGACACCGACCTCCCCCCCGAGGTCCTCACCGTCATGGGCCCCACCGGCGGCTTCCGCCTCGGCGCCACCCTCGGCGCCCTCATGAAACGCCCGAGCAGCGTCAAGGACCTCTGGACCCTCCGCGAGCACGCCGTCGAGGCCTCCGACCGCCTCGCCGAGGTCCTCCCCGGCATCCTCGCCCAGCTCTCCTGATCGCACAATCGAAAACGTGTTTCATCATGCGTTCCGGCTGCCCCCGGCCGCCTGATCGCGCGTATCATCACGAATCGCCCGGATCAGTCTTCGCTTGTAGGGTCCGCTCTGCGGACCGATCCCTCAAGACTGTCAGGAGATCGGTCCGCACAGCGGACCCTACAAAGGGAATTCTTCCGGGCGATTCGGTATCACAAGAACTGACACAACGATGCGTCTCAGGTACCCCCGGTTGGCGAGCAACCGGGGCGCGCAGCCGCACGAGGCGACGCGGTGCCCCACCAAGTCCAGTTCGCGTTCGAGTGCGAGCCCTCACGCCGCTCCACGACCGCGCCTGGCGAGCCATCGAAGCGACCCGGGCAAGTGATGCGCGAGCGGCGCAGCGCGTCTCCGCACGACGAACGATCGGGGATTCACGGCCCCGCCGGCGCCGTCGCCTTCTCGGGCGTCGGGGCCGGTTCTTCATCCCCTTGCGTCGGCATGTTCACCGTCGACGAGGCCGACTTGCGGATCGAACGCTGCTGCGGCGGGATCGGCCGATCGCGCATGTTCGCCCTCGGCCCGGCCTTCAGGCTGTCCATCGCCATCGCCGCCGTGAAGGCCACCAGCACCACCGCCACCGGCCCCAGCAGCAGCGCATGCGAGGCATGGAACTGCAACACCAGGCAGAACAGCACGAACCCGGCGATCGCCAGCATCGCCGTGTACGCGACGTCGGTCGTCACCATGTCCACGCTCGACGGGTCCCACCACGTCAGGAAGGCCGCCATCGCCAGCGAGCTCGCCCCCACCTTCAGCCCCGCAAGCGGCGTCACCTCATCATAAAAGTATCGCTGACCGTACTCGGTCACGATGAACGAGGCCACGAACAGCAAGAGCCAGTAAATCAAGAACATCCAGAGCCAGAACATGGCGCGACCCCTTCCCGATCCGAGCGAGCGTCCGTCCGACCGATCCACCGAATCCCTGCCGCCTGACGGGGCTTGCCTCCGGGGACATTTCCCCCCTTCGCCTTCCCGCGTCACCGACCTCTCCCGCACCATCCTACCTCACGGCTCACCGATCGCCACCGTCTGCCCCCATCGCCATCTCCCTCCCGCAGGATGCCATCAAGTCGTCGAACACGCACCGATCCGACTCCATTGATCCGTCCAGGGTAGCCCCGGTTGCTCGCCAACCGGGGCGGCGCGGCCGCACGAGGCGATCGGAGGCCGCACCGAAGCCTCTCGTCGCTCCGCGACCCCGATTGCTCGCCGATCGGGGCCACCCTGGAAAATCCCACCATCGTTGAGTGAAAGGTCGACGACGACCGCTTCCAGCGCCCCATGGGGCGAGGATCCCCCATCGGACGATGCTCCGTGTTCCGGGTCGTCCCGGTCCCGCGTCATCGTTCTTCTCAGGTTTTGTGACTAAGACTCCCCGATTTCCTGATGATATCAAGTGTGGCCCCGATCCGATCCCGCGATCGAACCCGATCGCCCCCGGCCCGGCCGGCCCCTCCCTGTCATGGCCCCTTGCCTCGAATCGACACCACCCGAATCCAAGGACCCTCCCCATGGCGACCCCCTCCGACTCCGTTTCGCACGCGACCGGCCCCCGCACCGAGGCCGGCAAGCTCGCCAGCTCGTTCAACGCCGTCTCGCACGGCCTGACCGCCCGCCGCCCCCTCTGCGACGAGGAGGCCGAGCGGCTCATCCTCATCGCCGACCGCTGGGTGGCCAAACACCTGCCGCAGACCGACTCCGAGGAGGCCCTCATCCGGTCGGCCGCCATGGAATACGTCCGCTACCTCCGCTGCGCCGACGCCGAGGAGGCCCGCCTCCAGCCGGCCACCCGCGAGGCCGTCCGCCGGTGGGAAGAATCCCGACGCCACGCCATCCGGCGCAAGGCCCAGGGGCTCCGCGACGACCCCGAGGCCGTCGTCTCCCAGTTGCAGGCCAGCGCCTTCGGCATCGACTGGCTCGTCCGGCACTGGCAGACCCTGCTCCACCTGCTCGACTCGGGCCAGGGCTGGGCCGGCTCCGACCTCGATACGGCCCTCCGCCTCACCGGCCGGACCGCCGAATTCGAGGACGATCCCCACGTCGACGCCCGACGCCTCCGCGACCTCGTCGCCCGCGTCAGCCCCGGGGCGATCCGGCCCGACGCCGCCCCCGGCCTGGCCGACGACCCCGACGCCCTCGCCCGGCTCCGCGCCCTGGTCGTCGACCGGATCGACCGCCTCCGGGACCTCCGCCCAATCGCCTGGGACGACGAGGAGGGTCCCCAGCGCCTCGCCGTCGAGACCGCCGCCCTCCTCGACACCTCGAAGGACGGCCAGCTCCGCCAGCGCTACCGCCGCGAGGCCCTCCGGGACATGCAGCGCAGCCTCTCGATGGTCGTGAACCTCAAGGTCGAACGCTCGAAGATGGACACCCGGGTCCTCCACCAGGACCGGCTCGCCGCCTCAAGCCGCCCGGCCTCCGAATGGTTCCGCTCGACGGCCCCCCACGAGCCGCCCGCGATCCCCCCCCGGTACAATCCCCCGGCTCCGCCTCCGACCGCCGCCGCCCCGGCCCCCGAGGCGTTCGAATCCCGAAACGAACGGCCCGACGCCCCTTCCGTCACCCCGACCGTCCGCCATAACCCCAATCAAGACAATGGCAACCGCCCCGAACTGCCCAACGCCCCGTCCCTCGATCGGCGGCGCACCTGGCCGCGTCCCGAGGCGCACCCGGGCGCACCGGGCGGCCCCCCCGAGTCCCCCTCCGGTGCCCCCGCGACCCCCGGCGATCCGCGTCCCGGGGCCTGATCGCCCCTGGATTCGTCCCCGCCCGAACCTCGGACCGCCCGCCGACGGAGGCCGACCGCCCGCCGGTCGCCCGGGGTGCGACCGGGGCATCCGGTCGGCTTTGGGGCTGCGAACCGTTCGCAGAAAGGCGTCGGAGTGGTAGAATCGCGGGCATTGATCGCCGTCCCACCGCCCCGGGTGTCTCCGACATCGGGACCAGCCCGTAGACCGGAACCGATCCCACCCACCCCCGGCAAAACCGAGACCGCCCCATGATCTACCTGAGCGCCTTCGCCGACGAGATCTCGGCCGACCCCGCCGAGCAGCTCGACACCCTCTTGATCCACAGCATCCGCTTCGTCGAGTTCCGCTCCATCTTCGGAACCAACGTGCTCGACCTGACCGGCGAGCAGCACGAGCAGTTCCGCACCATGCTCAAGGAGCGCGGCATGGGCCTCAGCGCGCTCGGCTCCCCCATCGGCAAGATCAAGGCCGACGAGCCGTTCGAGCCCCACCTCGAACGCTACAAGATCGCCCTCGACCTGTGCGACTTCTACGAGTGCCCCCGCATCCGGATCTTCTCCTATTACATCCCCGAGGGGACCGAGCCGGAAAGCCACCGCGACGAGGTCGTCCGCCGCATGGCCGCCAAGGCCAAGATCGCCGAGGAACGCGGCGTGACCCTCCTGCTCGAGAACGAGAAGGGCATCTACGGCGACACGGCCGACCGGGTCAAGGACTTGCTCGACGCCGTCAACTCGCCCGCGCTGGCCCACGCCTTCGACCCGGCCAATTACCTCGAAGTCGGCCAGCCGGTCGACAAGGCCTGGAACCTGCTCCGCGACCGCGTCCAGCACTTCCACGTCAAGGACTACGACACGAAGCTCAAGAAGAACGTCCCCGCCGGCGAGGGGGAGGGGATGATCCCCCAGCTCATCACCGACGCCGTGGCCAAGGGGTTCGACGGCTATTGCGTCCTCGAACCCCACCTCGTCGTCGCCGAGGCCAGCTACGGCTTCACCGGCCCCGACCGCTTCGGCGACGCCGCCGTCGCCCTCCAGACCGCCCTCTCCCGCGAAGGCGTCACCTACGCCTGAGCCTGGCCACGGCCCCTCTTCACTCCACCCTCTCCCAACCCTCGCCCCCGTTCGGGGGAGAGGGTGGCCGCAGGCCGGGTAGGGGGCCGTCGGCCGACCCGCCGAGCGTTGCGATCCCGCCAGTGACCCCTCTCCCCGCAAGCGGGGCGAGGGGGACGGAGTCAGCCCTCGCCCTCACCATGAGAAGAGCGCTGCCTCCTTCGTTACTGCCTACCGCCTACCGCTTACTCTTCCCAGGACTCAACACCATACTCAACACCAGGATCAACACCATCCCGCTCCAGAAGAACCAGCTCGGCATCTCCAGGTTGTGGGCCAGCCACTCGGGCACCTGATCTTTCCAGCCGCCGGTCAGGCGATCCTCCCCCCGATACAGGGCGTGATGGAACCCCGAGCCGATCAGCTTCAACCCGATCCAGCCGACCAGCAAGTACGCCCCGACCGCCAGCCCCTTGAACCGGTTCAGCAGCAGCAGGAAGTACCCGGCCACGAACCGCATCGTGATGATCCCGAGGACCCCACCGATGTAGATCACCCAGGTCTTGAGCGTGAAGAACCCGAACTCGACCTCCTGCAGGCGCTCCGGCATCCCGTCGGCGATCGCCACGGCGGCCAGGATCGAGTCGATCGAGAAGGCGATGTCCGCCATCTCGACCCCCGCGACCGTCGCCCAGAAGCCCCCGCGATGCCGCCGACGCTTCGGAGCGGCCGTCTCGTGCAACGCCGGCGCGGCCTGTTCGCCGGGCACGGTGGTCTCGGTCCCCTGGCTCACGGCGTCCGAGGCCGGCTCGGGCAGGGCGCTCGGCTCCGGCTCGTCGTAATGAGGCTCGTCTTCCCCACTGATCAAATGGCGGACGGCCAGTTGCAGCAGATAGATCCCGCCGACCACCTCCAGTTGCCAGTAATCCAGGATCTTCGCCGCCAGCAAGACGGCGATGAACCGGAAGACGAACGCGCCGATGATCCCGTACCGCAACGCCTTCTTCTGCTGCTCGCGCGGCAGGTGACGCACCATCACCGCCAAGACCAGCGCATTGTCGGCACTGAGCAACCCTTCCAGGGCGATCAACGTCAGGATCGTCCCGCCGAGCGTCATCCAGTCGGCGGTGGTCAGGACCTCAAACAAGGCAGGAAGCTCCGGGAAGGATCACGGCACGACGACGTGGCTCGGGCGGTCGCAGGGCGGGTGGAGGGACATTCCGGCGGGTCGATCGCCGATCGACTTCGACTATCATGGGGACCGACGGCGTCAAAGGTCAATGCGTCCCGGGGCTTCGATCCGATCCGGTCGGAGTGCTCGCCCGGTTCCTCCCGATCCGGCCCCCCAGCCTTCGGAGCTTCGCATGCGACGATCCTCGCCCGCTGAGCCGACGCCGACGCCGACCCAGACGCCGCGTCGAGAGTTCCTGGTCCTCGCCGTGTTGAGTGCCTCGGCCCTCGTCCCTCCCTCCCTCGCCGACGGCTCGAAGCCTTCCGATGATCCGCCCTCTCCTTCGACGTCGCGGCCAGACGCGGACGACCCGAAGCCGGAAGCCGCCGACGACCCGAAGCCCGACCCCGCCCCGCGCCGCGTCGGCCCGACGGTCCGATCGGCCAACGCCCTGGCCGACCAACGCCGCGGATCGCCGGGCGACCCCTACGACGGCTCGATCGACTGGCGGAGCATCCCCGCCTGGCAGCAGACCTCGTTCTTCGGCATCCGGGCCAAAGGGTCCTTCTTCGTCTTCGTCGTCGATTGTTCCGGCAGCATGGACGACGACTCCCGGATCGACCGGGCCCGGCAGGAACTCCGCCGCTGCATCAACGGCCTGCGCTACCCCCAGCGCTTCCTGGTCATCTTCTTCAACGAGCGCTCGATCCCGATGGCCGGCGGCATCCCCCAGTCGGCCGACACGAAGGGGAAGCGGGCCGCGACCGCCTGGCTCAACACGATCGCCCCCGAGGGGGGGACCGACCCCCGGGCCTCGATGAAGCTCGCCCTCGGCCTCCGCCCCGACGCCGTCTTCCTGCTGACCGACGGCGAATTCCCGGGCGGCACCGACACGACCATCCTCACCCGCAACACCGACCGCACCCCGATCCACTGCATCGACCTCGGCGGCGGCCGGGGCTCCGCCCAGCTCCGCGCCATCGCCGACGATTCCGGCGGCCGCTACCTCTCCCGGACCGCGTCCCCCTGATCCGTCATACAACCCGTCCACCCCGTCCGCCCGCTCTTTGACAACCCGACCTCTCCACACCCCCGGCCCGTTGGTTCGGCACGGGGACCATGTTCCGCGACGGCCCCGGTCACTGCCCGGCCGACCGCGAGCCGTTCGGCCCGCCTCGGATCGGCATGCCTTCGGGCAAGGGGCGGGCGGCGATGGTGAAGCCGTACTCGTGCAGGGCGTCCCAGAGCCTCCTGTAGAGCGGGAAGCCGTCCGGATAGACCCAGAGGGTGATGGTCGTCCGCCCCGGATCGAGGCGCTGGAGGACCCGGCCGACCTCCGAGACGGGGGACAGGGCCATCTCGAACGGCTCGCCCCGCTGGGCCCGCGTCGGCACGATCTCGAACCCCTGAAGCCCGAACGAGGCCGAGACCGCCGCCGGCCGCCTCGGGTCGGCCGAGATCCCGACACCCGTCGGCCCGATCTGGTACGACATCGAGAAGGCCCCGATCGGCCCGACCGTCCCGGAGACCCCCCGCGTGTTCAAGCCGGTCATCCGCAGGCGGAGCTTCGCGTCCGCCTGGGCCTTCTCCAGCAATCGGTCGAGGTCGATGAACGCGACCCGATCCCCGCGGATCTCGAAGTGGTACTCCTCGCCGGTGATCGTCCGGGCGACCGGGCTCCGGCTGGTGTTGAGCGCCTCCCTCGGCGGCGGGGCGGCCCCGATCGCGGCGATCACCCGATTCAAGCGGTCGCGCTCCTGCTGCAACACGGCGATGTTGGCGCGGGCCTCGGCCACCCGCTCGGCCTCGCGTCGGAGCCGCTCGGCCGACTCGGCCGCGGTCCGATCGGCCGCCAGGGTCCGGAGCTCGGTCGTCTCCCGTTCGGCGGCGAGCCGGGCCTCCTCCTGTTCGGCCGACCGCAAGGCCGCCTCGACCGCGTTCAACTCCTCCTCGGCCCGGGCCAGGGCGACCGGATCGGGTCCGATCGGCTCGGGTTCCGGCTCCGGTACCGGGTCGGGAAGGGGGGGCGGCTCGGGATCGGGCACCGCCTCCTCCGGCAGGACCTCCGGCACCGGTTCGGCCGGCGGCTCGGCCTCGACCACCGCCGGATCGACCGCGGCGACCGGCTCTGCCTTCGGAATGCGGACGATCCAGGCCCCCAGGCCGACGACCAGCAGGACCAGGGCGGTCGCCTCCAGCAGCACCCGGCCCGGCGATTTCCAGGCGGCCGCCGCGTCCGATCGGTTCGACGATGTGGCCGTGCTCATCACCAACGCTCCGATCCAAAGAGGGAGAAGGTCCTCGGCTGGCTGGCCTGCCAGGTGATCGGCCACTCCGGCCTCGCCAGCTCGACCTGGCTGCGGGCCGACCAGTAGAGGCCGTAGCCCCCCGGCTCGACCAGGAACCGGACCGATGGGACCGGGTCGCTGGCCGGCTGCTTCCGCCGCTCCGACGCCGCGACCGCCTCGATCGCCTTCATCAGCCGCCCGTCATCCTGCTTCACCGTCTCCTCGCTCAGGCGGTAGCCGCCCGGGTGGATCGTCACCCCCTTGCGGCCGCTGGCCACGACCAGCTCGATCCGACGCCGACCGGGACCGGAGCCGAACCCCGATCCGGGACTCGATCCCGACGACGGTGAGGCCGATCCGCCCGGCTCCCCTTCACCGTGATCCCCCGAGGCCGACCGCCGATCCCCCTCGGCCGACGGATCGCCCGGGTTCGGCTCACCCGAGGGCAGCCCGGCCCCGGCCCCCGAGCCGTTCGGCTCGCCGGGCCCGGCCCCCGACACGCCGCCCGATCGGCCCCCGGCCTGGCCATCGCCGTCGAAACCGAGCAGCTCATCCAGGCCCGGCACGGCAAGGCCCGGCCGGCCCGATCCCGGCTCGCCGTCCCGCAGGCCGAGGCCGGTCCCGCCGCCGCCCCCCGGGACGCCTCGCCCCCCGGTTGGATTGCCCGAGCCACCGCCACCGGCCCCCATCCCCGGCCGACCCGCCAGGCCCGACCCGGCCGCGATTCGGGAGCCGGGTTCCGACCGGTCGCCCCCCGGCAGGCCGTCGAGGCCCGGGACCTCCGGCTCGACGATGCTCGACCAGGCCCCTCGGCGGTTGGATCCCGCGGCGATCGACCCCTCAGGCCCGGCGGTGCCGGCGGGGGGAGGCCCCCCCCGGAAGTCGGCCCCCGGGCCTCCCGCCCCGAGCCCCGACTCTCCCGAATGCCCTCCGGGTCCGGGGCCTCGACGGCCGAGGCCAGAGCCGGCCCTCGGCTCGCCGGGCAGGCCGACGGGAGCGTCCGGCACCAGCTCGGCCAGGCTCCGCAGCTCGTCGGCGATCGCGGCCCCTCCGGGATACGAGGGGACGCCCAGGGGACTCGGCTCGCCGATCCCGCCGGCCATCCCCCCTTGGTCGCCGAGGCCGCCGTACCCGCCGTCGCCCCCCAGCCCGGCGAGGCCGGGGTCGTCGCCGGTCGCGGCGGCGGCGTCCCAGTCGGGCGGGTCGGACTGGAGCGAGGCATCGAGCGATTCCCAGATAGTAGGGTCGTCCCAGGCGGGATACTCGACCTCCCAATCCTGGTCGACCAGCTCGTACCCATAAGGGATCCCGACCGCGTCGAGCGACGACCGGGCCTCGTAGAACGGGCGGATGCCGTCGGGCCGGACCACGAACAGGACGTACGCCTCGACCCGCTCGCCGCCGGGTGCCCCTTGCTGTTCGAGCAGGAAGGCCAGCCGCTTGACCGCCGCGCCGAACGGCCCGGACCGGCCGGGCATGGCGGCCAGCTCGACCATCGAGAAGCTCATGCCGCCCGGCTCCATCACGGCCATCCCGTTGCGGCACTCGACCGGGATCGGCCGCCGCCAGGTGCCGGAGGGCCCCCGGTAGGGGAGGATGGCGTAGCCGGGACGCTCGATCTTCCGGCGATGCTGTTGCTCGGCCTGATTCCTCTGGCGTTCGAGCACATCCCGTTCCAGGGCCACCAGTTGCAGCTCGGCCTCCAGTTGCTGGGCCTCGGCCGCCAGGCGGAGCCGACGCCGGTCGGACTCCCTCGCCTCGGTCAGGAATGCCTCGATCCGCCGCCCCGCCTCGGTGACGCTGCCGCCGATCTCGGCCACCCGACGCGAGACCCGATCGACCTTCTCGGCCAGCCTCGCCCGCCTCGCGGCGATCTCGGCCAGGGCCTCGGCCGTCAGGTCGACCGCCGGCGCGGGGACGGGCTCGGGGACGGGTTCCGGGATTGGCTCAGGCTCAGGCTCAGGCTCGGGTTCCGGCTCGGGCGCGGCCTCGGAGGGCGGGACGTCCTCGGCCGGGCCGGTCGCGGTGCCGACGCCCGAGGCGGGCAACGCCACGACGGCCGCGGGAGGCTCCTCCGGCCCGACCCGCTGGTGCGCGGCGATGACCAGGGCGCAGGTCCCCCCGACCCCCAGCACAAACATCAGCAGGGTCAGGGCTTCCAGCAATACGACGGGCACGGCCCGGGCGCGGCCCTCGCCCTGGCCGTCGCCGACGCCCTCGCCCTGTCCCGGATTCCGCTCCCTGTCGGGTCCGTCGCGATCCATCGCGCCTCACCCTCCTGGTTCGATCAAGCCCGGCCGGTCGATCCTGACCGCCCGTCTTCAACGATCGGAAGGTGCGGGGTCTACCTTGAGCAGAGAACCCTGGGATTTGCGGGAACCTGGCTAGATCAAGGAAATTCAGGGAACATGGGCAATCCCTGAAACTCAGACAAGGCGACGCACGACGGCCGGGACGACCAGGGCCAGGGCGAGGGCCAGGCCGAGGCTGAACCCGAGCGGCAGGCCGAGGTTAGGCCCGAACAGGGCGACCAGCGCCGCCCCGAGGGACGCCAGGGCGACCGATCGCCCGGCCGACAGGGAGGAGGCCAGGAGGATCAACGCCGCCAGGCCGGCGCCGACGTAGCGGAAGAGCAGGGCGAGCAGGCGGGGGGCGACCTCAGCCCGGAGCGGCTGGGCCCGGGACGCCTCGGCCTGGAGGGACTGGCGGCGGGCGTCGAGCGACCGGCCGATCTCGGCGAGGTCGAGCTCCTCGGGCGACCGGGCGGCCTCGACCAGCTCCGAAGGGGTTTCCCGGGGGATCAGGCGGTTCTGATGGGCCCAGGCGAGGAACCCGGCCAGCAGGGCCAGGCCGACGAGCAATCGGACGCGAGGGCCGGTCAGGGTGTCCAGCAGGGTGATCGCCCGGCGCCGGAGGCGGTCGAGGGACGTCTCGGCCTCGACCGCGACCAGGGCGGACTCGGGGTCCCGGACCGCCTCGGCCAGCGAGGCGGCGAGGTTGCCGCCGGGCGGGCCTTCGCCGCGTTCGAAGGCCCGGGCGCGGGCGATCAGGGCCGGGCCGATCCGCCACGATCGGCGGCGGGCGGTCAGCTCGGGGACCTCGGCGGCCTGGAGACGGGCCTCTTCGAGGGCGGTCAGGACGGTGCGATCGCGCTCGTCGCGGCGGAGGCTCAGGCGGGTGTCGAGGAAGCGAGCCACCCGGCCGAGCAGCTCGACCCGCAGCAGGCGATCGGGCCAGGGCAACGCCCGACGCTGGGCGACGGCCCGGTAGGCGTCGTCGCCGAAGAGGCCCAGGAAGAGCGGCCCCCAGTGCTCGCCGCCGTGGTCGACGGCGAAGGATCGGACGGCCGGCTCGGTCAGGCCGTGGACGCGGAGGTCCCGGAGCAGGGCCGAGGCCCGCTCGATCGGCTCGCGGCGCTCCTGGGCGAGGCGGTCGTCGATCAAGGCCTCGCGGACCCCGGCCAGGATGGCCGCGACGATCCCCAGGGCGATCATGATGCCGAGCAATCCGGCCGCCTTCAGGCCGAGCAGGCCCAGCACCACCGCCGCGGCGACCGTCGCCAGGTCGCGACCCCGACCGCCGAGGACGAAGCGCCGGACCCGGTCGAACACGGGCCCACCGCGCCGGACCCCTCCCACGATGAACCCGAAGGCGGCGGTCATGAGCATCAGGTGGATCAGGCCGAGGGCCAGGCTCGGCAAGGCGAGCAGCAGGGCGAGCAGGGCTAATGCCCCCGTCCCGCCGTAGAAGCCCAGCGTGACGAGCTTCCGCAGGCGGGCGCTCGGGGCCTCGGCATAAGCCAGGGCGAACGACCGGTAGGCGTCGACCAGCTCTTGCCGGGGGAGGAACGTCTCAGCAGTCGGGGCGCCGACGATCCGCTCCAACTCGGCGACGGCCGGGGCGATCGACCCGAAGCCGCCGTCGGCGGCCGGCAGGCGGAGCCTCCGAATGACGGCGGAAACGCTGGCGGGGACGCGGCGGTTGATCGACTCGGGCGGGGGGGTGTCGGCGGGGTCGGGCGAGCGGCCGGGGGCGGTGCCGGTGAGCCGTTCGTAGAGGACCCGGCCGAGGGCGTCGAGGTCCGACCGCTCGGCCGAGGGGTCGGGGAAGGCGGGCGGCTCGGCCCCCTCGCGGTCTTCCGGGGGGGGTGGGATGCGGCCGAGGCCGGCGAGGATCACCCGGCCGTCGGCCAGCTCGACCAGCGACTCGGGGCCGATGTTGCCGTGGCTCAGGCCGAGGGCGTGCAGGGCCTGGACCGCCCGGGCGGCCTGGAGCGCCTCGCCGACGGCGCGGCGGACGGAGGAGGGGCCGGGGCGGTGCCGGGGTTCGTGGTTCGATTCGGGGGGATCCGGGGCCTCGGCCCGGACGGGGCCGCCGGGGCGTTCGACCAGGGCGAGGCGGCCGCCGAGGGATTCGAACCGCAGGACCTGGGCGAGGTTCGGGTGCCGGACCCGTCCCAGGGCGAACGCCTGACGGGCGAGGCGTTCGGCCCGGATCGGGTCCTCCTCGGAGCGCCGGCCGTCGATCCAGAGCGTCACCGCGTCCCCCTCGCCGGGGGACCAGGCCCGGTAGGAGACGCCCGAGCCGTCCGGCCCGATCGGCCCGAGCACGGCCAGGCCGGCCCGGGCGGCGGGAATCTGCGAGGGTCGGGGGACGCGGATCATGGCTTCGGGAGGCCCTCCGGTCGGGGCGGGCCGGCGCTCGCAGAGGAGGCCCGGGCCGATCGCGACGTCGGGGATCGGCCCGGGGTGCCCGCCACGATGCCACGATACGAGCCGCGGGGCGTCGGGAACAGTCCGTGCTCCCATCGATCCACAATCGGGCGGAACCGGCATGGCGGCCCGGGCGGGAGTCGGGGTATGCTTGGACGCGAGAGAGTCGCCACCGCAGGTCTTGCCACGCTGAACCCGACGATCCGAACGCACGGCCAGGCACGTCCCGTCGAGGAATCCAACCCGCCTCGTCGCGAGCGTCGCCGAGCAGAAGGGGGGACGACTGTGGCCCGATCCGAACGCTACACGATCGTGGTGGCCGACGACGACGACGCCCTGCGCACCGTGACCGCCAACTGCCTGCGGGACGCCGGCATGACCGTCTGGGAGGCGGCCGACGGCAACGAGGCCATCGCTCAGGTGCGGAAGCATCACCCGCACGTGCTCGTGCTCGACCTCTGGATGCCCCGGCGCGACGGGCTGCAGGTGCTGGAAGCCCTGCGGTTCGATCCGCTGGCGATCGGCCTCCAGGTGGTCATCCTGACCGGCGACGGCCAGGCCGACGGCCGATTGCTCGCCCTGGCCGGCGGGGCCTCCCGCATCCTGTTGAAGGGGGGGCCGTTCCAGGACTTGCTGGGGGCCGTCCGCTCGTGTGCCGAGCACGCCCTCAGGCCCCCGTTCGGCCTGGACGACCCCGACCCCGACGACGACGACGACCATCTGGAAGGGTCGGGAGCCGTCCCCGTGTCTCACGACCCTACGCGCGACCTTCACCCCACCAGGCCCGACCTGCCTTGAGCACCGACGCCTACCGGGACTGCCTCGACCGCCTCTACGCCCGGCTCGATTACGAACGGGTCGGCATGCCGGCCTCGGCCGCCTCGACCGAGCTCCGCCTGGCCCGGATGCGGCGCCTGCTCCGCCGGCTGGGCGACCCGCAACGCCACCTGCGGATCGTCCACGTCGCCGGGACGAAGGGGAAGGGATCCACCTCGACGATGATCGCCTCGAGCCTCTCGGCCGGGGGGATCACGACGGGCCTGTTCACCTCGCCGCACCTGCACCGCCTGGAGGAACGGTTCGTCATCGACGGCGCGATGATGGACCCGGGCGACCTGGTCGACCTGTACGAAGCGGTGCTCCCGAGCGTCGAGGAGGTCGAGCGGCGATGGCCGGCGCCGGTCGGCATGACCTTCTTCGAGGTGACGACGGCGATGGGCCTGCTCCACTTCGCCCGATCCGGCTGCCGGGCGGTGGCCCTGGAAGTGGGGATGGGGGGGCGGCTCGACTCGACGAACGTCGTGCGGCCGTCCGTCTCGGTCATCACGTCGATCTCGCTCGACCACGTCCGGCAGCTCGGGCCGACGCTCGGGCACATCGCGGCCGAGAAGGCGGGGATCCTCAAGCGCCGGACCCCGGCGGTGGTCGGCGTGGCCGAGGCGGAGCCGCGGGGGGTGATCCGGCGCATCGCCCGGGCGCGACGCTGCCCGATCCGCCAGATCGGCGTCGATTTCGCGTACTCCTACGAACGGCCGACGCCCCCGCCGGCTCGCCCCGACAACGGCCGGGTGGCCGTCCGGACCTGGAGGCGCGACTGGGGGTCGCTCGCCTGCCCCTTGCCGGGCGAGCACCAGGCGAGGAACCTCGCCGTGGCGGTGGCGGCGCTCGACGCCTTGGGGGAATCGGACCCGACGCTGGATCTGTCGGTCGAGGCGGTCGTGCGGGGTCTGGCCGGCCTGCGATGGCCGGCGAGGGTCGAGGTGGTGGGGGAGGCCCCCTGGCTGGTGATCGACGGGGCGCACAATGTCGCCTCGGCCGGGGCGCTGGCCGAGACGTTGCAGTCGTGCTTCCCGGAGGTCCCCCGCACGCTCGTCTTCGGGACGAGCCGCGACAAGGACCTGCCCGGCCAGCTCCGGGCCTTGCTGCCGATGTTCGGGGCGGTGGTCGCCACCCGGTTCGTCGAGAACCCGCGCGCGGTCGATCCCGAGACGGTGGCCGAGGCCGTCGCGCAGCTCGGCGGCCCCCCGTGCGTGACCGCCGCCGACCCGACGCTCGCCCTGAGCGAGGCCAGGAGGATCACGCCGGGTTCGGGCCTGATCTGCGTGACCGGCTCGCTGTTCCTCGCGGCCGAGGCGAGGGCGTCGGCCCTGGGGCTGAGAGGGGTGCCGGCGGCGCCTCGACTCGTCCCTTGAGTCGCGTCGCCGGCCGGGGAGCGGGGGCTGACGGGGCAAGGGGGGAGGGACGCGGGCGGGCCCAGCGATGCGGCATGCTGGCCGAACGGGATCGATTGCCGGTATGATGCCGGGAGATCCTGCTGGACGCCGCACCCCTCGGAGCCCGCGCCATGACTCTGATCCGGAACCGCTGGACGCCCGTCGTTCCCCTGGCCGCGACCGCGCTGCTGGTCCTGCTCGGCCCGAGCGTCCGGGCCGAGGAGGAGACCGCCAACGCCCTGTCGGCCGAGGAGGTCGCCGCGGGCTGGATCCAGCTCTTCGACGGCGAGACGACCTTCGGCTGGACGGTCAGGGCGGAGAACCCGGCCGAGGCGGTTGCGGTGGTCGACGGGGCCCTGGTCATCCGGGGGCCGGCCGTGGTGCGGACGACCACCGAGTTCGGCCCGAGCACGATCCGATTCGCCAGCCGATACGCGGGGGCGGGCGATGCGCTGATGGCCTTGATCCGGCCCGACACGAAGCCCGCCGCGCTCTTGGTCCTCGGCTCGGATGGCCCGACCGCGCCGGACAGTTGGGATCGCTACGAGGTGACCGCCGACGCCGAGGGGATCGACGGGAGGACGGAGACCCGGGACGGCGAGTTCCTCGCCGCCGGGGTGTTCCGGGAGAAGTACCTCGTGTCCGGCCCGGTGCGGCAGGCCGTCGGGTTCCGCGTGGGAGAGGGGGCGACCTTGATGCTCCGCGATGTGGAGCTGAAGCCCGAGGCGATGGAACCCCTTTTCAACGGCGAGGACCTGACGGGCTGGAAGGTGCTCGACGGCGGGGAGTCGGTCTATTCGGTGACGGATGAAGGATATTTGAACGTGTCGAACGGCCGGGGGGACATCCAGACCGAGGGGCAGTACGACGACTTCATCCTGCAACTCGACATCTTCTCGAACGGCGAGCACCTGAACAGCGGCATCTTCTTCCGGGCGATCCCGGGGGAGTTCTGGAGCGGGTACGAGTCGCAGATCCGCAACGAATACGAGGGTGACGACCGCACCAAGCCGGTCGATTACGGCACGGGGGCGATCTATCGCCGGGTGGCCGCGCGGAAGGTGGTGGCCGACGACTTCGAGTGGTTCACCAAGACCTTGATCGCGCACGGCAACCACTTCGCCGTCTGGGTGAATGGATATCAGGTGACCGACTGGCACGACGACCGTGAGCCGGCCGACAACGGGCGCAACGGATTCAAGGCGGCGCCGGGGGTCATCAGCATCCAGGGGCACGACCCGACGACGGACCTGAGCTTCCGGAACATTCGCATCGGCGAATTGCCGGGCGAGGAGTGACCCAGGAGGAGAAGGCGGCCGGGCCGGCGGGGTCGGCGAGCACGCCCGAGTTGAGGCAGGTTGCCGACGCGGCGACAATGAGGGGGAGAGGTCGGTCGGCGCGAACGATCAGACAGGGGGTTGTGTCGTCGTTCGCGACGCATCGAGCCATCGAATTGCATCGAACTGAATCGAATCGGAAAGGCAAGAGGCAGATGAACGGAGCACGCTGGGCGCGGATCGGGGCCGTCCTGGGCGCCGTGGCGGTGATCGCCGGGACGTTCGGGGCGCATGGGCTGGAGGGGAGGGTGGATCCGGACGCGCTGGAGACTTTCGAGATCGGCGTGCGCTACCAGATGTATCATGCCCTGGCCCTGCTGGCCGTGGGGTTGCTGGCCCTGCGAACCGGGCCGAGCCGGCTGATCGAGGCCTCGGGGTGGCTGTTCCTCTTCGGTTCGATCGTCTTCCCGGGGACCCTGTACCTGCTGGTGCTCGCCGGCGGCACGGCCAACTGGCTGGGGATGATCACGCCGATCGGCGGGGTGGGGTTCGTCTTCGGCTGGATCGCGCTGGCCGCGGCCTGCCGGGCCGACCGCCTCGGGCCCCCGAAGGAATGCCTCGACGGCGGCGCGACCCGGGTGGGCGCCCAGGATCCGCAGCGGGTCGCCTGACGATTCGAGCAACACGAATATTCATTACACAGGAGTCCCATGCACACCTATATCGTGACGGTCACGGCCGCCGACCGCGTCGGGATCGTCCACGCGGTCACCGGGTCGATTTCCGATCAGGGCGGGAACATCATTGAATTGAGCCAGACGGTCCTCCGGGGCTACTTCACGATCATCCTGGCCGCCGCCTTTCCGGAGGTGATTGACCCCCGAGCGCTCCGCGATGCGATCGTCGCCCGTGGCGAGCGGTTCGACCTGAAAGTCGCCGTCTTGCCCGATGAGGGGCACCACGTGGACCCGGTGCCCGGCGGCGATCGGTTCATCCTGACCGTGCTGGGGCAGGACAGCCCGGGGAATATCTACCGGATCGCCGGCAAGCTGGCGGACCGGGGGGTCAATATCGTCGACCTGCACGCGAGGTCGGACGGCCCGAACTTCCGATTGATCATGGAAGCATTCTTGCCTCCCCAGGTGAAGCCGGCCGAGCTGCGATCGGACCTGGAGCAGTTCGGCGCGGGGCTGGGCATGGAGGTGTTCGTGCAGCACGAGGACATTTTCCTGGCCACCAACGAGCCGCGCCCGGTCCGGGTCGGTTCGAGCCGCAATCCCGAGGGGAGCGACGTCGTTGTACCGCACTGAGGACGTTCTCACCACGCTGGGCATGGTCCGGCAGCACAAGCTCGACGTCCGCACCGTGACGATGGGCGTGGACTTGCAGAGCTGCGGATCTCCGGATGTCTCGATCCTGTGCGACCGCATCCGCGCCCGCCTGCTGCACTACGCCGGGCGGCTCCGCGAGGTCTGCCAGGAGGTGCAGGGGCGCTACGGCATCCCGATCGTGAACCGGCGGATCGCCGTCAGCCCGATCGCGGGGGTCGCCGCCGGGCACGACACCGAGGGGTTGATCGCCGTCGCCCGGACCCTCGACGCCACGGCGGCCGAGGTGGGCGTGGACCTCGTCGGCGGCTTCACCGCGCAGGTGCAGAAGGGGTGGACCGAGGCGGAGAAACGCCTGATCGAGGCATTGCCGCTCGTGCTCTCGACGACGCAGCGGGTCTGCTCGTCGGTCAATGTCGGCACGACGGCGGCGGGCATCAACATGGATGCGATTGCCCTGCTCGGTCATGTGCTCAAGGACACGGCCGAGCGGACGCGGTCGCACGACGGGTTCGGGTGTGCCAAGCTGGTGATCTTCGGCAACGCCCCGACCGACAACCCCTTCATGGCCGGCGCCTTCCACGGAGCGGGGGAGCCGGACTGCGTGATCAACATCGGCGTCAGCGGCCCGGGGGTGGTGAAGGCGGCGGTCGAGGACCTCGTCACCAACGCCAAGGCCCGCCCGACGCTGGGCGAGATCGCCGAGGAGATCAAGAGCACCGCCTTCCGCGTCACCCGGGTGGGGGAGTTGATCGGCCGCGAGGTGGCGGCGCGGCTCGGCGTGGCGTTCGGCATCGTCGATCTCTCGCTCGCGCCGACCCCGGAGGTGGGGGATTCGGTCGGCGAGATTTTGCAGGTGATGGGGGTGAAGCGGCTGGGTGCCCCCGGCTCGACCGCGGCCCTGGCGCTGCTCAACGACGCGGTGAAGAAGGGGGGGAGCTTCGCCAGCTCCAGCGTCGGCGGCCTGTCGGGCGCGTTCGTCGCGGTGAGCGAGGACGCGGCGCTGGCCGACGCCGTCGCCTGCGGCGACCTGACCCTGGCGAAGCTCGAGGCGATGACGGCGGTCTGCTCGGTCGGTCTTGATATGATCGCCGTCCCGGGCGACACCGACGCCGAGACCCTCGCCGCCCTGATCGCCGACGAGGTCGCCATCGGCGTCATCAACCACAAGACGACCGCCGTGCGGGTCATCCCCGTCCCCGGCAAGGGCCCGGGCGATCGCGCCGTCTTCGGCGGGCTCTTCGGCGAGATGGACATCCTGCCCATCCACGCCGCCGGGGGCAGCACCGCGTTCGTGCAGCACGGGGGGCGGATCCCGGCCCCGTTGTCGAGTTTGCGGAACTGATCCGAACGCGTTCGATCTTGACGCCGGCCGCCGATTGTGCGACTCACATCATCGCATGCCGCCCCCCCGATGACCGAGGGGGGCGGCCCCCACCCCCGGCGAAGGATCGACCGATGCGCTTCCGCTCCGGGCCCCGGACGGCCCTGCTGACCCTCATCACCCTCTCCTGGAACGCCGCCGTCGCCGACGGATCGGCGATCCGCTATCAGTTCCGGGGGACGATCGACGGCCTCCTGACCGGCGACGACGACATGGGAGGCGTCCGACATCACGACCGATTCGAGGCCGCCGGGTCGGAGTTCGGGGTCGGCGACCCGTTCGACGCCACGCTGGTCGTCCGGCAGATCCCGCCGTCCGACGCCGTTCGGGATCACACGGGCGAATTCCTCTCGTACCGCCTGGGCGGGGGGGACTCGACCTTCGAGGTCGCCGTCGGGGGCCGGACATTCGGCCGTTCGGCCCGAGGCGGCGACCTGTTCCTCAACGTCCAGAGCAGCCCGTACAGGAAGGCCTTCGACGGCTACCAGCAATTCGGGGAGGTCGACCCGACGGTCGCGTGGTCGGTCGCCGACTTCGACCTCGCCGGGACCTCCTCGGACCTGTTCCGCGACCCGGGGATGCCGACCCTGCTGCCCATCGATGCCTTCACGGGCCCGCCGCCGTTCTTCAGCCGCCGTTTCCTCCTCCAGCTCGGGTTCGAGGAAGGGGGGTGGCTCGAACTGACGGCCGTCATCGACGCGATCGAGGTCACGATTGAGGACGACCCGGTACCGGGCGGGCCGATCGGCCCCGGCCCGGCCGACCCCTCGACGCCCGTGCCCGAGCCTGGGATGATGACCCTGTTCGGCGGGATGGCGCTGGCCGTGCTGGCCCGGCGCCGCCTCCGGGGTCCCTCGGCCGGCTGACCCGGGCGGCCCGGCCTCGAAGGTGCCCGCCGCGATCGGGGTCCTCCTCTCCCCCCGCTTCGATCTCGCCACGCCCTTCGACTCGCCGCCCCGCCGAGGACTCCCATGAGACGACACCTCAGAGTGATGATCGCGTTGGTGTTCCTGTCTGCGCCCTGCGTCGCTGGAGACGACCTGCTCACCGTCGCCGAACGCAGCGACTTCGAGGCCACCGCCCGGTTCGACGAGGTGGTCGAACTCTGTCGGACGCTCGACGAGCGTTCGGACCTGGTCCGCCTGACGACCCTCGGCACGACCGTCGAGGGGCGATCGATCCCCGTCATGATCGTCGGCGACCCGCCGGTGGCCTCGGCCGAGGAGGCGAAGGCGTCGGGCAAACTGGTGGTCCTGGCGATCGGCGCCATCCACGGGGGGGAGGTCTGCGGCAAGGAGGCCCTGCTCATGCTCGTCCGCGACTTCACGGACGAGCCGGGGCATCCACTCCTGCAGGACGTGATCCTGTGCGTGGCCCCGGTCTTCAACGCCGATGGGGCGGAGCGATTCTCGACCGAGAACCGGTGGGGTCAGGACGGGCCGGCGCAGGGGACGGGCACGCGAGGGAACGCGGACGGGCTGGACCTGAACCGCGATTTTATCGCGCTGATGGCACCGGAGACGCGGGGATTGGTCCGGTTCCTCGGCGAGTGGGACCCGCACCTGTTCATCGACACGCACACGACGAATGGATCGGCCCACCGATACCTGATCACGTACGACGGCCCGAAGAATCCGGCCACCCATCCCGACATCCTCTCCTTTTCTCGGGAAACGTTCCTACCGGGGGTGGCCGATGCCTTCCACGAGGCGACCGGGGAGCACGCCTTCTTCTACGGGAATTTCGAACGCGATCACGCCGAGTGGACGACGTATCCGGCCAATCCACGGTTCGGGACGACGTACGTGGGCCTGCGCAATCGCCTCTCCATCCTTTCGGAAGCCTATGCGTATGCCCCGTTCGAGGACCGCGTGACCGGGACGCTTGCCTTCGTCCGATCGGCGCTGGAGCAGGCCGCCGATCACCGGGAGGAGATCCATTCACTGCTCGATCGCGCCCGATCGGAGACGACCAATGCCGACGACCCCGCCATCCCGATCCGTTCCGAGGCCCGGCCGTTCGATGAGCCGGTGACGATCCTCGGCTTCGAGGAATCGGCCGGGGCCAGGCCCTCGGAGAGTTACGCCGCCGGGGTGCCGAAGGACTACGAGGCCGCGTTCGTGGCCCGATTCGAGCCGACGAAGACCGTACGGCGGCCGTTCGCTTACGCGATTCCTCCCGGACATGACGCGGCAATCGCCACGCTCGGACGGCACGGGATTGACCGCGAGCACCTTCGCGAGGACATCGAGGTTGAGGCCGAGATCGCGACCCTGGACGCGGTTCGCCGGAACGGGGGCGGGTATCACGGCCCTGCGTCGATCGAGGCCGAGGTAACGGTGGAAACGGCCTCGCGGCGTGTGCCGGCCGGATCGGTGATCGTCCGAACGGCGCATCCGCTCGGCACGCTGGCGAGCTATCTCCTGGAGCCGGAGTCGGATGATAATCTGATGACCTGGGGATTCTTCGGTGATGAACTTGCGGCGGGAGACGAATTCCCGGTTCTCCGGCTGGTGAATGAGGTTGGTCTGCTGACGGTACCGGAGGTGCAGGATGACGAGGAGGAGCGGAGGCCGATCACCTTCGACGTGTTGAATGGCGGGGATCGGCCCGATTTCAACGGCTCGCCCGCCTCGGTGCGGTGGCTCGACGGCGAGCATTATCTTCAATCGAGGGACGGCCGCCTGATGAAGGTCGATGCGGCCAGCGGCGAGGCCGAGCCCTATCTCGATGCCGAGCCGATTGCCAAAGCCCTAGCCACCTTGCCGACCATAGGCGAGGATGCCGCCGAAGGCCTGGCCCGACGCGCCATCGCGGGCTACTCGGCGAACGATCCGGGCGTCTTGATCTCATATGGCGATGATCTGTACTTCGCCACGATCGACGGGTCGGAGGCGAATCGACTGACCAGCACGCCGGGCGAGGAGGAGATGGCCGAGTTCAGCCCCGACGGGCGATTCGTCGCCTTCGTTCGCAGCAACGATCTCCACGTCGTTGATCTGGAGACGGCCACCGAGCGAGCCCTGACGACCGGCGGCAGCGATCGGGGCCGGAACGGGAAGGCGGTCTGGGTCTACTTCGAGGAGTTGTTCGACCGGAGCTGGAAGGCCTTCTGGTGGAGCCCCGACGGCGAGCACCTCGCCTTCCTCCGGCTCGACGATCGCCCGTTGGACATGCACACCGTGCTCGACGACACCGGCCCGAGGCGGACGGTCGAGGACACGCCGTACCCGTTCGCGGGCGACCCGAACCCGAGGGTCGCGCTCGGCATCGTCGCGGCCCGAGGGGGGGAGCCGCGCTTCGCAGATCTCTCGCGATACCTGGAAGACTCGTTCCTCATCAGCCATGTCGGGTGGGAGCCGGATGGGAAGGCGGCGCTGGCGTATATTCAGAATCGGACGCAGACGTGGCTGGATGTGCTCCGCGTGCCGACCTCGGGCGGGGCGCCGACGAGGCTGTTCCGGGATCAGACGGAAGCCTGGATCACCAGCCCGGGCGACCCGATCGGGCTGCCCGACGACACCTTCCTCTGGCTGAGCGAGCGCGACGGCTGGCAACACCTGTACCACTACGAGGCCGACGGCACCTTGATCAAGCAGGTGACGATGGGCGAGTGGGAGGTGCGGAAGGTCGAGCACGTTGATCCGGAAGCCCGTGTGGTGTTCGTCACCGGGACGATGGACAGTCACATCGCGGAGAACCTGTACCGGGTGTCGCTCGATGACCTCTGCGTCGATCGGCTCACGACCGAATCGGGTCATCATACGGTGCGGGTCGCCCCCGACGGGAAGCACTTCGTGGATACGTGGTCGAGCGTGACGACGCCGGCGAAGGTTGCGCTGCGCTCGACGGAAGACGGTGCGCTCGTGCGGATGATCGACGACAACCCGGTCCCCGATGTCGAGCGGTACCGATTCGGCCCGAGGGAACTGGTGCAGATCGAGACGCCGGACGGCTTTTTGCTCGAAGGGGAGGTGATCCTGCCGCCCGACCTGGACGAGTCGAAGATGTACCCGGTCTGGTTCCAGACCTATGCCGGGCCGCACTACCCGACGATCCAGGACTCGTGGGCCGGCGGCCGGGCGCAGGACCAGGCGCTCGCGTCGGAGGGGTTCATCGTCTTCCGGGCCGACCCGAGGAGCGCCAGCGGCAAGGGGGCAGTCTCGGCCTGGACGGCGTACAAGAGGCTCGGCGTTCCGGAGCTGGAGGACATCGAGACGGCGATCGACTGGATCAAGGAACGCACCTATGTCGATCCGGACCGGATCGGCATGACCGGGCACAGCTACGGCGGGTTCATGACGGCGTATGCGCTGACCCACAGCGACCGGTTCGCCGCGGGGATCGCGGGCGCCCCGGTCACCGACTGGCGGAACTACGACACGATCTACACCGAGCGCTACATGCTCACGCCCCAGGAGAATCCCGAAGGCTATGCCGAGACCTCGGTGGTCGAGGCGGCGAAGGACCTGAAGGGGAGGTTGCTGATCGCCCACGGCGCGAAGGATGACAACGTGTCGGTGCGCAATGCGTATCAACTCATCCACAACCTCCAGCAGGCGGCCCGGCCGTTCGAGCTGATGATCTACCCGGAGGCGAGGCACGGGATCTACGGCGAGCACTACGCGAACCTCCGCCTCGAATTCATCCGCCGGACCCTGGGCGGCGGGCCGAAGGATCGCTCGACCGAGGCGGAGGCTCCGGTCGGGGCGACGACGGGGGAGGGCAAGTGAGGTGATCGGTCGGATCGAGGTGTCCCCGGTCGGCGATTGCGGTACACTGGGTCGAGGGCATTCCCGATCGTTGTCGTCGAGATCAACCCGACGGAGCATGCCGTGATCCGATTCCTCGCCCCCGCCCGAACCCGACGAGAGCCCGCGACGCGCCGCGAATTCCTCAGGATCGGCGGGCTCGCGGGCCTCGGCTCGCTCGGCCTGGCCCGCGGTGCGTCCGGACGCGGCGAGACGTCGGGGCCGGGGTTCGGCAAGGCCCGATCGGTGATCCTCGTGTATGCGAACGGGGGCCAGAGCCAGTTCGAGACGTGGGACCCGAAGCCGGAAGCCCCTCGCGAGATCCGGGGCGCGTTCGATGCGATCGCGTCGAGGGTGCCAGGCACGATGGTCTGCGAGCACCTGCCGAGGCTCGCGAGCCTGGCCGATCGGTACGCGATCCTCCGGAGCGTTTCGCACGATGACCTCGACCACGGGTCGGCCGCCTACCTCGCGCTGACGGGGCGGTATCACCCGAGGAAGTCGTCGAATCCCTTACCATCGCCGAACGATTTCCCCACGCTGGGGGCGGTGCTGAAGCGGGTCAGGCCCTCGGAGTCGAGCCCGTACACGGCGGCTCACATCAACATGCCGGTCGTGGTGCCCGAACTGCCCGCGCCGGGGCAGGACGGCGGCTTCCTGGGCCGGGCCGACGCGCCGCTGGTGGTGGGCGACCCGACCGATCCCGAGGGGTCGTTGCCCGACCTGGAATTGCCCGACGCCGTCCCCACTGTCCGGATGGAGGCCCGCCGGTCGTTGCTGGAGGCGATCGAACGGGCCCGGCGCGAGGCGATGGGGGTCGCCGGGACCGACGAGCATCAGGCCATGTATCGGAATGCCTATGCGATGCTCTCGGACCCGAGCGTCCGCCAGGCGTTCGACCTGGCGGCCGAGCCGGATCGGGTCCGCGAGCGCTACGGGGCGTTCCGCTCGGGCCAGGCGTGCTTGCTGGCGAGGCGACTGGTCGAGGCGGGTGTCCCCTGGATCACGGTCTCGTGGAACCATTCGGCACGCGGGCAGGACCGCCGGCCCGACGAGTTCGACTGGCTCGGGTGGGACACGCATAACGATATTTTTGACGTGATGGAACAATTACTTCCCCGGTTCGACTGGAGCCTGTCGGCCTTGCTGGAGGACCTGGACGAGCGGGGATTGCTCGACGAGACCCTGGTCGTCTGCATGGGGGAATTCGGCCGGGCGCCCCGGGTGGCGTTGGAGCCGAGGTTCTCCGGGGCGTCGCCGGGTCGGAAGCACTGGGCGAATGCCTATTCGATCCTGGTCGCGGGCGCGGGGACCGCGCGGGGGAGCGTGGTGGGGGGGACGGATCGGATGGGAGCCTATCCGACCTCGGATCGGGTCGGCCCGTGGGACGTCGCGGCGACCATGTTCGCGAGTCTGGGGGTGGACCCGGACGGCGAGTATCGCGACCCGCTCAACCGGCCCTTCCCGGTCACCGTCGGCAAGCCGATCTCGGCGCTCTATCGCTGATCCCTAATCCCCCGCATACGGCTCGACGCGCCGGATGATCGCCTCGACGGCGGATCGGGCCGCGTCGTCCGGGGAGCGGCTCAGGGCGTTGCGGGCATTGTCGAGGGCGACGTCGGCCCGACCGGCATCGAACTCGACGAGGGCGAGGCCGAAGTGGGCGTCGAAGAGGTCGGGGTCGTCGCGAAGGGCCTGGCGGTAGGCGTCGCGGGCGGCGTCCAGGTCGTCTTCGGCGTAGAAGGTGGCGGCGACCCGGGCCTGGCGGAGGGCCGGGTCCGGGGGATCGGCCACGGCCTGCCAGGACGATCGGGCCCGGTCCGGGTGGCCCAGGTGCATCTGCAGCGAGGCGATGCGGTCGGCGGTCGGCCAGTCGCTCTCGGCGGGGGGATACTGCTCTTCCAGCAAGTCGACGGCCGACTCCACCCGGCCGGAGTCGAGCAGGGCATCGACGCTGCGGCGGATGCGATCGCCATTGGAGACGTCGATCCGGGGCTCGCGGCCGAGCTGGGCCCTCAGGCGTGCCAGTTGGGCCCGCGAGGCGTCGCGAGAGGTCGCCTGCTGGGGAGAGCGGGGCGGGCGGGCGGCCGATCGCTCGAGCAAGGGGAGGGCGACCTCGGTCATCCCCCCCTGGAGGGAGAGGCCGAGCAGGGCCGACAGGGCAATTTGCTCATCGGGGTTGCGCCTGAGGGCCTGGCGGGCGAAGGCGGCGACCCGAGCCCGGTGGACGTCAGCGACGGGGTCGAACGGGCGGAGGTAGCGGCGGTCGGGCCCGGCCATCCCCAGCCCGGGGACCCGGCCCAGTTCGAGGGCGGCGGCGTAGGCCCAGGGTTCGGCGGCGTCGGGCAGGCGACGGCGGGTCTCCCGGGCGCGGTCGAGGCCGAGGGGGATGAGGACGGCGGCCTGATCGGGTCGGCCTCGCTGCTCGAGCAGGACGAGGACGAATTTGCTCAGGCCCTTGGTGGAGGCTTGCCACTCGGCGTCGAGGGTCGGGGGCGAGGGGTCGGGCTGGGTGCCGAAGTGGCGGCCGAGGAAGTCGACGGCGGGGAAGTCGGCCGAGCGGGCGTCGGACTCGTGGACGAAGACCGAGGCCAGCTCATCGAACCAGACGCAGCGCCACGAGGCATCGAGCAGGAACGAGATGCCGACCCGGGTGGCCAGGTCGTGGTCGGCCAGCACGACCGGGTTGCCGGCCTGCTCGAGCAGGGGCTTCCAGGGGGAGCGGGGGTCGTCGGTGGCGACCGCTCGGCTCAGATTCGAATAGGCGCGGTACTGATCGGGGCCCATCACTTCGAGCCGGGGGTCGACGAAGACCTTCCGCTCGGGGCCGTGGTGATAGATGAACAGGGCATCGTGGCCGATGTGGAACCCGAGGAAGCGCGGGGGCAGCCCTTCGCTGCCGGCGAACTCGACGGCGCGGTGCGGGAACCAGGCGGGTTCCTCGCCCAGGCCGATGGTGCGGCCCTCTTCGGCCAGGTCGTAGAGCCGTCCCGTGGCCACGGTGGCGAGCAGGGCGAGGGTGACACCGAGCGCGACGAGCCTCGGCCAGAGGCGAGGGGTCGCGTCCCGTCCCCGGTCGGCGCGGCGGCGGAGCACCGCGGCGGCCCACTCGCCGAAGTTCCAGGCGGTGACGGTGCCGACGATCGCGGCGAACTGGTGGCTGTTGCGGGTCGCCTGCCAACTGAGGGCCGTGAAGGCGAGGAAGAGGAGCAGGCGGAAGGGCCGGAGCGACCAGGAGGGCTCGCTCAGGTGTTCACGTTGGGCGGCGCGTCGGGCCGAAGACTTCGCCTTTTTCCCCTTGCTCTTCTTCGGGCGCTCGGGGGGCTCGGGGGCGGCGGAGGGAGGCTGCCGGAGGTCGCTGAGCCGGGCCGTGCCCTGCCAGAGGAACGGGAGGATGAAGCTGAGGCCGCCGAGCGTGGCAACCGTCAGGTGGACCATGAGCATGAAATGCGGATAGCCGGCCGACTCGGCGATCAGGCGGGGGATCGAGCTGAGTTCGGCAATCTCTTGCTTGAAGATCGGATCATTCAAGGTGCCGAACAGCAAGTCGGTCAACGGGAAGAGGGCGCCCCGGAGGCCGTAGGGGTTCATCAGGCAGGCGAGGCCGACGAGGGCCGTCACCCCCAGGGCGATCCGCCACCAGCGGCGGCGATCGGGGCCGAACGCATTCGGGCGCAAGGCGGCATCGATCAGCGCGAAGCCGAGCAGGATGGGGCCGAAGACGAACAGACCTTGCGTGTTGACCCAGCAGGCCTGCGTGACGGGCAGGATCAGCCCGAGCCACGGCCGCCGATCCCAGCGGAAGAGGACCGCCAAAAAGATGGAAATGTAGAGGAGCGTCAAGGTTTCCGGGCGGATGTACATGCGGCCGCCGAGCAGGACCAGGGCGGGCAGCCAGGCCAGGACCATCACCCAGAGGGGCCACTCCTTGCGTTTTGCGGTCACGAGGAGCAGGACGGCGACGGTCGTGATGACGCACTTGGCCAGGTTCAGGAAGACGACCCCGCCGCGTTCGAACCCGTAGCTGAGGAGGAGCTGGAACCCCCAGTGCAAGTCGATCCAGGAGCGATCGGGGACGGTGTAGGTATACAGGTCGGTGCGGGGGATCGCGCCGGTTTCTCGGATCAGATCCCCCGTGCGGAGGTGCCACCAGAAATCGACGTCCTTGAGCGGGAAGACGCCCAGCAGGAATGTGACGGCGGCGAACGCGAGCAGGATGGCCCCATCGGCCAGGCGGAGCCGGGCCGGATCGGCGGGGGCGGGGGTTTCACCGGGAGTGCTGGCCCGCGTCGGGACGGGAATCGTGGGCACGGACGGACCTCGACTCGGACGAAGGGGGCGATGACGCGGGCGATCCGAAGGAGAGGTTTTCGCCCTGGTTTCGAGACCTCAACGGCGTGGGGTCCGGACTGGCGGCCCTTGCCGGTTGGGGAGAGGTCCGCACAGCGGACCCGACACGTTCAGGCGAAAACCGATCGCGCGGGCGACGATGGAGTCATCCTAGCGCGCCGACGGGCGGCCGGGGAAGTGGGATCAGGTCGTCGGATCGCTCGGGACGCCCGGTAGATCAACGGCCAGGCGATCGCCCGGAGCCGATTACCCCTCCTGGCCGCGGAGCAAGGCGCCATAGTTGCGTTCGTTCTGGAAGTGGCAGAGGGCGACGGCGCAGGCGTCGGCGACGTCGTGGGGTTCGGGGAGGCGGTCGAGGCCCAGCTCGGTCCGGATCGCGTGCTGCATCTGCTCCTTCGGCGCCCGGCCGTGTCCGGTGAGGGTCTTCTTGATCCGGGAGGCGGCGTAGCCGATCACCGGGACCCCTCGGCGGGCGGCGGCGAGCATGATGACGCCGCGGGCATGGGCCATCAGGATGGCCGTCCTGGGGTGGGCCGGCCGGCTGTGCACCTGTTCCAGCGCAAGGGCGGAGGGGGGAAACGCGTCGAGGACTTCGAGAATCCCCTGGTAGATGGTCTCAAGGCGGCCGGCGAGCGGGTCGTCTCGCTTCGCGCGGATCACCCCGGCCTCGACCACCAGCGGGGGCGGGCCGATCAGGCCCGACGCGGGCCGAGGGGCCGGCTCGATCACGGCGTAGCCGGTGACCCCCAAGCCCGGGTCGATGCCGACGACCCGGCCGGGCACCACGCGGCCCGGCTGTCCCGATCCTGATTCCGCCACCGTCGATGCCATTGCGCCCTCCTCCGTCCCTGGACCTCGATCATGGCCGAGGCGGATGCATCCGTCCACCCCAACCGGGTCGGAAGGCCGCGGCCCGGTCCGAGACGGAGGGTCGACCGATCAGCGGTCGCCCTCGATCTTCCAGCCGGTGCCGTCGCGGCGGTCTTCGAGCACGACGCCGAGGGCGGCGAGGCGGTCGCGGATCTGGTCGGCGAGGGCGAAGTTGCGGTCCTTTCGGGCCTGGGCGCGGAGCTCGATGAACAGCTCGACCAGGGGGCCGGTCAGGCCGCCGGAATCGGGCTCGACGTGGGCCGGGGGCCGGAGAAACAGGCCGAGCAATCGGGACAGCTCGCGGAGGACGATCACCCCATTCGTCCAGGATTCGAGAGCAGGGGAGGGGTCCTCTCCTTTGCGGTCGTCGAGCCGCTCGGCGTCGGCGAAGCGGTTGAGGGCGCGGACGAGCTCGAACAGCTCGCCGACGGCGCCGCCGGTGTTGAAGTCGTCGTCCATCGCGTCGAGGAATCGGGAGCGATGGTCGAGGACGTCGGGCGGGAGAGTGCCGGAGGCGTGGCGGTCGCCGTCCTCTCGGGAGGAGGGGGCGTCGAGGTCGTAGAACGATCGCCCGGTGAGGCGCTCGACCCGGTCGAAGAGGGAGCGGAAGGCCCGCAGGCCGCGCTCGACCTCCTGGAGGCGGGCGGGGCTGAAGTCGATCGGGCGGCGGTAGTGGCTGGAGAGGAGCAGGGCGCGGATGGTGTCGGGCTCGTACTGGTCGAGCAGGTCGGCCATGAGGACGACGGTATCGGGGTCGGACTTGCTGATCTTCCGCCCTTTATTGGTGAGCAGGCCGTTGTGCATCCAGTAGGTGGCGAAGGTCTTGCCCGAGAAGCATTCGGACTGCACCACCTCGTTCTCGTGGTGGGGGAAGACGAGGTCGAGGCCGCCGCCGTGGATGTCGAAGTGCTCGCCGAGGAGTTTCATGCTCATGGCCGAGCATTCGATGTGCCAGCCGGGCCGACCGGGGCCCCACGGGCTTTCCCAGGCGGGTTCGCCGGGCTTCGAGGCCTTCCAGAGGGCGAAGTCGCCGGGGTGTTTCTTCTTCTCGGTCGGCTCGATCCGGGCGCCGGCCTGGAGTTCCTCGGGGTTCCGGTGGCTGAGCTTGCCGTACTCGGCGGCCTTGCTCACGTCGAAGTAGACGTCGCCGCCGGCCGGGTAGGCGTAGCCCTTGTCGATGAGCCCCTGGGTGATGCCGAGGATGCCGTCGATGTGCTCGGTGGCGCGCGGCATGTGGTCGATGCCGGTGACGCCCAGGGCGTCGAGGCAGGCGAGGTAGTCGGCCGTCACGCGCTCGGCCAGGTCCTTGACGGTCGTCCCCTCGGCGTTGGCCTGGACGATGAGCTTGTCGTCCACGTCGGTGATGTTCACCACCCAGGTCACGTCGTAGCCGCTGTGGACGAGGAACCGCTTGATCGTGTCGAAGATCACCGGCCCGACCATGTGGCCGATGTGGCTGTTCGAGTAAACCGTCGGCCCGCAGACGTACATGCCCACCTTGCCGGGGACGACGGTCTGGAGCGGTTCCTTGGCCTGGGTCAAGGTGTTGTAGACGCGGATGGGCATGGTCGTGGTGGATCCCAATGCAAAAAGGGGAGGCAGGGCCGAGCACCAGGCAAAGGGGGGCGGGGAGTCACTTCCAGCCAGGACGTCGATGCCCTCGGACCAGCGGTCAGGCCCGCGTGACCAGCACGATCGCCTCGCAGCTCATCGCCTCGGAGCGGCCGATCGGGCCGACGTGCTCGCCGGTCTTGGCCTTCACGTTCACGGCGTCTTCGGGGAGGCCGAGCAATCGGGCGACGTTGGCCCGGATGGCGGGCTTGTGGGCGAGCAGTTTCGGGCGCTGGGCGTGGATCACGAGGTCGCAGTTGACCGCCCGCCAGCCGGCCGAGGCGACCCGGGAGACGACCTCGGCCAGGAGCTTGCCGCTGTCGAGCCCCTCGTGCTGGGGGTCGGTGTCGGGGAAGAGCTCGCCGATGTCGCCGAGGGCCGCGGCGCCGAGCAGGGCGTCGGCCACGGCGTGCAGCACGATGTCGGCGTCGGAGTGCCCGGCCAGGCCGCGATCGAAGTCGATCCGCACGCCCCCGAGGATCAAGGGCCGTCCCTCAACCAGACGATGAGTGTCGTGACCGATCCCGACGCGCACGGCTGAACCTCCTTCAGGAAAACGAGTATCGTACCGCACGACGCCGAGGCTCGCCATCCCGGCCGGGCGAAAGCGGCTCGGGGGCGATCTCGGGGCCCGGCCCGCGCCTCGGGCTTGCATCGCGCCGTACAATGGGGAAATCACGCCACCCTCGGCCGTCGAGTCGTCGTCCATCGAGGAGCGAACGAATGACGATCCGCGTACTCGTGCTGGCGGTCCTGATGCTGGGTCAAATCCCGGGCGATCCGGAACCGCTGAGCGACCGGGAGGTCGTGGAACTGGTCGAGTCGGCCCGGAACCGCTTCCGGCAGCCGACGATCGACCGGGAGGAGCGGGGCAAATTCGCCCTCGACGTGGCCGATCGGATCGACTCGGCCGCCAGGGCCGAGCCGACCGCGGGGCTGCGGGCGGCCCGGTGGGGCCAGGCCGTAGCGTTGCTCGATGAGTTCCTCAAAGGCGATCCGACCCATCCCCTGGCCCTCTCGGTCGCCCTGCAAGCCGGGGTCTACCGATGGGCGGAGGGGCACACCTGGGCCTTGCAGTTCGAGCGGTCGTCGGGCGACGCCGGCGCGAAGGTCGAGGGGATCGAGGCGCTCGACGACGCGATCGCCCGGCTGCGCCGGCTCTGGACCGAGACGAACCGCCTGCCCGAGAGTGACCTGACCGCCCAGAATATCCGCTTCCGCTTCGCCCAGGCGTTGGCCGATCGGGCCAATCTGGAAGATGACCCCGGCATCGCACTCGACTTCCGACAGCAGGCGATCGGCAGGCTCCGTGGCTTGCCGATCGTCCCCCCGCTGGGAGGCCATATTGCCCTGTTGAACGCTCGATTGCTGGTTGAAATCGGCCAGTTCCGCGAGGCCGCTCAAGCCTTTCAAGAGGCTGGCGATCTCGACGGCCCCAGCGAGGCGGATCGGGTCGATACGAAGGTTGCGATCCTGCTGGCGGACAAACAGTTTGAAGACGCCATCGCGTTCATCGATCGCTCCGAGCTGGACCGGCCGTCGAAGGACTTCCGGGCGGCCCGCGTCCGTGCTCGCCAGTGGATCAACCTCTTCCCCGGCCCGGAACGATCGGAGGTCGAGGCCGACGCCATCGCCCGGGTCCGACGCCTCCGGGTCGCCGAACACCCCGACGCCGCCGCGGCGCTGGCCAGCCTGGCGGCCACGATCGTCGAGCCCGACGACCGGGACGATCCCGGCCTCTGGGAGCTGATGGCCGAAGGACACCTGACGCTCGGCGACGTCAGTCAGGCCGTCCGGCTCAACCAGGCCGGGGCCGACCACGCCGAGCGCCTGGGGGACCTGGAACGCGCCTGGGTCATGCGCTACCGGGCCGCGGCGATGCTCGTGCGGGCCGGCCGCACGGCCGAGGCGGTCGAGGCGCTCGCCCCGATCGCCGCCGCGGCCCAGGCGCCCGACAGCCCGGCCCCGGCCGACCAGCGGTCGAACGGCAGCCTGTTGTATGCATTGGCCTTGGGGAGGCTCGCCTCGGCGTCCGGGCAGGACGGGACGGTGCGGGCCTCGTACGAGTCGGCGCTCGGGGCCCACATCGCCGCCTTCCCGGACGACCCGACCGCCTCGGAGGCCCGCTGGATCCTCGGGCAGTTGCGGGCCTCGGCCGGGAAGGACGGCGAGGCGATGGCCCTCTGGGCCGAGGTGCCCCCTGGCCATGCGCGATGGCGAGAGGCCCGGCTCGCCTCGATCGACCTGCACCGCACGGCCGTCGAATCGCTCCGCCTGGCCGACCGGACCCGAGAGGCCCGCGACCGCCTGGCCGAGGCGCGAGCGGCCCTCACATCGGCCCGGGATGAGGCCACCGAGCCGACCGATCGCAACGCCCTCGACCTGGCTCGGGCCGAGCTGGAGCTGACCCCCGGCCTGGGATCGGCCGATGAGGCGCTGAAGATCCTCGATCGGCTGGTGTCGACCGAGGTGCAGGCCGATCGCCGCGACCTGGCCCGGCGGCTCCGGATCGTCGCCCAGGCGGTCGCCTCCCGCGAGACGGACGCGGAGCAGAACGCCCGGGCCGAGCTGGAGCAATCCGAGCCCGAGCAGGTCGTCGACCTCGCCGCCCGGCTCGACCGCTCGGCGGCCTCGCTGGCCGATCCGGCCCGCCGCCGGGTCTCGGCCATCGCCCGGCTATTGACCGAACGGGTGCTCTCGCAGGCCAATGCGCTCGACCCCGGCGTCCGTGCCCGGGCGAGGGTGATCCGCATCCGGGGGCAAATCGCCATGGGGGACCTCGACGGGGCGAGGCGGGCGGCCGAGTCGTGGTCGGGCGACCTCGACCCCTCCCGGCTGCCGGCCGAGTTGATCGCCCCGCTGGCCGACGCCCTCGACCAGCTCGGCCTCTATCATCAGGCGGCCGAAGCCCACCGGGCCGTGATTGCCGCCAGCACCCCGGGCGCCTCCCGATGGCTTGAGGCCCGCTACGGCCTCGCCGTGGCGTATTACCGGACCGACCGACCGGCCGAGGCGCGCCGGCTGATCGACGGCACGATGGCCTTGCACCCGGAGTTGGGCGGGAACGAGGAGCTCCGCGAGCGATTCCTCCGCCTCCGCCGGCGTCTTCAATCGCCCTGAGTCGTGACGTTCGTCGGGCCCGTCGGCGGGCCGATCGCCTTTTCAGCAAGGGAGATCGGCCCGCCGACGGGCCCGACAGCCGAACGGACCGAATTCGATCCGATCGGGGATCACTGCTGCCCGAGGAGGTAGCGGCCGAAGCCCGACCGGACGCGAGATCCGTTGGTCGGATCGATCGTCATGCGGGTCGGGACCAGGGTCGTGTCGGGATACTGCGCCGGGTTGGTGTATTCGTAGGAGATGCCCGACGAGGTCGGCCGGAGCACGCCGTCATAGCCCCGGGAGTAGGTGACGACCTCCGTGGGGAGTGACCGGAGCCTCGAAAACGGCCCGTAGAGCGACATGCTTCCGTAGGAGGTCGGCAGGCCCGCGGGGGCGAATCCGCCACCGGTGTTGTATCCGGAACGGACCATCAGGGTCGGATCGGGCCGGAAGGTGCCCAGGTAGGGGGATCGGGCCGCGGTCGGCACGGCCTCGGCGGGCAGGATGACGGTCGAGGTGGGCGAGGCGACCGGCACGCCGGAGACGACCGGCGCGGGCGGCCGTACGCGGCGTCCGCCGGCCTCGGCACCTGGGGGGGCGGCGATCAGGAGCAAGGTGGCCCCGATCGGCAGCAACAGGGTGATCCGGATCATTGGTGCGAACTCCGAAGAATCAATCGCGAGGGTGTGACCAACACGCAGCTTGAGGAACTTTACCACGCAAAATGGCCCGACCCCGGAGCAATCGGCACGATCGATGCCGGTATCCCCGGCCAGGCCGGCCCGTTGACCCGTCGGTCCGGGACCGGTTCAATCGAACAGGGGGGCGGTCCGGGGCCGCTCGCCCTCGCAATCGGCCCGACCTCGGACCCCTCCTTTCGAACCAACGACCGAGCCAAAAGGGACCTGACCCATGCCCACACGATCGCGAATCGGCGGCGCTCGCCGCACGCTGGCCGCGGCCTTCCTCCTGATCGGGGCGGCCTCGGCCCCGGCCGTCGCCGGAGAAATGGTCGAGTTCAAGAACCCGATGGGAGCCACGACGAAGGCCTATCTCGCCCTGCCCGAAGGCGATGCCAAGGCCCCCGCGATCCTGGTGATTCAGGAGTGGTGGGGCCTGACCGACTGGATCAAGCAGAATGCCGACCGCATGGCCGGGCTCGGCTACGTCGCCCTGGCCGTCGACCTGTACGACGGGAAGTCGACGGACGACCCGGGCGAGGCCCACGAGCTGATGCGAGCCCTCGACCCGAGCGAAGGGGTTGCCCACCTCAGGGGGGCCATCGCGTACCTTCAGGAGCACGACCGGGTCGACCAGGATCGCAAGGTGGCCGCGATCGGCTGGTGCATGGGGGGGATGTACGCCCGGTTGATCGCCCAGCAGTCCGACGCCGTCGGCCCGACGACCATCTGCTACGGCAGCGTCTCGATCGAGCCGGAGCAGATCGACGCGCTCGCCGGCCGCCCGGTGCTGGGCATCTTCGGCGCCCAGGATCGCGGCATCCCCGCCGACCGGGTCCGACAGGTCTTCGACGCCCTGAAAAACGCCGGATCGACGGTCGATTTGCACATTTACGACAGCGCCGGCCACGCCTTCATGCGTCCCGGAGGCGACCAGTACGTGGAAGACGCCGCCGACGACGCCTGGAAGCAGATCACCGAATTCCTGGCCGAGCATCACCCCGCGGAGGGCTGATCGCGCCCCCTCCCCGATCGTTCTCCCGCGCACTCCGACGGACCGAGGAGCCGAGGACACGCACGGTCCCCGGCTCCTCGGCGTGTGGCGACGCCCCGCGACGAGATGGGCGTCGATCGCCGGACGGGGGCACGAGGGGGTCGCGTCGCGGACCGCTCATGTCATGCCATGCTCGCCTCGGGCTCGATCACTCGGCCCGAGCGATCGTCAACTCGTCGGCAGGGACCGCGGGCTCGGGCACCGGGATCGCATCGGGGGGGCCCTGGAGCGCCTCGAGGAAACGGATCAACGCCCCTTGATCCTCGGCCGGGAGCCGCTTGAACGCCTTCGACACCGGCGCCGCATCCCCCTGGTGCCGCTGGATCGCGAGGCGGAGCGTCGGGCTGCCGCCGTCGTGGAAATACGGGGCCGAATCGGCCACGCCCCAGAGCGGGGGGGTCCGCCATTCTTCGGCGTCCGGATGCTCCCGGGGGATCGGGACGCCCGTCATCACGTCGCTGTAGGCGTATCCGGCCTCGCGATCGACCAGCCGATGCAGGAGGAAATCGCTGTAGACGCCCGCCACGCCGCCCAGTTCGGGCACGTGACAGATGGCGCATCCGACCCGCTCGAAGAGCACCTGGCCGCGCTCGACCTCGGCCCTGGCCTGGGGGTCGCTCGGCACGACGAGTCCGGGGCGAGGCAGCGTGTCGACGAAGGCCACGAGCGACGAGAATTGGGAGCGGTCGAGGTCGGGGGCCATGTCGGGGTAGGGGATGTCGACTCTCGGCTTGGCCTGCTCCATGTGAGGGTTGCCCAGGCCCAGTTCATTCGCGCAGGCGGCGGCCACGAATTCCTCGAGCGTGGCGAACTGGGCCTTCCAGCCGAACTTGCCGACCCGGCCGTCGGGCAGGACCCGATAACGGCCGGGGGGGATGGAGCTGAAGTCGGAGCTCAGCTCCCGGCCCATCGACTGCAACGAGGCCGCGAGGTTGCGCCGGGTGATGCTCCGGCTCGAGATCCGATCGATCCAGCCGGCCCCGAAGAGGGCCGTCGAGTTGACCTGTTCGGTGTTCACCGGGTCGAAATCCCGGACGAGCACGTAGCAGCCGTTGGTGATCCGGATGGCGTCGGGGACGATGGGGAAGAGCGTCCGCAGGTGCGACACATCCTCGAGGTAGTGGTTCTCGACCGCGAACTTGTGGACAAGCCCGCCCTCGATCTCGGGGCGGGTGTGGGTCGGTTTCGCCTCGAAGGCCAGGACGTTGTGCTCGTTCGACCCGCCGCCGCCGACTCCCCCCTGGAAGTGGCACTCGACGCACGACCGCGCATTGAAGACCGGCCCCAGGCCGTCGGCCCGGGCGATCGGATCGTGGGGGAGCCACTCATGAACGAACAGCTCGTGCCCGGCCTCCTTGCGATCGGCACTCGCCCGGGGCCCCCAGAGCACCGGCACGCCCGGCGCGGCGACCCAGCCCACCACCCCGACGGCCATGATGGCCAAACCGAGACCGACCCGCCGCCGTCCCCTCGCCAGATCGTTCCGTTGCATCGCGGCTCCTCCCTCGCGGCTCACTTCGGGATCCGCGCCGCGGGACCGCCCCCGCGGCAACCTCGGACAAGTGCAGAATGGAGTCGCGGGGGAATCAAGGCCGAAATTCTTCGGCGATGGCTGGCGAACGGGGAGCCGTCCGGCTCGATCGGGGGGATGGGCCGGAGGGAGGGACCCTCGCAGGCGCATCCGCCCGATCGGTGGTCGGGGTCCGTCCCGGTGCGGCGAGGGAGGTCAGGCGATCAGCTCGCGGAGCCGCTTGACGTGCCGGGGGATGGCGGTCATCGGGTCCTCGGCGGCCTCGTATTCGAGCACGACGTAGCCGGAGTACTTCACGTCGCGGAGGATCTGGATCAGGCGGCCGAGGTCGGCCTCCTGTTTCGGCTCGCCGGCCCGGGAGATCTCGGTCTTCACCTGCACGTTGACGGCGTAGGGGGCGATCCGGGCCAGGTCGCCGTAGGGGTCCTCGGTGCGGAAGTTGCCGGTATCGAGGTTCACGGCGAAGTACGGGTGGTCGATCGCCTCGATGAGGGCCATCATCTGATCGCTCGACGCGGTGATCCCGCCGTGGTTCTCGAGGGCGAGGAACACCCCCTTCTCGGCCGCGTAGGGGAGGACCTCCTTGAAGCCCTCGATCGCCCGGGCCACGGCGACCTCCTCGGACTCTCCGCGAGGGGTCCGGCCGGCGAAGACGCGGATCATGGGGGCGTTGAGCACCGCCGCGCGGTCGATCCAGGTGCGGGCGAGGGCGAGCTGGGCCTCCCGATCCGGCCCCGGGGCGACGCAGAAGTCGTTGCCGATCGCCGTCCCGGAGATATCCAGCCCTCGCAGGAAGGCATGCCGACGCAGGTTGCTGAGCATCTCGTTCGAGACGTCGCCCGGGAAGTAGTACGAGGTCGGCTCGATGGCGTCGAGCGCCATGTCGGCGGCAAGGTCGGCGAAGTCGAAGAGGCCCATCGTCGGCGAGTCTCCCGTGAGGAACTGCCGGTACGAGTAGGCGGCGATGCTCAGCTTCAGGTGGCTGGGCCGGGTCCGGGGGATCGGGTCCATGGCCCGGGCGGGGGGGACGGCCACCGGGCCGAGGGCCGAGGCGGCCGCGGCCATGGCGGCCCCTCCGAGCAGGGAGCGTCGGGTGATCGGGGTCATGGGGAGCCTCTCGATTGCGAAGCCGGTCTCGATCGCCGGTCCAGCGGGCGATTCACGACTCCCAGCGTAGAGGCTGACCCCGGAGAACGCTACCGGCTCACGCCGCCGGCGGGGGCATCATCGGCCGAGTGGTCCCGCACCATCGGCACTCCGGCGGTTGCCGAGGGGAGGTCGTCTTGCTTCTGGTCGAGCATCCGCTCCAGGCGATCCGACGACGCCTCGGCCGATCGGACGATGCTGCGGGCCATCCCCGAGAAGATGAACAGGTGGGCCGGAAGGCAGGCATACCAGTAGAGCCTGCCGGGCAATCCCGAGGGCTTGAAGTAAGCCGTTTGCGTCAGGGCCGACCGCTGCGAACCGAGCGGCTCGACCCGGAATTCGAGCCAGGCATCGCCGGGGACCCGCATCTCGGCGTGGAGCAAGAGCCGATGGCCGGGGACGTAATCCTCGACGCGCCAGAAATCGAGCGCGTCTCCGATGTAGATCTCGACCGGGTCGCGACGCCCCCGGCGCAGGCCGACGCCGCCGACGATCCGGTCCATCGCCCCTCGGATCCACCAGAGGAAATTCCCGTAGTAATAGCCGGTCGATCCCCCAATCCGCCGGACGCGATCGAACAGGACCGAGGCCGGGGCCTCGGCCTCGACCCGCTGCACGTCTCGGAGCGGGAACCGCTCCCGGTCGAACTGGGGGCGACGCAGCAGGGCCGCCCGGCTCGGCAAGGCGGCGTTGGCCCAGCGGGTGGAGACCTCGTTGTGGTGGACCCTGTCCATCGCGCGCTGGACGGCCTCGCCGAAGGGGGTGAGCGGGATGGGCACGAGGTCGCGGATGCGGTTGTTGTGGCAGACCACCTCCGCCCGCAGGCCCTCGACCAGGGGGAAGGCCAGGGCCGCCGGGATGGGGGTGACGAGGTTGATCCAGTAGGCCGAGAGCCTCGGCGTGAGGACCGGGACGACGACGATCCGCCGGCGGAGGCCCTGCATGGCCGCATAGCGAATCATCATGTCCTTGTACGTCAAGACATCGGGCCCGCCGATGTCGAAGGTGCCGTAGGCGGTCTTCGGCTGCTCCAGGCAGCCGACGAGGTAGGCCAGGACGTCGCGCACGGCGATCGGCTGGTTGCGGGTCCGGACCCATCGCGGGCAGATCATCACGGGGAGCCGCTTGACCAGCGCCCGCATCATTTCGAACGAGGCGCTTCCCGACCCGATGATCATCGCGGCCCGCAACTCGGCGACGGGGACGGAGCCGCCGCGGAGGATGTCGCCCACCTCCTGACGGCTCGCGAGGTGGTCGGAGAGGTGGTCGGCGCGCCTCCCCAGGCCGCCGAGGTAAATGATCCGTTCGATGCCGGCCTGGTCGGCGGCCTCGGCGAAGTTGGCGGCGGCGGCGCGGTCGCGGTCCACGAAGGACCGTTCGCCGGCCATCATCGCATGAACGAGATAGTAGGCGACCGAACATCCATCCAGTGCCCGGCGGAGCGACTCGGGGTCGAGCACGTCCCCGGCCACGATCTCGACCCGATCGGTCCAGGGCCGCCCTCCCAGCTTCTTCGGGTCGCGAGCGAGGCAGCGGACCGAGTAGCCGCGTTCAAGGAGCATCGGGATCAGGCGGCCGCCGATGTAGCCCGAGGCGCCCGTGACGAGAATTGGTTTCATGAACGCCTCTCGAAGCTCAAGGTCCGGTGCGGCCGCCCCGGCGACGGGGTCACCCACCACCGAGGGACGATCGCGAATCGGGCCCGGGAGCGGGGCGGTCGCCGGGGGCGGGCGATCCCGAAGGTTCACCGAGCGCTCGCTTGCGACCGAGCCACGCCCCCAGGAATGAGAACAATTTGAGGGCGAGCGGATCGACGTTCAGCATGCGAGCGATCAGGCCGGCCCGGTCGGTGCCGCCGAGTCGGGCGATGAGCCGATCGCCCACGCGAACGCGGCCAATCAACCCGATCGCCCGGAGCTGGGCGTCGGCTCGCCGCAGCGCCTCGCGGCGGGTCGAGGGGGAGACCTGCCGCATGATCGCGAGGGCCGATCGGGCATCCGACAGGTTCAGGTCGACGACCTGGTCGCGGATCTCGACCCGGGCCCGCCCGCCCTCGAATTCGAGCTGGAGGTCCCCCTCGATGTCCAGGGATCGATCCATGGGATCAGCCTTGTTCGCGGTCTCGGGTGCGGATCTTCAGGGTGCCGTTCATCCGCCAGCGGGCGTGAGCGGCCTGCTCCGAGGCGCTGCTGGGCACGAGGAGTTCGAAATTCTCAAACTCGTAGATGATCTCAGATCCTCGGCCGGTGAGCCGGTCGTAAAGGCCGATCGCCAGGTCGGGCCAGGTCCGGGTGTCGTCGAGACCGGTCGCCATGACCACCTCCTTCAAGGGTTCGACATTGCTGGAATTGGCGGGGATCACCAGCGCCCCTCGCCCTCCCCCGCTACTGTAGGCGCGCGTTCAGGGAGTCAACCGCAAAAAACAGGGGGAAGGGAACGCTTCGCGCGGCGGGGAGAACGTCTTGGACCCAGGTCAGTCCCGATCCTCGGGCGTCACGTCGATCACTGGTCCGTGGCCGGGGCCGGGGCCGGGGCCTCGGCCCGGCCGGTCCGGGCCGGGCGCGAATTCGGAGTGGAAGCGCACGCGAGTCGCCCCACGCTGGGCCGAATGAAGGAACCAGGAGTTGATCATCCGGCGATACAGGTTCCGCGAGAGAGGGATGAGCAGGCTCAGGCCGACCAGGTCGGTCAGGAATCCGGGGGTCAGGAGCATGGCCCCGCCGGCGAGGATCATGGCCCCATCGATCAGCGATCGGGCCGGGAACTGGCCTCGGGCGAGTGATTGCTGGAGTTCTCGGACGACCCCGAGCCCCTGCGATCGGGCCAGAGACGCGCCGAGAATCCCGGTCGCGAGGATCGCCCCCACGGTCACGAGCAAGCCCGTCTGGAAGCTGTACCGCTCGGCAATGGCCCCATGGACGGCGAGCAGCACGAACAGCTCGGCGATCGGGATGATGGTCAGCAGCAGCAGCAATCGAACAAACATCGTCGCTCAGCTCCCTCGAGGATGACTCTCCGCTGAAGGCATCGTCGCCGCCCGAATCGCCAAGTCAACCCGACAGTCCCGGGAGATTCGGCCCTCGCCTTGCAATACAATGGACCGCCCGGCGAACCACTCTCGTTGCCCCTGTGGCCACGCGACCCGATCGGGAAGCACGCTCGCCCCTCGATTGAGAAGGACCCTCACCATGTCGATCAACCGCAGGGAAATCCTCAGGTCGCTCTCGGTCGCCGGGGCGCTCGGCCTGCCCTGGAATCGTGCGACCCGGGCCCGGGCCGACGACGACCCCGATTGGCCCGATTCTCCCTTCCTGGGCGGCAATTACGCCCCTGTATTCGAGGAGATCGAGGCGGAAAACCTCCGCGTCGTGGGCCGGATTCCCGACGGGCTGGAGGGGATGTACGTCCGGAATGGGCCGAATCCGCAGTTCCCGCCCCTCGGGAATTATCATTGGTTCGACGGCGATGGGATGCTCCACGGCGTCTTGCTCCGCGGCGGCAGGGCGAGTTACCGCAACCGATGGGTCCGTACCCGCGGGTTCGTCGAGGAACGCGAGTCCGGGCGGGCGATCTGGGGAGGGCTGGGCGACCCGCCCAACCCCGCGCTGCTGGCCCAGGGCAAACCGATGTTCAAGAATGCGGCGAACACGTCGGTCGTCTGGCACGACGGGAAGTTCCTCGCCCTCTGGGAAGGGGGGGAGCCGCACGTCATCTCGGTGCCGGATCTCGGCACCGTCGGCCCCCACGACTTCGCGGGGAGGCTCAGGCACGCGTTCACCGCGCACCCCAAGATCGACCCGGAAACGGGCGAGATGTTCTGCTTCGGCTACCAACCCGTGCGGCCGTACTTGCAGTACAGCGTGGTCGATGCCGGGGGGACGCTGCGATCGACCACGCCCATCGACCTCCCCCGCCCCGTGATGATGCACGATTTCGCCATCACGGAACATCACGCGATTTTCATGGATCTCCCCGCGACCTTCAGCGTGATGCGGATGCTCTCGGGCGGCCCCTTCCTGAGCTTCGAACCCGACCGCCCCTCCCGCTTCGGCATCCTGCCTCGCGACGGAGACGGATCGCAGATTCGGTGGTTCGAGTCCCCCTCGTGCTACGTCTTCCACACGCTCAATGCCTTCGAAGTCGGGGATGATGTCGTCCTGGTCGCATGCCGATACGAACAGTTCCCGGGCGCGCTCGGGATGGGAGGACCGGCCGCCGAAGGACGCCCGGACGCCCCCGGGCCGATCGACGATGCGCCTCGCCTGCACCGCTGGCGGTTCAACCTCGCCACGGGCCGGGCGACCGAGGAAACGCTCGATGATCTGCCGTGCGAATTCCCGCGAATCAACGACGCCCTGACGGGCCGCCCCGCCCGATTCGGCTACGTCATGGACGGCGACATGGCCGGATTCCTCAAGGTCGACCTGCGAGGCGGGCCGACGCTCCGTCACCGTCACGGCCCCGGCCGATTCGGCGGGGAAGGGGTCTTCGTCCCCAGGCCCGACGCCGCGTCCGAAGACGACGGATGGCTGATGACCTATGTTTTCGACCAGGGGAACGGGACCAGCGAGCTGGTCGTGATCGACACCCTCGCATTCGACGAGGAGCCGGTCGCCCGCGTCCTGATCCCCAGCCGGATCCCGTACGGCTTCCACGGGACCTGGCTACCCGGGTCGCTCCTGGGTTGAGCCGACTGCCCTCGGTTCACGCCGAGGGTTCGAACTCATCGAGGAATCGGCGCTCCGACTCGGAGTCGCCCACGACGATCAGTTCCGCGTCCTCGGGCAGGGGCTGGTTCGCATCGGGGTTGATTTCGAGAGAGCCGTTCGAGGCCACGCCGATCACGTTGCAACCGGTCTGCTGGCGGACGGCGCACTCGCGCAATGATCGCCCGATCATCGAGGGGGGGATGGGGAGTTGGAACACGCTGAGCCCCTCGGAGAGCATCAGCGTGTCCATCCGCTGCAACAGATTGAAGATCGAGTTCGCCCCCATCGACGCATACGAGAGCACGAAATCGGCCCCGGCGCGGTGGAGCGTCGAGACGTTCCGTTCCAGGTTCGACCGGGCGAGGATCTGGATCGTCGGCCGCAAGCGCCGGCAATAGATGGTCAGGAAGACGTTCACGTCGTCACTCCTGGTGGTGATGACGACTGAGGAGGCCTTGTCGATGCCTGCCCGCTTCAGCACCTTCAGCTCGGCGGCGTTGCCGAAGACGAATTCCGGAGAGTTGTGGACCTTGCGTTTTTGCCGCTCGATGATCCGGTAATCGATCCCCTCGGCTTTCAGGGCGCGCGCCACGGCGAGGCCGACCCGCCCACCGCCGATGATCAGGACCGGGTCATCATGGGATCGGTAGATGCAGAACAGGGCGTCGTAGTCGTCGAGCTGCGCTCGGGAACCGGCCAGCAAGAGGACCGATGTCGACTGAATCAAGGTTTCTGGGCTGGCGATCTGGAACCGCCCCCGATCCCAGACGCCGACCACGCTGACGTTCGCATGGTCGCGCAGCCGGATGTCCCGGAGGGTCCGCCCGACCAGCGGGGTATCTCGGACCAGCGACTGGGCGATCAGCAGGTCGCCGACCTGGCCGACCACATGGCTCCGTGCGTCCCGGCCCAGCACGCAGAGCGCCAGCTGCCGACCCAGCAAATCCGCAAGCCGCAAGACCCGATTGCACCCGGCCAGTTCCAGGATGTCGACCGAGGCCGCGGCCGAGGCGGTCGCCACGATCGGCACCGATTCGGAGATTTCCCGGACGGTGAACGCCACGTTCGTGTTGCTCATGTCATTGCGCGTGGTGGCGACCAGGGCGGCCTGATCCACGCGTACCTGCCGATACGTCTCCGGGTCGTCCAGATCCCCCAGCATCACCCGGTAGCCCTGGTCGTGCAGCTTCAGCGCCTCGGTCAGTTCCGGAACCAGGATCACATATTCCAGGTGTGATTGGGTCAATTTCCGGATCAAGGGCCCTTCGATCGCGCCGAGGGACGTCAGCACGACGTGGCCACGGGCCTCGGGAGAGAGGGCCCTCGGCGCGCGGGCGGCCGCCTGGGCCTCCATCCAGGGGACGAAGAAGAACTGGATGAAGGTGAACGGGATCAGGATCAGCATGAAGACGGTGCCGCTGAGCAACACGACGACCGAGAACATCCGCCCCAGGTCCGACTCGAACGTGATGTCGCCGAAGCCGAGCGTCGACATGGTGACGAGGGTCCAGTAGAACCCCGTCACCCAGCTATGTTCCTTGCCTTCGTACTCGCTGATCAGGTGAAACCCGACGGTAAAGATCAGGACCAGCAGGGCGACGGCCAGGAGCAACTGCACGAGGATTTGAAGATTCCGACGTTCTTTCCTCGTGACGAGGTTATGCAGAATGACGATCAGCGATTTCATCGGGCGAGCCTAACTTCATCAACGAACTTTTCGATCGCCCCTTCTGGACGGCCTCGGCCTCTGGATCGAAGCCGGACCGTCCAGCCTGCTCGGCGTGTGGGTCGGTGGCCGATCAATAGGCCTCGGCCTTCGCCGCCGCGACCTCGCCCCGATCGACCAGGATGACCCCCAGTTCGTACAGGGCGATCATCGGCGCGGCGAGCATCAGCATGCTGACGATGTCCGCCGGGGTGAGCATCGACGCGACGATGGTGATCCCCAGCAGGGCGAATTTGCGCTTCTCCCGGAAGTCCTTCGCCGAAACGATCCCGAGCTTGCCGACGAAGAGCATCACCAGCGGCAACTGGAAGCCGATGCCGAAGACCAGGGGCAGGAGCGTGGCGAAGCTCATCCAGGCGGTGAGCTGGAGGCTCGGCTCCACGTTCAGCCAGATGTTGAACTGGAGCAAGAACTGCAAGGTGAGCGGGAGGACGCCGAAGTAGCAGAGGAAGACCCCGCCCAGGAACAACCCGACCGAGAACGGCAGGTAGCGGTAGACCGTGCGCCGCTCGTGCCGGTAGAGCCCGGCGGCCACGAATGCCCAGAGCTGGTAGAAGACCCAGGGGCTGACGATCACCAGCCCGGTGATGATGCAGACCGTGAACCAGATGATCACCGTCTCCATGGGCCGGAGCGCGATCAGGGCCTTCTGGCGTTCGACGTTCGTATTGACCATGTCGATCGCGGCCGCTTCCCGGACCTGCATCGGTAGCTCGACGTACCGACCTTCCAGGGCGCCGGGATCGTCCTCGGGGAGCGTGACGCTCGGGGCCACCTCACGGAGGGCGGCCACCAGGGCGGCGGCGGAAATCCGGGCGGGTAGCTCGGTGTAGGTCTCCCTGAGTTCCGCGGCGGCCATCCGGTTATTGGTCTGCCTGATATGATAGGCTTCCAGCGCCTGCTGGGCCGGCTCCTGCATGCCTTGCATGACGTAGTAGCCGAGGTTCAGCGGCGGGATCAGGGCCAGGATCACGCCCACGACCAGGCCGAGCAAGGCCAGGACCAGGCGCAGCCTGAGTTCTTCGATGTGGTCGCCGAAGCTCATGGCGACCATCTCTTGTTCTTCTTCAAACAGATCGCGTTCAACAGCCATGGCGATCAATCCCCCGCGGGCATCAAAGGCCGCTCGGGCGTGGGTGGGACGCTCGGGCGATGGACGGAGTCCGGGGAGGAGACGCGGGTCGCTCCGATCGGTCACTCGACCGGGGACCACTCCTTCGGCGCCGCCGTGAGCCTCGCGGGGACGGCTAAATCGGGCGGGGGCGTTCCTGCGTCATTGAAGATACCAGGAATCCCCCCCCGTTTACCAGTCCCGGCAGACTTCCAGTCGCATGATTGCCTGATCGACTCAACCCCGGCTACAATCCCGACCGAACGGTTGACGATCGGCCGGCGTTGTGCCGCTCGGCCCTTGAGACACTTTCTTCTCCTGTATCGCCCGAGATGCCCCGTGCCCGCCTCCGATTCCGGTGACGATCGCTCCCTGCTCGACCTGCTCTGCCTGGCGATGATCCCCGGCATCGGCCCCTTGACCAGCCGTGCCCTGCTCGATCACTTCGGCAAGGCCGGCAAGGTCCTCTCGGCCTCCCTCTCCGACCTGAAGCGGGTGCCGGGCGTCGGCCCGAAACTGGCCGAGAAGATCGTCTCCGCCCGACGGGAGCTCGACCCCGAGGTCGAGCTCGAGCGCTGCCGGCAGCAGGGCGTCCGGCCGATCCCGTTCGACGACCCCGAGTACCCGGAACCCTTGAAGTCGATCTCCGACCCGCCCGCCTTGCTCTATGTCAGGGGGTCGTTGAAGCCGACCGACTCGCTCGCGATCGCCCTGGTCGGCGCCCGCAAGGCGACCCCCTACGGGATGAGGATCGCCGAACGCCTGGCCGGGTCGCTCGCGAGGGTCGGCCTGACGGTCGTCTCGGGCCTGGCCCGGGGCATCGACGCCGCCGCGCACCGGGGGGCCTTGCGGGCCGGAGGCCGGACGATCGGCGTGCTCGGCAACGGCCTCGGCTCGATCTACCCCCCTGAGCACGCCGAGCTCGCCGCCGAGGTCGCCGCCTCGGGGGCGGTCGTCAGCGAACAGCCGATGGAGCAGAAGCCGCTCGCCGGGCTCTTCCCCCAGCGCAATCGCCTGATCGCGGGGCTTTGCCTCGGGGTGGTGGTGGTCGAGGCGGCCCCTCGCAGCGGATCGCTCTCGTCGGCGCATCACGCCATGGAGCAGAACCGCGAGGTCTTCGCCGTCCCCGGCCCGATCGACAGCATCACCAGCCGGGGCTGCCACGCCCTGATCCGGGACGGAGCCCGGCTGGTCGAGACCGTGGACGACATCCTCGAAGAACTCGGCCCCCTGGCTCGGGCCGTCTCCGTGTCCCAGGAGCCCGAAGCCCCCGAGGTCCGCCACCCGGCCGAACTCTCACTGACCGAGCACGAACGCGCGGTGCTCGGCCACCTCGACGACCTGCCCCGGGGCATCGACGAGTTGATCGTCCGGACCGGCCTGGCCCCGTCCCAGGTCATGGCGACGATGGCCATTCTCGAAATGCGTCGCCTGATCCGGCGCAACGCCGGCAACCAGTTCACCCGGATCTGAGCTGGCCGTCTCGCAGCCGCTTCCGACGAAGCCAGGCCCAGCCCCCGGCCCCCGAGGCTCCCAGGAGGACCATCAGGAGCGATCCCGGTTCGGGGGTCGCGTGGACGGTGGCCTCCCCGCCCGGATCGGGCGTTCCCGGGGCCTTCAGTTCGAGCAGGAAGGCGCGGGAGACGCCATCCTTCAGGCCGGTCCCGACGATCATCCCCGCGTCGTTGATGCCCGAGGCCGTTTGCAGCAGCCACCCCGAATCGGGGTCGATCAGGTGGTTCAGATCCACCATCCCGTCGGTCGCGGTCCAGCGGAAGGCCCGAGAGCCGAGGCTCCCGGACACCTGGCCGACGACCTCGCCGTGGGCGTTGATCCCCAGGCCGTAGCTCGACCGGCCGCCGGGGAGAAGTCCCAGGGAAACCAAGGCACCGGGACGCCCCAGAAAGGCCATGTCCCGGCCCGAGGCGTCGGTCGCGTGCCCGGTGATCAGGCCATCGTCGTTGATCGCTCGGGCGACACTGCCACCACCGCCCGGGAGCGTCCCCACGGCGTGAATGCCCGTGTCGTCGGCCACGAAGGCCCGACGCACGCCGAACCAATCGACCGACTCTCCCACCACGTCGCCGTGCGCGTTAATCCCGTAAGCCCGGCTCGACAGGCCGCCGTTCAGCGTTCCCAGTTCCACGAACGTCCCGTCGGTCGTGATTCGGAAGGCGACGGTCCGACCATCCTTGCGGTTGCCGTGGCCGGCGATTTCGCCCCCCGAGCTGATGGCCACCGCCTCGCTCCAGGAGCCGCCGTTCAGCGTCCCCAGTTCCACCATCGCCCCACCGCTGGATCGGAACGCTCGACGCGAGCCATCGCCAAAGTCGCTGACCCCGACGACGACCCCGCCGCTGATCCCCAGCCCCTGGCTCTTGCCCTTCTCCCCCGTCAGCGAGCCGAGAATCTGGACCGAGCCGCTGGGCGATCCCAGGAACGCCTGCGAGGAGCTCGGGGTCCGCGCCGTTCCGGCCACCTGGCCCGTGGAGCTGATCGCCAGGCCCGTGCTCCAGGACGAGCCATCCATCGGGCCCAGGTCGACCACCGAGTAGATCGGCAGCGACTCGGCCTCGGCACTCGGGCGCACGCCCGCCAGCAGCAGGGCCAGCACGCCCAGGATCAGGCCAATCCGTTGCCGCCGGATCGGCGATGCCAACACGAGGGGTCGCATCAGGAGCGATTCCCAGTCAGGACCATTCGCAAAAGAAGTCAAGTGCAACGCTGCTGTCATCCAGGATAGCCAACCGATCAATCGCCCGACCATGAAAAATCGCGTGATTCCGCGAAATTCTCCATGCAAGCATGCGCATCTCCGGCGAACGATCGGGACTGTCCCTGTTCTTTGTAGAAGCGATGCCGGCGTTCGTCCCGGAATCAGAATCGAGAAACGCCGGATCAATCCGCCCAATTTGCGTTGCAAAAACGCGAAAATGGAGCGTCCGCAAGGCCTACCGAGCTCCCGAGCACCCCGCGAAGGGCTCCCTTGTTCGGGGAGGCGGGGGGTTCGTATGATGCAAAGGGCCGCCCTCCCGCCGTTCTGAATTCTGCTCATCTCGAAACGATCGCGGATGGAGCCGGAGCCCTTCACCATGCCCCCTCGAATCGTCTCGCTCGGGATGCTGATCTTCTGGTCGGTCGCCGCCTCGGCCCTGCTCGTCCGCGACGTCCTGCCCGACCTGCTCATCGGGCCGCCTCCCGACATGCGCGACATCGCGCAGGCCGACGACACGAAGGGCCCGACCCGGTGGAACCTGATGGTCCCCGACCCCGAGGGCGACGGGCCGGACGACCTGACGGCCGTCGGCCAGGCCGTGACCGAGACGAAACGTCAGCGCGACGGCCACGTCCGCTTCGAGAGCGCGGTGACGCTCGACGCCGGGGCCCTGCTCGACCGCACCCCCCTGGAGTCGGCCGGCGACGAGCGCCTGGAGATTCGGAGCGTCATCGGGGTCGATTCGGCCGGCAATCTCAACGTCCTCCGCTCGGCGGTCCGGATCGAAGGGGACGAGACCGAGCTGCTCGTGCTCGAAGGGCACGTCGCCAGCGACGAGATCGTCATCACCGCCCGGGGGCCGCTCCTGATCTTCGGCAAGCGGACCTTCACCTTCCCCTATCAGGCGCGGGGCATGGTCCAGAATTCGCTCTCACCGCTGGAGCGCATCCCCGGTTTGCACGTCGGTCAACGGTGGGAAAGCCGGGTCGTCAGCCCATTGACCGGCCGGGTCGAGACGGTTCACGTGGAGGTGACCAACCGCAACGTCATGATCCCCTGGCAAGACAGCCTGGTGCCGACCTACCTGGTCGTGACCCGCATGCGGGGCCTGACCGCCCGCACCTGGGCCAGGGCCTCCGATGGCCTCGTGATCCGCCAAGAGGTGCCCCTGATGATCGTCAACCTCGTCATGGAGCGCGTCCCCGCGGCTCCCGAATCCCTCGGCAATCGCGCTGATACCCTCCCGGGGGGCCGGTGATGATCGAGCTGATCGGCGTGACCAAGACCTTCGGGCGCAAGAAAGCCGTCGATGGGCTCGATCTCCGGGTCCGGGCCGGGGAATTGTTCGCCTTCCTCGGCCCGAACGGCGCGGGCAAGACCACGACCATCAAGATGCTCTGCGGCCTCTTGACCCCCAGCTCCGGGACCGTCCGCATCGGCGGCTTCCCGAGCAGCAGCCGGGAGGCCCGGCAGCTGATCGCCTACGTGCCGGACCAGCCGTATCTTTATGAGAAGCTGACCGGACGCGAGTTCCTCCGCTTCGTCGTCGAGATGTACGGGCTCGACCGCCGCCACGCCTCGGCGAAGATCGAGGAGCTGATCGACATCTTCGAGATGCGCGACTACATCGACGAGCTGTGCGAGAACTACTCGCACGGCATGAAGCAGCGGGTCGTCTTCGCCTCGGCCCTGGTCCACGAGCCGAAGGTCCTGATCGTCGACGAGCCCCTGGTCGGGCTCGACCCCCGCAGCGGCCGGATCGTCAAGGATCTGTTCGTCTCCCAGGCCCGTTCCGGCGTGGCCGTCCTGATGTCGACCCACCTCCTGGCGATTGCCGAGGAGCTGGCCGACACCATCGGCATCATCGACCGCGGCACGATGCTCATGACCGGCTCGCTGGCCGAGATCCGCGAGCGGGCCCAGATGCACGGCCCGCTCGAAGACCTGTTCCTGAAGCTGACCAGCGGCGACCGGCCGAGGCTCTCGGCCCCCTCGGCATCGAGCGATTCGGATTCGGAGTCGGAGCCGGACTGCAACGCCGAATCCCATTCCGAGGCCATCGAGTTGGGGGACCGTCGCCCGTGATCCGAGGCCGATTCCGAAGTTCCGCCGACCCGATTCCCGATCTTCCGCCGATGGCGACCGCCCTGCGCGTCTCGCGGGGCTTCGGGTTCCTCCGGCGCCGGTTGCTGGTGAACCTGCTCGACTCGCTCGTGGCCGAATCCCGGCTGAGGCTCATCACCATCCTCATCTGCTCGGCGATCTTCTGGTCGGGGCTGTTCCTGCTCTTCTTCGAGGGCTTCGGCTTCCTGAAGGAGTACTTGAAAGTCACGGGAGAGATCGTCGAGTACCTGTTCAGCCTCTTCTTCCTCTCGCTCCTGATCATGCTGCTCGTCTCGACGGGCATCATCCTCTACGCCGCCCTGTTCCGCAGCCGGGAGGCCGGCTTCTTGCTCGCCACGCCGGCGACCGAGGACCGGGTCTTCGCCCACAAGTTCCTGGAGGCGATGGCCTTCTCGAGCTGGGGTTTCCTCCTGCTCGGCAGCCCGATGATGGTCGCCTACGGGATCAGGTCGATGGCCCCCTGGCCGTTCTACCTGATCGCCCTGGCCTATCACCTGGCGTTCGTGATCATCCCCGGCGGGGTCGGGGCGATCGGGGCGATCTTGCTGGCGAACCTCCTGCCCCGGCAGCGCAGGTCGGTCTTGCTCGGCACGATCGCCCTGATGATCGGCGGCCTGGTCTATACCGCGGCTCGGGTCTGGACGACTCCCGGATCGACCCTCTCCTACGAGTGGATGAACTCCCTGCTCGGGCGGCTCGAATTCAGCACGAACCGGCTGTTGCCGAGCCGTTGGATGGCCGCCGGCCTGCTCCGGTCGGCCGAGGGGCAGTGGCGCGACGGGCTCTTCTACCTCATGGTCATCTGCGCCCATGCCGGATTGGCCTACCTGGCCGCGGCGGTCATCGCCCGAGACCTCTACCGGCCCGGCTACAGCCGGGTGCTCGGCGGCCGATCGGCCCGACGCCACTTCGGATGGTACGGCATCGACGCCGTCTTCCACCGCCTTTTTGGTTTCATCCGAGAACCGATCCGCCTGCTCATCCTCAAGGACCTGCGCACCTTCCGCCGCGACCCGACCCAGTGGTCGCAGTTCCTCATCTTCTTCGGCCTGCTCGCGTTCTATTTCATCAACATCCGCCGCCTCGGCTACGACGTGCAAAGCCCCTACTTCCGCAACCTGCTGAGCTTCCTGAACCTGGCGGTCACGGCCTTGATCCTCTCGACCTTCACCAGCCGGTTCATCTTCCCGATGCTCTCGCTTGAAGGGCGGAACCTCTGGCTCCTCGGGCTGTTCCCGGTCCGACGGTCGTCGATCATCTGGGGCAAGTTCGCCTTCGCCGCCGGGATCTCGCTGGTGGCGACCGAGATCCTGATCCTCCTGAGCGGCCTGATGCTCAAGGTCGGCCCCGTGATGCTCATCTTGCAGGCGGCGATCGTGGCCGTGCTCTGCTTCGGCCTCTCCGCCATCAGCGTCGGCCTGGGGGCCCGGCTGCCGAACCTCCGCGAGGACGATCCGTCGAAGATCGCCGCCGGATTCGGCGGGACGCTGAACCTGCTCGTCAGCCTCGCCTTCATCGCCCTGGTGATCGCCCCCCCGGCGATCCTCAGTCACCTCTACTTCGCCGGGATCGGCAGCGAGGTGGCCATGATGTTCGGCGGCTCGCACGAGGTCCTGTATCGGCGACTGCTGCTGGCCGTCTCGTTCAGCCTCGTGGTGGGGGCCGTCGCCACGATCGTCCCCATGCGGATCGGCATCCGTGCCTTCGAGCGGATGGAATTCTGAGCCGAGCGTTCCCGACGGCATTCCCCCCGCCCAAATTCGATCGCCGAGCGGCCTGGAATCGCGGCTCCCATGGCGGTATGATGGGTGTTTCTCGCTCCTGACATGACGATGCTCGACGCCCTCGCCGCCATCAACCGACCGGCCGGTGCGGGGCGTCGATCGTTTGAGCCTGGATCCTCGAAAGGACGACCCGCCGATGGGCAAGGGTGACAAGCGTTCCAAGCGCGGCAAGCTGTTCCGGAAGTCGTACGGCAAGAGCCGCCCGAAACCCCGCAAGATTCGCCAGGACAAGGCCGCCGCGGCTGCCGCCGCCTCCAGCGAGTCCTGAGTTTCCTCCGCCTCGTGCACATGCTCGATTCGAACGGAATCCCCGCCCTGCAAGGATGGGTAAGCGTTCGCGGTGCGAACTGACACGGCTCGTCGAACAGGCGGTCGCCGAGGCCCGTGAATTGCCTCGGCCCGGCCTCTGGTTCTGCGACGATGCCGTTGAGGCCCCTGGCCGTCCTCCGCATCGGCTCAATCGTCTGGGCGACTCTCCACCTGCTTCCCGAGGGCTCGCCCTTCTGCTGCGCCCAGCCGGGATGCCAGCTCGGGTTGATCGACGATCGCCTCCAAGCGGTCGGCGACCGTCTCCGACGCGCCCTGCGTCTCCGCTACGACGTCGACTTCGGCGACCGACCGACTCCGGGTGTGCATCCACCCAGACGTCATGCTCGGCATTCGTGCCAACCGGTTGTCGTCATCCCGAGCAACTCCCCTCGGGAGGGGATTATCCGGAGGATACGCCGGGCAGGCTTGCCCCCGGCCCCCATTCGGGATCGGCCCGGAAGCGTCCTTCGAAGGCCGAGGCGACGACCGGCAGGTCCGAATCGAGCAAGAGGGCATACGGGTCGTCGGCTTCCCGATCCGGGAGCGAGACGATGGCCAGGTCGCCCGATTTCCCCGGCTTCAGGCTGCCGGTCACCGTCTCCGCGCGCAACGCCCAGGCCCCGAACAGGGTGCCCATCGTCAGCAGTAGCGGGCCGCCGAGGCTCGGGTCGAGCCGGTGAAGGAAGCGCATCTCGTCCAGGATGCTGAGGCTCGGGGTCGAGGCCAGGCTGTCGGTCCCCAGGCACACGACGACCCCGCGTTCGAGCATCGCCCGGTACGGGTGCGGCTGGTGGCCGAACCGGGCGTGCGTCCGGGGGCAGAACGCCACGGCCACCCGGTGCCCGTCGGCCGCGGCCTCGGGGCGCAGTTGCCAGAAGTCGTCGGGATCGAGATAGGTGCCGTGCGCCACGATCCAGTCGGCCTCGCGCAAGGCCCCTCGGCGGATGTAGTCGGCCGGCTCGGGGCTGATCGGCTCCCACTCGTCGTCCCAGGCGCCGAGGTCTTCGAGGAAGGTGCGGAGCCGGCCGCGACGGTGCTGGAGCAGTTCCCGTTCCTCCGGCAATTCGGCCAGATGGGTCGAGAGCGGCATCTGCGTGCCGGCGGCCCGGTGGTAGAGCCAGCCGGCCGTGCTGTAGGGCGCATGCGGGCTCAGCCCCGGTTTCGCGTTGGCGAACACCTGATCGGCCGGCTGGATCGAGGAGATCCAGTCCCACGCCTGGCGGTTCGTCTCCAGCCCTCGCATCCGCTTCAGGCCGATCAGCTCGGCGAAGACGACCGCCCGGACAGGAGCCCCGGCGATCGCGTCCCAGCTCAGGCCTGCGCTCGTGGTGTCGGCGAGCATGGTCGTCCCGGCCCGAAGCGCCTCGTCGAGGTTGCGATCCACCGCGTCCCGGAGCGATCCGGGGGGGTTCTCTCGCCGATGCGCGATGACCCGACCGAGCCAGTCGATCTCATCCTCCGGCCACGATGCCGGATCGTCCCGCGCCGGATCGATGGACGAGAGTTCCAGATGCGTATGAGCGTTGACCAATCCCGGGATGACCGCCACGTTCCCCAGGTCCACATCCGGCGAGCGATTGCCGGGGGGCCCCACCGCAGCGATCCGGCCGTCCCGGATCGTCACGCGGCCCTCGTGGATCGGATCGCCCTCGACCGGGAAGACGTAGCGAGCGCCGAGGATCAGGTCGGTCGTGCTCATCGGTCCTCACGATCGGGGTCACGAACCTCTCCGACGCCCACCGGCTCCGCCCCTTCGGCCTCGACCGCCGGCGCCTCATCAGCGGTCGGTGAGCCCGTGCCGCCCATCCGGGAGAGCACCACCAAGAGGGCGACCGAGCCGACGGCACCCAGGGCAACCCAGTACCATTGATACAGGAACAGGGTCTGATCGCGGTAGACCCAGCCCACCGCCAGCGACGGGCCGACCACCGCCAGCGCATTGTTCGTCAGGTGGAACGCGATGGCCGGCAGAAGGCTCCGGGTCTGGATCGCCAGCCAGCCGAGCACCACCCCGAGGAGCGTCGCATTGAAAAACTGCTGAAACAAGCTAATCAACACATGCAGGAACCCGAACAGGAACGCCGAGAGCAAGATGGCCGACCACTTCCCCAGCGTCGTCTCCAGGCCGGAGAGGATCTGGCCCCGGAAGGCCACCTCCTCGCACACCGCCGGGATGATCGCGAAGAGCAGGACGGCCGTGGCGACATTCGGGATCGCATCCTGCAAGCCCTGGAGCGCCTGCTCCATCGCCTTCGGGATCGGGAAGAGTTCCATGACGATCGGACGAAGCTCGGCCGACAACGGATTCAGGGTCAGGGCCAGCCCCACCCCCATCGCCAGGGCTCCCCAGCCCGGCCAGTGCAGCCGCAACGTCCGCCTCGGGCTCGACGTGAACAGGAAGGTCATGACCAGCGGCGGCACCAGGATGAACCCGACTTGACCGATCGCCAGCGCCACCAGCGGATTGGCCCCGAACAGGAGCATCGACGTATACCAGGCACACGCCTGGATGATCACGAAGCAGGCGATCGCCTGGCCCGCCGTGGGGGTCGGCCCTCGGTCGCGGATCAGGTGCCGGAACCAGGAGGCCAGGTCGAACCGCTCCGCCTCGCGGAACAGGACCTCCTCGGATCGGAACTGGCCGACCGCCCACCGCAGCGCGAGCAGGCCATAAACAATGGTCGACAACATCACCGGGAAGAAATACTGAAGCGCCTCGTTGTACTGCTCCAGCATCAGGGCCTTCAGCAGGAGCGAAACCCCCGTGATCGGCACGAGGCTGTAAAACGGCGTCAGCTCGACCCCGGGCATCAACGTCAGGAAGATCAACGGCAGGGCGATGAGATAGAGCGGGGTCATATAATATTGCCCCTCCTTCATGCTCCTCGCCAGCACCGCCAGCGCCAGGCAGACGGCGCTGAAGAAGGCCGAGAGCGGGATCAAGAGCACGATGATCCAGGCCAGGGCCAGCATCGACGGCGGGCTCAGCTCGTCCATCGGCGACCCGATCGCCGCCCCTCCCTCCATCCCGCCGAGCCCCGCGCCGAGCTGGCGGGCCAGGAAGGCCATCGTCACGCCCATGCTCGCCAGGTTGAGCAGGGCCGTGGCCACGCTCGCGGCCATGATCGTCAGGAACTTGCCGACGACGATCTCGCTCCGGTACGCCGGGCTGATCAGCAGGGTCTCCATCGTCCCCCGCTCCTTCTCGCCGGCGCAAAGGTCAACCGCCGGATAGAAGGCCCCGGTCAGGGCCATCATCACCAGCAGGAACGGGAAGAGCCGGGCCCAGACGCTCGCCCCCGAGGTGGACGAGCCGAGCACCTGCCGCGCCAGGTCGACGCCCTGCACGTCGATCGGGGCGATGTACTCGGCCGGCTTCTCGTCGGCGGCCAGTCGCCGGGCGACGATCGCGTCTTGCCAGCGCTTGATGATCCCCTCGACCGTCTGATAGGTCGCCAGGCTCTGCTCGTCGGCCCGCAGGAAGGCGATGCGGAAGGTCGGCTGCTCAAGGCGCTCGATCTGCTGGCGGACCTCGGCCGGGATCTCGACGATCACGTCGGCCAGGCCCTGGCGCATCGCCTCGAGCTGGGCCGACGGATCGGAGAGCGAGGAGTCCGACGGGACCTGCTCCACGAGCAAGAGCCCCTGCGTCATCCCTTCCGAGAAGGCCGGGTTGAACTGGACAAGCTCCATCTCGTCCGCCTCGACCGTCACCAGCAGCGGCGGCTCCTCGGGCAGGTGCTCGGCGCCGACGACCACCACCCGGCGCGGCCGCTGCTCGAAGGCCGCCGTCAGCTCCTTCACGGTGAAGCCGAGGATCGGGTAGAGCAGGACCGGGAGCCCGAAGATCATGAAGAGGGTCCGGCGGTCGCGGAGCTGATCGCGCAGCTCTCGGCCGAAGATCAGGCGGATGCGGGACCATCGCATGGGATGTCGGGCTCGGGGCATTGTGGATCGATGGGGGCGAGAGGTGATGCCGCGCGTCTCAAGCCGAGGCCACGGCCCCGGCATCGGCACGTTCGACGAGGTGGAAGAACAACTCCTCCAGGTCGGGCTGCCCGAAGCGTTCCAGCAGTTCGTCGGGCCGACCGTTGGCCTGGAGCCGCCCCTTGTAGATGATGGCGACCCGGTCGCAGAGCTTGGTCACTTCCTGCATCGAGTGCGTCGAGAAGATGATCGTCTTCCCCCGGTCGCGCAGCTCCATGATCTTCAGCAGGACGGCCCGGGCGACCAGCACGTCGAGGCCCGAGGTCGGCTCGTCGAAGATCAGGACCGGAGGGTCGTGGATGATCGTCCGGGCGATCGAGACTTTCTGCCTCATCCCGGTCGACATCTTCGAGCCGAGCACGTCGCGGAAGTCGTTCATCTGGAGCCAGTCGAAGATCTGCTCCATCCGACCGACCAGCGTCTGCCCCTCGATCCCGTACAGGCCGCCGAAGTACGCGACCAGCTCCCAGGCCGTCATCCGGTCGTAGACGCCCGTGCCCGAGGACATGAAGCCGATCTTGGTGCGGACCTCCTCCGGCTCCTTCACCACGTCGTGCCCGGCCACGATCGCCCGGCCGCCGGTCGGCCGCAGGACCGTGCTCAGGATGCGCAGGGTGGTCGTCTTTCCCGCGCCGTTCGGCCCCAGCAGGCCGAAGATCTGGCCGGGGACGCACTCGAAGCTCACGTCCCGGACCGCCGGGACCCATCCCCGCCGGTAGTCGAGGAACGCCTTGCAAAGCTGCTCGACCTGAATCATCGGGACGGCTCGACCTCGACTCGGCAAGAAGACCCCGCGAAAGGCGCGACGCGACACCGCCCCCTTCCCGACAATCTAGGCCATTCTAGCCGGACCGATCAGGCCGGGGAAGGAGATGACGGTCGCCCTCACGCCGGTAGGGCCGACGCGTCGGGCGTGTCGCGTCCTCAGAGACTCAACCATCCGATCGAACCCTCACGCCTCGACCACCCGTATACGCACGTTCGGAAGAAAGGGTGGTCGCAACGGTCGGATGGAGGGGCAGGGGAGTCGCGCAACACGCCCGGCGAAACGGCGTCAGACCACCGTCAGCGGCGACCCTGCCAGCTCCGTCTCCGGGTCGGCGTCGATGTACTCGTAAAACACGTTGCGCTGCCGAGGGATGTACCCGGCTTCCCGGATCGCCCGCCTGATCTCCCCGACCGAAAGGTGGAAGACCGTCCCGGCCTGCGAAACGACGTTCTCCTCGATCATCAGGCTGCCCATGTCGTTCGCGCCGAAGTAGAGGGCGAGCCCGCCGATCGCCGGGCCTTGCGTGACCCACGACGATTGAATGTTGGGGATCGAGTCGAGATACAACCGGGTCACGGCCTGCACGCGGAGGTACTCGAAGGCCCCCTGCGGCGGCACGTCGGCCATCTCGGTGTTCTCGGGCTGGAAGGTCCAGGAGATGAACGCGGTCAGGCCGCCGGTCTCGTCCTGGAGCCGTCGGCAGCGTTCCAGGTGCTCGACCCGTTCCTCCAGGGTTTCGACGTGGCCGAACATCATGGTGGCCGTCGAGACGCCGCCCAGCTCGTGCCAGGCGCGATGGACCGCCAGCCAGTCGTCGCTCAGCACCTTCCCCTTGGTGAGGATCTTCCGGACGCGATCGACCAGGATCTCGCCGCCGCCGCCCGGGAGGCTCCCCAGCCCGGCCTCCTTGAACCGGCGCAGGACCTCGATCACCGGCATCTTGAACTTCTTCGCCAGGAAGTGGATCTCCGGCGGGCTGAAGCCGTGCACGTTGACCCGCGGATAGGCGGCCTTGATGTCGTGCAAGAGGTCGATGTACCAGTCGAACGGCAGCTCGGGATGCAGGCCGCCTTGCATCAGGATCTGATCGCCGCCCAGCTCGACGGTTTCTCGGATCTTGTCGAGCAGGACCTCGCGATCGAGCACGTAGGCGTCGGTATCGCCGACCTTCCGGTAGAAGGCGCAGAAGTGGCAGATGGCCGCGCAGACGTTCGAGTAGTTGATGTTCCGGTCGATGTTGTACGTGCGGTACGGCTCGGGATGGAGCCGCTTGCAGACGGCGTCGGCGGCTCGGCCGAGCGACAGCAGGTCCCCCTCCTTCAACAGGGTGACCCCGTCGTCGAACGAGAGACGCTCGCCGTCAACGGCGCGCTGCAAGATCCGGGAGACGTCGGGTGTTGGCGAAGGCAAGATCCACATCCTCCGGGGCGAGCCCCAGCGCGGCGGCTTTCCGGGCAAACAGGCGGAGGGCGGCGACCTCCGGCTCACCCAGATCATACGAAATATTCCGGGTCAGGTACTCAATGCACTCGGCCCGCGTCAGGCCGAGTCCGGGGCCAATCTGCTCGGCGATCCGATCGACGTGCGTCAACCCTTCGGCCCGGCAGCGGTGCAGGACGTCGGGCAAAGCCCCCAGGTCGACCCCCGCCCGGGCCACCCACAGGGCGAAGACGAACGGCAAGCCCGTCAACGCCCGCCAGGCCGAGGCCAGGTCCACGACCGCGTGGAATTGCTCGTCGGGGTCTCGCATGGCGCGATCGCCGATCAGGAGGACCGCGTCGGCCGTGCTCTCCTGCACCGGGACGCCCATCGGCAAGCTCTCGACGATCGACGGCCGCACGCCGTGCGCCTCGTCCAGCCAGACCCGGGCCAGCGCCTGGCTGGTGCGCGACCCCTCATCGAGCGCCAGCCGATCGATCCGGGCGAACGGCACCCGGCTATACAGCTTGACGCTCCGCACCGGGCCTGCCGACGCGATCGCCAGGCCCGGGATGATCTGGTAGCCGAGGTGCGCCCCGCGGAGGTACTCGACCGACGGGATCAAGGCCACGTCCAGCGAACCGCCCGCCAGGCGATCCGCCAGCAGGCTCGGCAGGTCCATCTCCAGCCGGACTCCGGGCGCGAGGCGTTCCAGCCCGTGATACAACGGCTTCGCGTTCAGGTACCTGACGGCTCCCACGCGAAGCGGACCAGAACCAGGGCTGCCACGGGAATCGACGCGGCTCATCTAGCGAGCACTCCGAGCGAGCCACCCCCCGGACCGAACCGCCGGAACGGGGCGGTGTTTCAGAAACTTCTGAACGAATTATAGGCGCGATCGCCGTGACGAACAAGGTCGGACGCGGTCAGGCCGACCGGGGAGGCGGGCTCGGTTCGGGGGCGAACGGCTCGGCGTCTTCCTCGGGGCGATAGAGGTCGGGCCAGGGTGTGCCGTCCACCTCGCCTCGCAAGACGACGTAGATCCGGGCCATCGCCGACCAGGCATAGCTGAACGCCCAGGCGTGCAGCACCAGGCCGACTCCCTCTTGCCATCGGTCCCAGCCCACCGGCCACGATCCCATCCCGGCACCCGACCACGCAAAGCCCGGCGCGATCACGCCTTCCGGCCCGCCGATCGCCAGGCCCCAGCCCACCAGATGCACCACCAGGCGGGCCAGTTGCGACACCAGGACCAAGCCGACGGCGCCCGCCGCGACACTCAGCACGATCGAACCGACGAGCACGCCCGCCCGATGCCTCACGTAGCTGGCGGTTCGGCTCACTGACTCGAAGCCGTCTTCCCCCTCCACCGCCACCGTCAGCACCATCAGGGGCCAGCCGATCACCAGCAAGAGCACCAGCAAGGCCGCCGGGATCGCCAGCAAGAGCGGAACGACCAGCAATCCGCTGCCGATCGCCTCGGCCCCCGGGCCCCCGAATGCCATCCCCAGGCCGATCAACGCCGAAGGGAGCGAGAGCAACCCGACCCCGACCAGCAGACCCAACGGCGCCGCGATCAGGCTCCGAAGCCGACGCCCCATGAACCGGACGCCCGACCAGGCCCCGACCTCCTCCCGCATCGGGTCCAGCCTCGCGACCGCGAGCCGCCCGATCCCCCCGCCGATTACCCCCCAGACCGCCAACGCCCAGAAGGCTGCGGCAGACGACCGGCCCGGCCCCAACCGCCCGCGATCGATCGTCAAGACGCCCCCGATCGGCGCCGAGACCACCCGAATCGGATCGAGGATCGCCGACACCGAACGGGCCAGTGCCCCTTGCAACGCGTCCCGGCCCTCGAACCGTTCGATGGTCGGCCGAGGCCCGAGCATGGCTCGCCGGGTCGCTCCCGGCTCATCTCGGCTCAATCGGTCGATCGCCGCCCAGCCGATCGCGGTCAGTTGCAGGCCGATGATCGCCAGGACCAGCGCCCGGAACGACCCCGCCGCGGCGATCGCCCCGAGCAAGAAGCGCCAGGCCGGTGGCCGGTCCACCAGGGCAGGGGGGCGTGATCCCGACTCCACGGACTCGGCTGACACGGTCGCGACACTCCCAATTCCACGGCAATCCCGAACTCATCCTGCCGGATCGCGCATCGATCGCGCGGCTCGATCAGGGGACGGTGCAGGTCAGGACGATTGCCTCTCCCTCCCCGCTCGGCTCGATCGGGCACGCCCCCACCGAGGCCGGCACGAGCAGCGTCTGCCCCAGTTCGACGGGATACGGTTGCCCGTCGTGCCACACCACCGCCTTCCCCCCCAGGCCGATCAGGGCCGTGAATCGCCCGTGCTGAGGGTCGCCGATCCGCGTCGAGCCGGTCAAAACGTACCGATCGAGGGCAAAGTACGGGCAACGAATCAGATGCTCCCGCGTCCCGCCGTCGATCTGATCAGGCCGCGACCGGACCGGGTCGACCGGGCCTCGCTCGTAATCGGTCACCTCGATCGCCTCGGTGAGGTGCAACGCCCGGGGCGAGCCGTCCGGGCCGACGCGCCCCCAGTCATCGACCCGGAAGGTCGCGTCGGACATCTGCTGCACCTCGGCCAGCAAGACCCCCGCGCCGATCGCATGCACCGTGCCCGCCGGGATGAAGATGCAATCCCCCGCCTTCGGCTCGAAGGCGTGCAGGACTTCGGCGATCCGGCCGTGCTCCAGCGCCTCGGCAAACCCAAGTCGATCGACTCCGGCCCTCAGGCCCGCGTAGATCAGGCTGCTCGGCTCGGCGTCGATCACCACCCACGCCTCGGTCTTGCCGTTGTCGTCGGCCAGGCGTCGGCCCTGTTCGTCGTCCGGGTGGACCTGGACCGACAGCACCTGATTCGCGTCGAGAAATTTCAACAGGAGCGGGAACTGCTCCCGAGGCCCGACCGCCTCTCCCAGCAGTTCTGTCCCCCGCGTCATGACCAGGTCGTGCAGGGAAGCCCCGGCCAGCGGCCCCTCGGCCACGACGCTCTGGCCGTGCCGGTGATCCGACAGCTCCCACGATTCCGCGTAATCGGCCTCCGGGCCGAGCTCCTTGTGCAGCTTCGACCCCAGCCGACGCCCCCCCCAGATCAGGCGCTTCAGGATCGGTTGGAATCGCAGCGGGGTCAGCGGTCCATCGGCGTCCATCGCGGTCTGCCTCGGTTTGCAAGCCGATGAGCGTGCTCAATCGCCCGGCACTCAAGCACAACGGTTCGACGCCCAACTCTTACGCCAGCGGCCCTGTTTTGTCCAGCAACCAACGAGGAGGCTCGGTCGACCGGGAACCCCCGGGCCGTCACGGCTCGGCCTTGCGTTCGCCCGGCCGATGGGCCAAAATCGATCCGAATGGATCCCAACCCGTCGGCTCTCCCGGAGCGTGCGCACAATGCGGCGACGACCCTCGACGATGGCGATCATCATGCCACCGATCGCCGCCGCCTGCTTCATGCTGTCCCTGATCGCCGGCCCGGAGCCCACGCTTCGGGCGCAGACCGTCGGCGGGCTGGTCATCGGATCGAAGAATTCGAAGGTCTACCACGAGCCCGATTGCTCCTCGGCCCGGCGGCTCTCGGCGTCCAATCGCCTCGTCTTTCCGACTCCCGGAGTCGCCGAGGGCGGTGGCTTCCGCGCGTGCCAGTCCTGCAAGCCGAACCAGGCGATCCGCACGATCTCCCTCTTCAACCCTGAACCCGCTCCCGCCGCCCCGCAGGACGACGGCGAGGGCCCGAAGTTCTCGACAGACGTGGCCCCCGTCCTCGTGGCCAACTGCCTCCGGTGCCACAATGCCGAGGATCGCCGCGGCGGCTTCGACCTCAGCAGCTTCCGAGCCTTGATGACCGGGGCCGAGTCGGGCGCCGTCATCGAGCCTCGCGACCCCGACAGCAGCGAGCTGATCCTGCGAGTCAAGGGGGAGAGCACCCCCAAGATGCCCCCCGGCAATACGAATCTCGCCCCCGAGACGATCGCCCGCATCGAGGCCTGGATCGGCGCCGGGGCCTTGCTCGACGCCGGGGCCAATCCCGGAGCCCCGCTGACCGAGGTCGCCGTCTCTCCCGACCAGCTCCGCGCCGCCGAGCTCGCCCGCCTCTCCCCCGAGGAACGCCGCCGGCGCCTGACCGAGGCTGCCACCCTTCGCTGGGCCCAGGCCGGGGCCGGTGAGCCTCCCGAGCCGACCGCCGGCAAGCGTTTCCTCCTCTTCGGCTCTTTGCCCGAGGCGCGGGCCAATACCGCGGTCAAGACGCTCGACAAGGCGGCTGAGACCATCCAGGGCATGCTGGCTCGCCCCGGCCAGGCCGCCCCCTTCGGCCCCGCTCAGGTGAGCGTCTACGTCTTCACCGATCGCAACCACTACGCCGAGTTCGTCCGAACCGTCGCCCGCCAGGAGCCGCTCGACAACGAATACGCCCGCGCCGACCTGGCCGACGAGACCCCCTATCTCGTCGCCCTCGACCCCTTCGGCGGGGGCGAGGCCAGCGATGCCGCCGTCGATCGCAGCCTCGATTTCCTGCTCGTCGAGCAGCTCGGCGCCGGGGCCGTCATCCGGGCCGGTGCGAACGCGCCGCAATGGCTCGCCCTCGGCTACGGCGCCTTCCTCGCGTCGAAGCTCGAACCGCGAAGCCCGTACGTCGGGCGGCTCCGCCTGGCGACGGTTCGGGCGTCGCAGCTCGGCTGGACCACCAAGTCGGCCGAGGCGCTCGGCGATCAGCTCGACCCCGACGACACCCGGGCCCTCGGCTTCAGCCTCCTGGAATGGCTCTCGGCCGCCAATCCCCGCGCCTTCGGCCCGTTCGTCCGGGGGATGCTCGGCGGCAAGCAGCAGATCGACGCCGGCGTGCAACAACTCTTCGGCGTCGACCGCAACCAGTTCCTCGCCGCCTGGGGCCAGTGGGTCATGGCCCGATACCCCCGAGGTCGTTGATCCGATGCCCGCCAGCCCTTCCGAACCCGCTCCCGATTCCTACTTCATTTCCAGCGGCTCCGGCAAGCACCATCCCCTGTTCCCCGGCGTCGATCTCCGCGTCACCGCCGGCCAGGGGATCATGCTCTCCGTCGTCGAGTTTCAGGCCGGTGGCGTCGTCCCGGAGCACTCCCATCCGCACGAGCAGATGGGCTACCTCGTCTCCGGTCGGCTCGAATTCACCGTCGGCGGCATGACCCGAATCCTCGAACCCGGCGACCTCTGGCGCATCCCCGGCGGCGTCCCTCACCGGGTCGTCGCCCTCGACGGCCCCGCCGTGGCCCTCGATGTTTTCCACCCCATCCGCGAAGACTATCTCTGAGAATCTTCACCGCCATCCACCCTATCCAATCGGTCAATCTCGGCGTTGACCCCTCTCCCGTGTCCGTTTAAGGTCTGCGACTCTCTCCAGGAACGGGGGACCACGCGGTTCCCCCGCCGAGATCGCCCGGCTCGTTCACGCCATGACCGTCTCCGGTCACGCCCGCCCCGAGGGGTCGGCCGCGGACGATCGTCGGTCCGATCCCCCATGCTCGGCGTCGGGCTCCGTGTCCTCGCGCCCTGACCAACGAGGTGATGCGCATGACCGCCACGGCAATCGAACGGTCCCAGCCCCATGCCGCCCCCTTTCCGGCCGACGTGCCGCTGGAAGAGGCGCTCGCCCAGTGGTTCGGACCGGTGGCCGCGTATCAGCTTCCCGCCAAGGCCCCCGGCACCGATCGACTCTTCTCCCGCCTCGACTCGGGCGACCTCTCGCTCGTCGAGGAAACGCTCCGCGACCGCCTCGACCCCGACACCTTCCGCCAGTTGTTCGAGGGCTACGCCCATACCTCTCCCACCCACTTCCGACGCGAAATCCTCCGCTACGGAACCCATTTTCATCCTGATCGGATCGGAGTCAAAACCGGCCTTTGCGACGCCAATCCGCCGGCCCACATCCACTGCATGATGCGCATGCCGATCTTCGTCGGCGACCAGTACAGCGGCGACCTTTTCCTCGAAGAGTTGGAAGATTGCGGCGGCCGGATCGAACCGGGCGGTCGTTACCTCGACTTCGGTTGCTCTTCCGGGGCCGCGGTTCGCTACCTCGCCGCCGCCTACCCCGAGGCCCACTGGTACGGCTGCGATCCGGTCAAGGAGTCCATCGCCTGGGCCTCGGAGCACCTGCCCGCGATCGACTTCCAGGTCAGCCCCCAGTGGCCCCCCTTGCCGTACGCTGCCCGGCAGTTCGACGGCGTTTACGCCATCTCCATCTGGTCGCACTTCTCCGAACGCGCGGCCATGGCCTGGTTCGATGAGATGGCCCGAATCGTCTCGCCGGGGGGCGTCTTGATGTTCACCACCCACGGCGCCGCGACCCTGAACTACAGCCTCCGAACCGGCTGGCGTCCCCCCGATGCCGTCCGGGCCATCGCCGCCGACCTGCTCCAGAGCCGCTATCGATTTGAAGACGTCTATCGCCAGAATCAGGAAGTGCTGTCGCAGCTCGATTCCATCTCCGATTGGGGAGACGCCTTCCTTCCCCTCTCCTGGGTCATGCTTCATCTGCAACACCACTGGGACCTGATGGCCTTTCGGCCCGGCCGCAATCAGGCCAATCAGGATCTTTACCTCCTGCGGCGGAAAGCCGTCGGCTGACGCCCTCCTCGGCATCGGCACCGGGGTTGACGCCCCCTTTGAAGCCGGCTTGACCGCCTCCGGTCATCCTGATAGCGTCCCCGCGATCAACGGATGCGTGACGGTCCCCCGACCCAGGTCGAGCCGGTCGTCCCTGCCGAGCAGCGGGGAGGCCAACCTGTCGACCATCCGGATCGCCGACCCGCCGAGGCGCGGCCTCGCGGGTCGGTGTTTGGTCGATACTCAAGGAGGAATGGTCGATGTCGGACATCCAACTCTATCTCGATGACCCCGCCCAGCCGACCGTCACGCACCCCATGGAATACCTCTGGGGCTGGATCAAGGTCCCCGATTCCTCCGGAGAATTCGACGTGCGCATCCGGGGCGAGCGCCCCCAGTTCGCCCGCATCCGGCGCAGGGAACTCAACCCCAGCCTCCATGTCGGCTTCCTGGTCTTCGTCGATATGCTCGAACTGGCCGAACGCGGCAAGGCATCGGCCCAGGAAAGCCTGGTGGTCGAATTCTTCCTGGATGGAGAACTGATCGCCTCGCTGCCGATGAACATCCTCGCCTCGGCCTCCGACCCGCTGCCCCGCCTGCTGGAAGACCGTCGCACGAAGCGGGCCTTCATCGAGTCGAACGCACGACGGCCCCTGAACAGGCTCGAAGGCTGCCGGGCCCCCAGCGCGCTGCCCGACGACTGGTCGATCGACCCTCGCATGAGCGCCAAGACCGACGCCATCTCCGCGCACCACTACGGTCCGTCGATCTACGAATTCCTCAACACCCTCCCGCCCGACGCCATGATCCTCGAGGCCGGGGCCGGCTTCCGCCGCAACCCGGTCCCCAATGTGATCAACATGGAGATCTATGACTATCCCTCGACCGACATCCTCTGCATCGGTCAGGATCTCCCCTTCCGGGACGACTCGTTCGACGCGGTCCTGTCCATCGCCGTCCTGGAACACGTCGACGACCCGTTCCTCTGCGCCCAGGAGATCATGCGGGTCCTGAAGCCGGGCGGCAAGCTCTACTGCTCGATCCCCTTCCTGCAGGCCGAGCACGGCTACCCGTCGCACTACTTCAACTGCACCCGGTTCGGCATGCGGCGACTCTTCGCCGACCTGCAGCTCGACCAGCAGTTCATGGAGCTGTCCAATCAGCCGATCTTCACCCTTCACCAGATCCTCGGACTCTACGCCCACGGCCTCCGCGACCATCCCCAGATCCGCGAGCGTTTCCTCAAGATGACCGTCGAGGAGCTGATTCGCGAGGCCCCCGTCGACCGCTGGCTCCGCAACGAGGACATCATCACCGCCCTCGATCCCGAGGACGGCTGGAAGATCGCCTGGGGCACCACCGCCGTCTTCTCGAAACCCTCCTCCCTCCAGATCGCCGCGGCTTGATCCTGGGCCAACCCTCCCGTGCGTCGGGACCCCGGTGCATCCCCTGGGTCTGCTCGTCGGGATGCCCACCCATTGCGGCAACAGATCAGCAACCGCCCTCAACCCTCGCCCCCCGGGCCGGGGGAGAGGGTGGCCGAAGCCCGGGCCAAGGGGGCTCCCACGGCCCGAGCCGGCCTGGCTTACGCTCACACTCCTCGCGCCACCACATCCCGATCCACGTTCGCCAGCGCCGTCGGCTCGCCGTCGATCGGCCTCGAGATCACCGAAAACGAGCCATCCGTTTCCAGGACCACGGCCGATACCTCATCGAGCGACCCTTTCCCCTGCTGGCGCACCGACTGGAGAATATCCGCCTCGATCACCCGAGAGCGGTGCATCGCCTGGCGCAGCATCTGGCCGTCCCGGACCAGCAGGACCGGCTCGGCCTTGATCAGGCGAGTCACCTGCTCCGACCGGGTCGCCATCCAGGTAATCAGCCATTGAAGCATGATCAACAGGGCAAGCGCCACGACTCCCTCGACCAGTGCCGTGTCGCTCGACAGCAGGATCGTCGCCAGGGTCGAGCCGATCGCCACCGTCACGACGAAGTCGAAGGCGTTCATCTTCGACAACGTGCGCGTGCCGGTGATCCTCATGACCACGATCAGAGCCAGATAGGCCAGCGTGCCGACCACGATGACCCGGAGCGGGCCATCCCAACCCTGATAAAACCAATCGACAAATTGAACATCCTTCATCGTTCTGAGCCCTCCGGGTCGAATGCCTCCCGGCCCAAGCCAACTGTCCCCTCATCGAAGGTTTGTTGGGTGCTCAGGCCGAGTTCGAATTCCAGGCATCGATCACACGCCGGAGGGCATCGACCCTCGACAGTTACAGACTGCGATCGACCGCCTCGGCCACCCGACGACATTCGGCCATCATCCTGGCGAAGGCATCGGGCGTGATGGTCTGGGCGCCGTCGCTCATGGCGTGTTCGGGGTCGTCGTGGACCTCGACCATCAGGCCATCGGCTCCGGCGGCGATCGCGGCCCGGGCCATCGCGGGCACCAGGGCAGCCTTGCCCGTCCCGTGCGACGGATCGACCACGACCGGCAGGTGTGTCTTCGACTGCAAATACGGGACCGACGCCAGCGGCAGGGTGAATCGCGTGTGGTCCTCGAACGCTCGGATGCCCCGCTCGCAAAGCATCACATTTTCATTGCCGCGATCGAGGATGTACTCGGCCGCCAGGAGGAACTCCTCCATGGTCGCGCTCATCCCGCGCTTCAAGAAGGCGGGTTTCCCCGAGTCTCCCACGGCCTGCAGCAGCTGATAGTTCTGCATGTTCCGCGCCCCGATCTGGAGCACGTCGGCGTACTCGGCCACGACCGGGACGTGTTCGGGCGCCATCACCTCGGTCACGATCGCCAACCCGGTCTCGTCGCGGGCCGTGGCCAGCATCTTCAGGCCGTCGACCTTGTGTCCCTGGAAGCTGTAGGGGCTGGTCCTGGGCTTGTAGGCCCCGCCTCGAAGGCCGGTCGCCCCCAGTTGCTTCAGTTTCCGGGCGATGCTGACGATCTGCTCCTCGCTCTCGACCGAGCACGGGCCGGCGATGACACCGATCCTCTTCCCGCCCACCTCCAGCGATCGGGCCCGGACCACCGTCCGCTCGGTTTTCAGCTCTGAAGACGCCCGCTTGTAGGGGGCCATGATCGGCAAGACCTTGACCACGCCCTCGGCCGGTTCCAACGCCTCGACCAGTCCCGGTCGCTCCTGGCCGATGGCGGCAATCACCGTCTGGTGTTCCCCGACGATGACCTGCGGTTGCAAGCCGAGCGAAGCGATATGCTCGCGCACGTGGGAAATTTGCGCCTCGGTCGCGTCTGGCTTCATCACGACGATCACGGCTGTCCGCCCTCATTTGTGTTGGTAAGGTCCGGGTGTCTGGCCGGCCTGGCGGTCCCACGGTGAGACCGATCGTCGACCGCCCTCCGACACCGTCGAAACCCCCGGAAACGCCCAGGGAAATCGGACCAATGTACTCGATCACGATTCACGAAAAAAAAAGCCCCGAGGCCTTGGCAGGCCTCGGGGCTTGGGGTGATTCGTCTGGCTCAACGTCAGGTTGAGTCACAATCCCAGCATTGCCCGGCGACCTGCGGCCGACCACTCGGTAAACGAGCGGGCCCACCACCAATACCCGAAGGTAAAGGAGAAGGAAAATCGGCCAAACGTCGCGACGGGCTGATCCAAAGGACTCCGGCTCCGGGATGTCCAGGAACGTTGGGGTCGAAACGGGCAGGGGACGCGCCACCTCGGTCGCAATACGTCTGCCCGAAACAGGCCCGCGGAAGGATTGAAGGGTTCGAACTTACCAGACTGCTTCGCAAAAATGCAAGAGGCCGGACCCGGCGACCCGGATCCGGCCTCACTCACCGCTTGGAACGGCGAGTCTCAGGATGCGGCTGCCCGACGGGCACCCGTCGGCTGCCGTTAGGCGAGCCGCCTCTGGTTGTCGCTGCTACACACAGGATCACCTCCTTTCAAAACCGGTTCCCCCTGATCGCCGCCGGAGTCCAGCCTCGGACGGTTCAGGGCTCCAGTCTCGCCGCGCCACGTTCACGCGGCCCGTAGAGGCCGACCCTGCGTGTGTCCGCCTTGGGTCGACAGGGAAACTATATCCGCGCGGCAACCCCGAATCAACTCCCCCCGACGTCTCAGCCGCCAGAATCGAAAATCGCCGATCGACGCCAGCATGCCCCGGTCGGCCGGGGGGGCAACCGCCTCAGTCGAGGTCCATCGAACGCGTGTCCTGCGATCGGCCCAACGACTCGTCCCCGCGGACCTCTCCCGCCAGCTCCGCCAGGGTCGATCGGCCCAGCCGGGCCAGCGTATCGAGCCGGTCGTCGGAGCCCCCCGCCAGGCGATCGAGCACGAGGCGATATCGCTCGAGAATCTGGTCGCGCCCCGCGTTAAAGCGGCCCCAGAACGACGGCCCTTCGGCCGCCAGGTCATCGACCATGCTCCTCATGTTGTGCAGGCAGTCGGCCAGCACGATCGCCTTCGACGCCTCGGGAGCGGTCGCCAGCGCCTCCAGGTGATCGCGCTTGCGATCGATCCAGGGGCGTTGCCTCCCCTCGTCGTCGGTCTTTCGTTCCGAGCAATGGGCGACCAGCCCCGCGACCCGATCGCCGAAGCGATCCCGCAGGTCGTCGAGCGTCGCCTCGGTATCCTCCACCACGTCGTGGAGCAGGGCGGCGATCACCACGTCCTCGTCGAAGCCGAGGCGGTCGAGGATCCAGGCGACCGCGACCGGGTGCTGCACGTAGGGCGTCGGGCTGGCCTTGCGGTGCTGGCCATCGTGCCAGATGGCAGCCCACCGCAAGGCCCGTTCGAACCGGAGCGTCAGCGGATCTCGCATCGTCGTCGCCGGCCCCCGGGTCAGGACACCGTCCGACGCGCCACGCCGAGATGACGGGCGATCCGGGCGGAGACCTCCTTGCGGTGCGTCAGGAAGCCGAGATGCCCGGCCCCCTCGATCGAGACGAACCGCGACGGGGAGATCGCCCGGGCCAGCGCCTTCTGCCGATCGCTCGTGACGATCACGTCGCGCGATCCGGCCAGGATCAAGGTCGGCGTCTCGACCCGCCAGAGCCGATCGCTCGCGTCGAACAGCTCGAGCGCCCGGAGCCGATCGGCCATCACCCCCTGGTCCGTCTCCCAGCATCGCCGCACCACGAAATCGGCCAGCGGCCCCGACTCCGGCTTCCCGCCATGCAGGAGGTTGAAGAACTGATTGATGAACGGGCTATCGCTCGGCATCGGGAACCGTTCCAGCGCCCTTCGGGCGATCGTCGCGGCCCACTTCCGCCCGAACTGGGCCTCGGCCCCGAAGAGCGCCAGCCGATGGAACCGCCCCGGAGCCTCGATCGCCATCTCCAACGCCACCGCCCCGCCGTACGAGACCCCCATCAAGGCCGGCCGCTCCAGCCCCAATCGGTCCAGGGCCGAGAGCAGCGACTTCGCCTCGTCGACCACTCCCACCCCCGCGCAACGGGGGAGCAAGGCTCCGTCTCCCGAGAGCCCGATCAGGTGAACCTCGTGCCGCTTCGCCAGCTGCCTGGCCAGCGGCATCACCATCTTCCAACCTCCGGCCAGCCCGGGCAGCAAGACGATCGGCGATCCCCGACCAAGCCGGACCACCTCGTGAGTTCCTCCCTGCCCCTGCACCGGCCATCGTGTGATCGGGCTCCACTCGGTTTCCCAGTTCGGAATCACGCTGTACTTCGCCGATCGTCGCATCGTGGTTCCCAATCTCAAGAATTTGAAGACTCGATAGTGTTCCAACAACCCGACGAGTCATCCGTCAGGGGGCGTGTTCGTCACTTCGCCTGAAGTGCACCTGCCATGCCCGACGACCCCACCCTTCGCCAATCCCCTCCCACTCATCCTTTTCAGTTCTACCCAATATCGATTTTTCGCCAGCGAGCCTCGGCGCCGCACCATTTTCGCCACCACTTCGGCCCTCCTTACAGAAATACAACCCGCAAAAACACACCACAAATTCAACCCAGCAAGCAACTTGCTACCTGACAAGCAAAACACAACCCAGGCTATTCAGATACCCCAAACAACGAAAACTGTTCAGATTTCCCATGCGGCAATTTGTTGTCGGCTTCAACAATCCCGGCATGAAGTGCTGTCGGAATCGATAGCGAAAAATTGTTCCGTTGCTTTTCGGCGCCGAATCGCTATTGTGAAGTCAACTCCGAATTGATCGACCTCGTGGTATCTGGTTTTCCTGTGGTGTGAATGGTGTTTGCATCCAACTCCGAACACCGACGATGGGCCTTGCCTGCGGCGCTCCAGGGTCGGCAGCCGAATGCTTCTCCTCGGCTGGCGGTCATCTGCGCCACGATCGCCGTCGTGATCTACTCGCTCTCGGTCCTCTGGGTGGTGGCCACCTCGGGCGACATCGGCATTCGGTGCGTCTTCGGCACGGCGCAGAAGGAGCCGATCAGCGAACGATACATTTGGTTCGACCCGGGGCAGGGGTCTGAGGCCCGTCTCGTCCCCGAGGTCGGCGATCGTCTCACGCGGATCGCCTCTGCCGACGACTCGTGGAGCATCGACATCGCCGACAACGACTACACGGCCGTCATCCGGGCCCAGCGTCAGATCGGCCAGACCGCTCCCGACGCGATCTTGCAGGTCGAGTGGGTCCCCCTGGATGAGGACGGCAGGGAAGTCGGCGAGCCCGTCCGGGCCCTGGCCAAGGTCCGCCAGCGGCCGTTCGGCATGTATGTCTGGTCGCTCGTCTGGTTCGCGCAGGAGATGGTCATCTTCGCCCTCGGCGCGCTGGTCCTGTGGCGACGGCCGAATGATCGGTCGGCCCGAGTCTTCTTCTGGCTCTGCGTCTTCACCGTGGGGGCCTTCATGGGGGGCTACCACTGGTCCGAGATCGTCAGCTATCGCGCCTTGATCTTCCCCTTCGTCCCCCTGGCGATGGTCGTGCCGATCGCCAGCCTGCACTTCTTCCTGGTCTTCCCGAGGCCCAACCCGCTCTTGCTCCTGCACCGGCGGTGGGTGATGCTCGGCCTCTACGGCGTCTTCGCCCTGAACCTGGCGATCCTCTGGGCCGCCATGTTCTGGATCTCGCTGACCGGCGAGCCCGACGCCACGACGCTCGGCCCCCGGCTGGCGGCGCAGCGGCTCATCAAGTGGGTGGCGCTCGGGCATGTCGGCTTCTCGGTCTTGATCTTCGGCCTCTGCATCGCCTGCCTGCTCTACAGCTACCGCCGCGCCCGCAACGCGATCGAGCGGAACCAGGTCCGCTGGATCCTGCTCGCCTCCTTGCTCTCGACGGTCTTCATCGGCTACTTGCTCCAGCACGCCGCCGAGGACATCTCGGTCCTCGGGCTGGATAGCGCCGCCTGGCCCATGTATCTCGTCTCGCTCCTGTATACCTCGGCCTACGCGGTGAGCATCACCCGCTACAAGCTGATGCAGGCCGAGGAGATCTTCAATCGGAGCGTCCGCTACCTGCTCGTCAGCGTCGGCCTGGGCCTGCTCTATTCGCTGGTCCTGGTGGTCGGCGCGCTGGCGGTCGGTTACTCCCTCCAGGACGAGCAGACCTCTCGCGAGGCGACGGTCGTGATGGTCACGGCCCTGGTCATCCTCGTCCTCTCCGGGGGCGTCCGACGCCGGTTCGAGCAGGCGATCGACCGCCGCTTCTTCCGCGAGAAGTACAAATTCGATCAGGCGATGCGCAAGATGAGCCAGGCCGTCGACCGCCTCGTCGATCGCGGCACCCTGGGCCGTCGCCTGCTCGAGGCCGCGGCCGAGGTCCTTGGCCTCGACTGGGGGACCATCTACCTCCGCACTGCCCCCGATCACCCCCTCTCGGTCGTCGCCAGCCTCGGGCCCGAGCCGGACCAGGCCACCTTGCCCGACGACAGCCCGATCCTCCGCCGCCTCCGCTCCCGGCCCACTGTTCGGCTCCCCGGCTCGATGGCCCGAGCCTCGCACGACCCGACCGCCGACGCCCTCATCGCACTTGGCGGCGAGGTCGCCGCCGCGCTCACGTCCGACGGCGAGTTGGCCGGCGTCGTCATCCTCGGCCCCAAGCGTAACGGACTCCCGTACGATGACGAGGAGATGGTCTTCCTCGCCGCACTGTCATCCGTCGCCGTGCTCGCCCTGCACTCGGCCTCGATCCACCGGACCCTCGAAGACCTCAACCGAGAGCTCCGCGACAAGGTCGAGAAGATCGCCGAACAGCAGCGCCGCATCCTCGTCCTCCAGGACCAGCTCATCGGCCAGCACGGCGACGATCACGACCCGTCCTCCCGAGACGGCCGGCCATTCGGCCCTCCCACCCCTCCCGAGGCCGGCGATCAGCCGTCCTACACCGACCCGCCCGCCCTCGGCCGCATCCGGGGCACCAGCGCCACCATGAAGCGGGTCCTCGACACCGTCCGGAAGGCCGCCGCCAGCCCCTCGGCGGTCCTCATCCTGGGCGAGAGCGGCACCGGCAAGGAGCTGATTGCCGAGGCGATCCACGCCACGAGCCCCCGGTCCTCCAAGCCGTTCGTCAAGGTCCATTGCGCCGCCCTGGCCCCCGGCCTGCTCGAATCCGAGCTGTTCGGGCACGTCCGGGGGGCCTTCACCGGGGCCGACCGCGACCGCGTCGGCCGGTTCCAGCAGGCCGACGGCGGGACCTTGCTGCTCGACGAGATCGGCGACATCTCGCTCGACGTGCAGACCAAGCTCCTCCGCGTCCTCCAGACGAAGACCTTCGAACGCGTCGGCAGCTCGCAGCCGATCACCGTCGACGTCCGGATCGTCGCCGCCACCCACCGCGACCTGCCCACCCTGATCCGCGCCGGTCGCTTTCGAGAGGACCTGTACTACCGCCTGAATGTCATCAGCATCGTCGTCCCGCCGCTCCGCGACCGCCGCGCCGACGTCTTCGAGCTGGCCGTCTCCTTCCTCCGCCACTTCGCCGGCCGATCGGGCAAGCCGATCACCCACCTCGACGAGGACGCCATCGAGGCCCTCACCGACTACCACTGGCCCGGCAACGTCCGCGAGCTGGAGAACGTGATCGAGCGCGCCGTCGTCCTCTCCGAAGGCCCCGCCATCACCCGAGACGACCTGCCCGACGAGCTGTTCGGCCCGCTCGCCGCTTCCTCCTCGCTCCGCCGCCGCCCCGCCACCGTCTCCACCGGCCGCCGGGGCCGCCCCCGACGCCTCCCCGCCCCCTCCTCCTGGACCGCTCCCCCTCCCGCCGAACTCGACGACCCCGAGCTCGACGCCTTCGAGCGCCACCAGCTCCGCGACGCCCTGGCCGAGGCCCGCGGCAACAAGTCCGAGGCCGCCCGCCTCCTCGGCCTCCCCCGCAGCACCCTCGTCAGCAAGCTCAAGAAGTACGGCCTGATGACACCCGAGAATGAATCCCCCTGAGCCGTCCTTGCCCCTCGCTCCTTCCCGCAATCCCCCAGACGGAAGCTCCCTTCATCGAAATGCCGAGAGGCGTCCCTCCTCAGGCAATCGATCCGAGGTCCGCGATTCGTGACCGGTGGACTCCCGCGGCCATCGGGCCGAAATCACGAATGTCTCGGGCGTCGGCGATCGAAGGACTCGATCTCGACGCCTCCCGGCGAACCGTCGGCCGATTACTGGCGGCGGGCCTCGGCCAGGTAGCGATGGACCTCGGTGTAGTCGACCGGCTTGACCAGGTGGAGGTCGAAGCCGGAGGCGAGGCTGCGCTGGCGGACCGCGTCGCCATCGCGGGCGGTGACGGCGATCAGGGGGGTGTCGGCCAGGCTCGGATCGGCGCGGAGGGTGCGGGCGATCTCATGGCCGTCCATCGGGCCGTCGAGATGCAGGTCGCAGAGGACCAAGTCGGGCCGGGTCGACCGGGCAAGCTCCAGGGCGGTCGGGCCGTCCGCGGCCAGCTCGACGACATGCCCGGTCCGTTCCAGCACTCGCTTGGCCACGACGGCGAGCGCCCTTTGATCCTCGATCAGCAGGATGCGGTACGACGGGGCGGGGCCTCGCTGCGTCGAGTCCTCGGCGGGGAGGGCTGTCGAGTCCTCGGCGGGACGCGAGGGAGGGGGAACGCGCGATGGGCCGGTTTGAGATGCGCCCTGCCCGTTCGGCCGGGAGGCCGGGGCGATCCGGATCAGGCGGTCGAGATCCGCCACGTCGATGGGTTTGGTCAGGTGGTGGTCGATCCCGGCGGCGATGGCGCGGTCTCGGTCCCGACGCTCACCGTACCCCGAGAGGGCGATGAGGCGGGTTTCGGCCAGCGAGGGAAGCTTGCGCAGGCGACGGGCCAGTTCGAAGCCGTCGAGTCCCGGCAGGCCGATGTCGAGGACGACGACCTCGGGTTCGAGCCGCTCGGCCGATTCCAGGCCCGAGGGGCCATCGTACGCCGTGTCGACCCGGTGCCCCTGCTCTTCGAGCAGGCGTTGCAGGGCGCGGGCCATGTCGCGGTTGTCCTCGACCAGCAAGACATGCCGCCGTTGGTCCTGATCGGCGTCGGAGGGCAGGGGGGCGGGATCGGCCGGCTCGGGGGCGTCGGCCAGGGGCAATCGGACGGTGAAGGTGCTGCCCCGGCCGGGGCCCTCGCTGGCGACCTCGACGGAGCCGTGATGCAGCTCGACGAGGCGACGCACGAGCGTCAGGCCGATGCCGAGCCCGCCTTGCTGGCGATCGAGCGAGCGATCGGCCTGGGCGAACAGGTCGAAGACCCTGTCGCGCATCTCGGCATCGAGTCCGACGCCGTTGTCGATCACCCGGATGCGGACCTGACCGGGCTGGTCGGGATCGGGCGCGGCGTCCAGGGCGATCCGGCCCCCGGTCGGCGTGTACTTGGCGGCGTTGGTCAGGAGGTTGACCAGGACCTGCTCCAGACGAATCGGGTCTGCCAGGACCCAGAGCGGCCGGTGACTGACGGTCAATTCCAACCGATGCTGGAGCTCGGAGATGCTCGGCTGGACGACCCGGACGGCCTGTTCGGCCACCTCAGCCAGGTCGATCGGTCGACTCCGCAGGACGATCCGGCCGCGCTCGACCCGGGCCACGTCGAGCAGGTCGTCGACGAGCCATCGCATGTGGGCGACCTGGCGTTCGAGGATCGGCAGAACGTCGTCATCGTCGCGGGGCGCCTGGCGGGCGCCGCTGTGCAGCAAGGCCACGCCGTAGGCCATCGCGGCCAGCGGGTTGCGCAGCTCGTGGGCGAGCATGGCGAGGAATTCGTCCTTGCGGCGGTCGGCTTCCAGCAGTCGGGCCTCGGCCAGCTTCAAGGGGGTCACGTCGGTCAGGGTGACGATCGAGGCCAGCCGACGGCCGACCTCGTCTCGGATCGGCCCGGAATTGAGCAGGAGCACCGAGGGGGAATCGCCGCAACGCAGCGTCACTTCGAGGTTCCGGATCGGCACATCGCCGAGCATCTCGTCGATGGAGAGGGGCAGCCCGATGGCGGCCGCCGCCTCCTCGGGGTGGGGCCACCCGACATCGCCCGGCGCGGCCTGGTGCAGGGGGAAGGCCTCGTCGAACCGCTGGCGGAGGGGATTGCCGCCGCAGAGGCGGTGGGCCTCTCGGCTGGCCCGCAGGACAAGTCCGGCCGGGTCACAGACGATGATCGCATCGACCGCCTGATCGATGATCGACCGGGCCAGGCGCTCGGAGGCCAGCAGTTCCTCGTCGCGCTGTTGGCGAGACATGTCGGTGAGGGTCACGACGATGACGTCGAGGTCGTCGACGGCCAGGCGGCTGGCGCCGAGGTGGACCGGCAGCGGCTCGCGATCGCGCCGGTTGAGCCGGAGGTTGCCCTGCTCGGCCTGGTCGGTTCCGTTGCGGGCCGCGGCCATCAGGGCCTCGAGCTCGGTCACGGAATCGATCGCGAGGAAATCGGTGAGGAACTGGCCCAGGAGGCGGTCGGTCGACTCGCCGAGCAGGTCGAGCAGGGCCTGATTGGCCCGGAGAATCCTCCCCTCCAGATCGCAGACCGCGACGCCCTGGGCCATCAGCTCGAGAATCTCCCGGTACGACCGGTCGGCCCCGTCGCGGATGAAGACCTGGGGTGCCCCCCCCCCGGGGACGATAATGGCATCGGCCGCCCCGCTGTAGAGGGCTTCCAGGGCCTGTTCCGCCTGATCGGCCCGCTGGTTGGCAGCCTCGAGGGCCGATCGCAGGGCTTCGAGAGTGGATGAGTCCGGATCCAAGGCCATACCTCAAGCGCTCGGTCTGGAAATCGCGTCCGAGGCCGCGATCGCAGGCTCGGGCCGACCCCGCGGGTTCGTAACACCGGCGAAGGCGTCCGAGCGAACCGCAGGTCGATGGGCGCCTGGGCCTCGGCGTTGTGACGATATCCACGCCGTGCCTCTTCCGTTGCCGTCTTCCTGGGGCTCGGGAAACGACCTCGAGAATTCGTCTCGGACGATTCGAAATGTCGCAGCAATTCTCGGACCAGATTCGACTCGACCGAGGATCTCGGGGGCGAGGAGGTGAGAATCACGGGATCGGGGAGGGGTTTCGGGGTCGGAAGCACGAGGAGCGTCTCGATGCGGTGGTGTCGATCGATTCGGGACAGCGCGCGGGAGGTCCAACAGGACTTTAATCGGGCCGCCGGAACAGCGTCAACGGCCGATCCGAACGGGACGGCCGATCGGTCGATCGGCGTAGATGTCTAGCAAGGCGAACCCGGCGGTGGTAGAGTCGAAAGCATCTGTCGCGAACCGGGCGTGCGATGCTGTCGCACCTCGGCCCGCGGAATTGTCTAGACCGTCAGTCAGGGTTCGTCAATGCGCCTGGAGGCAGTCGTCCTGCCCAATCTGGGGACCGCCCCGGACGAGCCGATCATCATCAGCCACTGGTTCGCGGCACGGGGAGCCGAGGTCTGGGAGGGGGACCGGCTGGTCGAAGTGCTGGTCGGCCCGGCCACCTTCGATGTCCCCGCGCCCTGCTCCGGCCGCCTGGCCGAGATCCGTGGTTTCGAAGATGATCGGGTTTGGCCGGGGATGGTGCTGGGGCTGCTGGCCGTGGGCGATGACGGCCCTGATGCCGACGCGCCGTCGTCGGATGAGACCGGATCCCGTTGACCATGAGTCCCTTCTTCGAGCGATCCGCCGGCGTCATCCCGTTCCGGATCGCCGAGGACGGAACCCCGCGCTACCTGGTGCTCCACTCGGCCACCGTCCGCAACCCGAGGGCCCGCTGGGAGTTTCCGAAAGGGGGCATGGACCCCGGGGAAACGACCACGCAGACCGCCTCGCGCGAGTTCCAGGAAGAAACCTCGCTGACTGACTGGAGTTTCCGCAACGGCTTCGAGCGGAGCCTCTCGTATACCTACCTTCGCCAGGGGCGCAAGGTCCTGAAGACGGTCGTCTACTATATCGTCGAGGTGCATGACACCTCGACCCTGGCCTGCTCGGCCGAGCATACCGCCGACCCGTTCGGTCACTGGCACCGCTGGGGGACCTTCGAAGAGATTACCCGGCTGCTCTACCACGCCAAGATCCGCCAGCTCTTCGCCGACGCCCACCAGTGGCTGACCGGCGAGCCCGTCCGGGGGCCGGGGCGGTGATGGCCCTCGACGTTCCCGACCCGGTCGCCCCGTGAGCGTGATTCCCGCATGAGCACGTCCGCCCCCCCCCAGCCTCCGGTCTCCCAGGCCCCCGGGATCGGTCGCGGTGCGCGGGGGACGTTCCTCTGCCTCGAAGGGCCGGACGGCGCCGGGAAGTCGACCCAGGCCGCGCGGCTGGTCGAACTCCTGGAACGGCTGGGCCTCGGGGTCGTCTCGTGCCGCGATCCCGGCGGCACTCCGCTCGGCGACCGCCTGCGGTCGCTCCTGCTCGACCGAGACGGGGTGCCGATGGGCATGAGGGCCGAGATGCTGCTTTACATGGCCAGCCGGGCCCAGATGGTCGATCAGATCATTCGGCCCGGATTGGAGTCGGGGAAGGTGGTCGTGTCGGATCGCTACCTCCTCAGCAATGTCGTGTATCAAGGGCATGCCGGGGGCCTGGAAGTCGAGGGGCTTTGGGGCGTCGGCCGGGCGGCGACGGGGGGATTGATGCCCGACCTGACCTTCCTGGTCGACGTGCCCGAGGCGGTCGCCCGCGCCCGGACCGGCGGGCCGAGGGACCGGATCGAGGACCGCGGGGAGGGCTATCGCTCCCGCGTCCGCCACGGATTCCTCGAGGCGGCCCGGTCGTACCCGGGGCCCATCGTCGTGATCGACGGCGCACAGTCGCCGGACGAGGTCGCCAACCGGATCGAAGGAGAGGTGCTGCGTGTCCTGGGGATCGGTCCGCGGTCATGATCGGGTGGTGGACGACCTGCGCCGGGCGGCTTCGAGCGGCCGGTTCCCTCACGCGCTCCTGTTCGTCGGGCCGGAGGGGATCGGCAAGCGGACCTTCGCCCGGCGGCTGGCCCAGGCGTTGTTCTGCGATCGGCAGGCCGAGGCTTCGCTCGACCCGTGCGGCGAATGCCCGTCGTGCCGTCAGGTCGCCTCGGGCGATCATCCCGACCTGCACGAGGTCGGCCGGCCCGAGGACAAGCACGAGCTGCCGATCGCCGTCATCCGGGATCTCTGCCACGACCTCAGCCTCAAGCCCATGCGAGGGATGCGCAAGGTCGCCATCGTGGACGATGCCGACCACTTCAACGAGGAGGCGGCCAATGCCTTCCTGAAGACCCTGGAGGAGCCCCCCGCCGGCGCGGTCCTGATCCTGGTCGGCACGTCGTCCGAGCTGCAGCTCGATACGATCCTCTCGCGCTGCCGGGTCGTGCGGTTCGACCCTTTGCCCGAGGCGGAGCTGGCGGCGATCCTCCGCGACCGCGACCCCGAGGCCGACCCGGGCGAGGCCGACCGACTGGCCCAGCTCGGCGAGGGGAGCGTCTCCAGGGCATTGAGCCTGGCCGACCCGGAGTTGACGAGCTTCCGCCGCCGCCTGGTGGACGAGCTGGCCGACGCCCGGCCGCTCGACGCGCCCGACCTGGCCCGCCGGCTGGAGGAGTTCATCAAGGACGCGGGCAAGGAGAGCCTCGCCCAGCGGACCCGAGCGGCCGCGATCTTCGGCGAGCTGGCCCGGTTCTTCCGAGGGGTGCTCTGGCAAGGGGCCGGGCTCGACCCGCAGGCGCCCGACCCGTCCGATCGCCGGGCCGCCGCCGCCCTGGCCGATCGGCTTGAGCCGGAGGACGTGTATTTGCTGGTCGAACGCTGCCTGGAAGCCGATTACCACCTGCGCAGGCGAGTCTATCTCCCGCTGCTCGTCGATGCCTTCACGCGCGATCTGGGACGCTTGCTCTCCGGGCTCCGCTGATGCGACAGGCGGTGGCCGAGTTGCCTCGACGCGTCGAATGAGGCCAGGCCGGGGCAACCCATCGTGACACGGCAACCGGTCGAGGCCGGGCGATCGGCAAGGAGTGGGAGGGGAGGATGGCGGCAACCAACCGGCCCAGGACGATCGTGATTACCGGGGCCTCGGCGGGGCTGGGGGCCGCGGTGGCAAACGAGCTGGGCAGGGGGGGGCATCGCCTGGCGCTCGTCGCCCGGCGGGAGGACCGGCTGAATCAGGTGGCCCGAGGGGTTCAGGAGCGCGGCGGATCGGCCCTGCCGATCGTCGCCGACCTGGCCGACCTCGACGCACCGGCCCGGGTCGTTGCGCAGACCATCGAGCACTTCGGCGGCCTCGACGCCCTGATCAACAACGCCGGGATCGGCCTGCCCGACTACTTCGGCCGGTCCGACCCGGCGGAACTCCGGAGGCAGCTCGAGGTCAACTTCAACGCCCCCGTCCTGCTCACGAGGCTGGCCTTGCCGCACCTGATCGCGTCACAAGGGGTGGTCATCACCATCGGGTCGGCCATCGTGCAGATTCCCAATCCGATGCTCGGGGCCTACGGGGCGACCAAGGCCGGCCTGGCCTACTGGTCCGATGCCCTCCGGCGCGAGCTGGCGGTGCAGGGGGTCCGGGTCTGCCTGGTCGAGCTGGGCCCGGTGGAAACCGAGTTCTTCGATGCGGTCGGCCGTCTGGGGGAAGATTCGGGAAGCCAGGTCGATCACGCCCCTCCCGGAACCGTGTACAACGCCATGCGCGACCGGCCTCCCGCGATCCTCTCGGCTCCCGTCGAGGACGCGGCGCGGCGGATCGCCCGATTGCTCGATCGGCCTCGCCCGCGCCTGGCCTTGCGTCGGCGGGTCGTCTGGCCGGTCCGCATGATGGGGGCCTTCTTCCAAATCATCCCGGGGCTGGCCGACCTGGGGATCTCGGCCATGATCCGCCGGATTGATCGCGAGGAAGCCCGGGCCAAAGCGGCCGTCGCCGACGATCGTCGGGGGGCGGGTGGCCGGAGGGCGGGGCGAGGCGCACACTCGGGGGACCGAAGGCCATGACCCGGGACTCGGCGAGCGAGACGCGGAGCCCCGGGCCCGATCCCGAATCGAACACGAGGAGCAACCACATGCGCAGCCAGATGCTCGACGCGATCCGAGGAGGCTCGACCTGGGATCTGGTCGTCGTGGGAGGGGGGTCGACGGGCCTCGGGACCGCGCTCGATGCCGCCGCTCGCGGCTACAAGACCCTGCTCCTCGAAGCCCGAGACTTCGCACAGGGCACCTCCAGCCGGAGCACGAAGCTGGTGCACGGCGGGGTCCGCTACCTGGCCGGGGGTCAGGTGGGCCTGGTCCGCGAGGCGCTCCGCGAGCGGGGACGGCTGCTCGAGAATGCCCCGCACCTGGTCTTCGCCAGCCCGTTCCTGGTGCCGACCTATTCCCGGTTCGACCTCTTGCAGTACGGCACCGGCTTGACGCTCTATGACCTGCTCGCCGGCAGCCGGAGCTTCGGCCGGTCGCGATGGATCGGCGCGAGCGAGGCGAAGGAGCGTGTCCCGTCCCTCCGGGCCGAGGGCCTTCGCGGCGGGATCCTCTACTACGATGGCCAGTTCGACGACGCCCGGCTGGCCGTTGCCCTGATGCGGACGTTCCTCGACCAGGGGGGCACGGCCCTGAACTGGGCTCCCGTGACGAGGATTGTTCATCAAAACGGCCGAGTCGCGGGAGTTGAGGCCCGGGACGAAGAAACCGGCGAGGTGTTATCGGTCGCCGCTCGGGTGGTCGTAAATGCCGGGGGCGTCTTCGCCGACACGATCCGACACCTCGACCAAGCCGACGCCCGCCCGATGATCCGGGCGAGCCGGGGCTCTCACCTGGTGCTCGACCGCTCGGTCTTGCCGGGATCGACCGCGGTGATGGTGCCGAAGACCGACGACGGGCGGGTCCTGTTCCTGATCCCCTGGCTCGATCGGGTGATCCTCGGCACGACCGACACGCCGGTCGAAGGGCTGCCGATCGAGCCGAAGCCCTCGCCCGAGGAAGTGAGCTACATGCTCGATCACGCCGGTCGCTACCTGGCCAGACGGCCCGAACCGGAAGAGGTCAAGAGTGTGTTCGCCGGACTCCGCCCGTTGATCGATCACGCCGGGGTCAAGTCGACGGCCAAGCTCTCTCGGGAACACTCGGTGCTCGTGTCCGAGTCGGGCCTGGTGACGATTACCGGAGGCAAGTGGACGACCTACCGCGTGATGGCGTCGGACGCGGTCGATCGCGCGGCGAAGGTCGGCGACCTGCCGCGACGGCCGTGCAAGACGGCCTCGCTCCGGCTCCGAGGGGCGACCGATGCGCCTCCCGAGGGCTCGCTGGCCGAATACGGCTCGGATGCCGCCGAGCTGCGGGCCTTACTCCGCTCGAAACCCGGCTGGGACGAGCCGATCCACCCGAACCTCGCAACCCGACTCGGCGAGGTGGCATGGGCGGCCCGCTTCGAGATGGCCCGGAAGGTCGAGGACGTGCTGGCCCGCCGGTCCCGCTGCTTGCTGCTCGACGCCCGCGCGAGCCTCGACGCCGCGCCGAAGGTGGCCGCGGTGCTGGCCGAGGAACTCGGCCGCGACGACGCCTGGCAGGCCGAACAGGTCCGGCAGTTCCAATCGCTCGCCGAGGGGTATCTCTTGCCCTGATCGCGAGGGGAGGGGGGCCGGATCGAACGGAGCATCCTGGGGTTGCACCAACTCGACGCGGTCGGCGGCGCCTCGTACGATTGAGGTCCTGTCCGCGGCTCGCCTCTCAACCTCCCATCGGTCTTTCGTGTTCGAATCGCATCGAGCACTGAGGCCGAGCGAGATCAAAGCCCCATGCGACGATGGACCTGGCCGGTTGGAATCGTCTCGCTCTGGTTTACGATCACGGTGACGGGGGCGGGGGATGCTCCTCGCGACGAGCCTCCCGGCCTGACCGGGGAGGCCCCTCGAACCGCCTCGCCGGACCAGGCTCCCGGCGATCGGGTTCCCTGGACGACCTCGCGCATGGTCGGGTCGCCCGAGCCGCCTCGGCCGTACACGGTGGAGGTGGCGTTCCCGCACCTGACCTTCGATCGGCCGATCGAGCTGGTCTTCGTGCCGGGGACCGATCGCCTGGCCGTGGCCGAGCTGGGGGGCAAGATCCTGACCTTCCCGGATGATCCGGCGAGGGCAGTCGAAACGGACCAGATGTTCGATGTCAAATCGTGCCATCCGAGGTTCACGAACCTCTACGGCCTGGCCTTTCACCCCGGCTTCGAGCGGAACGGCCGCCTGTTCGTCTGCTACACGATCGGTTACGACGAGGAGGACGGCACCCGCGTCTCCGAGTTCCGGATCGACCCGAGCGACCCGCTCCGCGTCGACCCGACGAGTGAGCGCATCCTGATCACCTGGTATTCCGGGGGCCACAACGGCGGATCGTTGAAGTTCAGCCCGGTCGACGGCTTCCTGTACATCTCCAGCGGAGACGGCGCGGCCCCCAGCCCCCCCGACCCGTTCCAGGCCGGGCAGGACATGACGACGTTGCTCTCGAAGGTCTTGCGGATTGACGTGGACGGTCAGGACCCGGGGCGTGCCTATCGGGTGCCGCCCGAGAACCCATTCGTGGACCTGGCCGGGGCCCGGCCGGAGATCTGGGCCTATGGCTTCCGCAACCCCTGGCGGATGAGTTTTGATCGCGAGGGGGGCGACCTGTGGCTCGGCGACGTGGGCTGGGAACTCTGGGAGCTGGTCCACCGGATCGAGCGCGGCGGCAATTACGGCTGGAGCGTGATGGAAGGCCGCCAGGTCGTCTTGCCCGACGCCCCGAGGGGCCCGACGCCGATCTCCCCGCCGATCGTCGATCACCCGCACTCCGAGGCCGCCTCCGTCACCGGCGGTTTCGTCTACCGGGGCGATCGCCTGGCCGAGCTGCGCGGGGCCTACGTCTACGGCGACTTCCAGACCGGCACGCTCTGGGGGCTTCGTCTCGATGCGCAGGCCGTGACCTGGCACGAGGTCCTGGCCGAGACGCCGCTGCAACTGGTGGCGTTCGGCGAGGACCGATCGGGCGAGTTGTATCTGCTCGACTACGAGGCGACGAACCGCATCTATCGGCTCGTCCCCAACCCGGACGCCGCCGCGCCGAACATCCGGTTCCCCCGGCGATTGAGCGAAACCGGGCTATTTGCCTCGGTCGCCGAACTGGAACCGGCCCCCGGCGTCCTCCGCTATCAGATCAATGCCCCGGTCTGGAGCGATGGCACCCGGGCCGACCGCCTGATGGCCGTGCCCGACCTCGGACGCATCACGTGGAGTCGAGACGGCCTCTGGGGGTATCCCGAGGGCTCGGTCTTCGCCCGAACCGTCCTGCGCGACGTGGGGTCGGACGCCGCGCCGCCGAGAAGGCTGGAAACCCAGGTGCTCCACCTCGAAGACGAGCGCTGGCGGGCGTACTCGTACCGATGGAACGAGGAGCAGACCGACGCGGAACTGGTCGGCCCCGAGGGGGAATCGGTTTCGATCGGGCTCGACGACGCCCGGGCGATCACCCATCGGATCGCCCCGCGGTCCGAGTGCCGGCTCTGCCACAATCCCTGGGCCGGCGAGGGGCTGCTGTTCGGCCGACAGTCGGCCACGCCGCTGACGGCCAACACCCTGCAACTGAACACGATCGAGCAGGGTGAAGGCAGAGGCATTGCACAGCTCCACACGTTTGAACGCCTCGGGCTGTTCGAAGAACCGTTACCCGAGGCCCCCGAAGCACTTCCGAGGCTGGCCAGTCCGTACGACGAGGCGGCCGACCTGGATACCCGGGCCCGTTCGTACCTTCAGGTCAATTGCGCACACTGCCACCGCATCGGGGCCGGGGGATCGGCCAATCTGAGCCTGACCTTCGATCAGCCCCTCGCCGAGACAGGCCTGCTCGGGGTCGAGCCGATGCAGGGGAGCTTCGGCCTCGAGGAAGCCCGGCTCCTCGCGCCGGGCGACCCGTTCGGGTCGATCCTGCTGTTCCGGATGGCAAAGCTGGGGGCGGGTCGGATGCCCCGCGTCGGGTCATCGGAGGTGGACGTCGAGGCGATCGACCTGATGCACCGCTGGATCGCGGGGCTGACCGTCGAGGGCCGGTCTGAGGCCCCCGCCGACCCCTTCCGCTCCCTCCCCGCCGAGGTCAACGGGGCGATCGGGCGGCTTTGCCAAGGCGAAGCGACCGATCCGGCCGCCCGGGCCGCTGCCTTCGCCCAGGCAACCGAGACCATCCGGGGGACCCTGGCCCTGCTGCGGCGGATCGACGAGGGGGCGATCGGTGCCCCGGCCGTCGAGGAACTGGTGAGCTTGGCGCGCGAGGCCCCCTCGGTCGAGGTCCGCGACCTATTCGAGCGGTTCATCCCCGCCCCGGATCGCCTGGCACGGCTCGGCGAATCGTTCGATGCCACCGCCCTGCTGGCCCTGACCGGCGACCCCGACCGCGGCCGGCGGCTCTTCCTCGACGGGAACAGTGCGCAGTGCCGCACCTGCCACCGAATCGGCGGGGAAGGCACGGTGGTCGGCCCCGACCTCGACAGCATCGGCGCGAAGTATGATCGGCAGGAGTTGCTGCACCACATCGTGCAACCTTCGGCCCTGGTCGAGCCGCCGCATGTCAGCTACCTGCTGGAGACGACCGGCGGATTGCTCCAGACGGGGATGCTCGTCGAGCAGACCGATCGGTTCGTGGTGTTGAAGGACGCCCAGGGCCGGACGATCCGTGTCGAGGCGGCCGAGGTCGAGGCGCTGGTCGCTGTCCCGCGGTCACTCATGCCCGAGGGGCTTCTGGCTCCGCTCACCCCCCAGCAGGCCGCCGACCTGCTGGCCTTCCTCGCCGAGCAATCGCGCCCAGTTCCCTGAGCGATCGATGCTCGGACGCGGATCAGGATCGGAGGCTAGGCCGAGGAGTCGGGCCGACCCGCTCCATCGGGCGTTCGGGGATGGAAAGGGGGTCGGCCTCGCGCAGGCCGCCGCCAGATCCGAGGATCCCGATTCGCTCATCGCGAACCGTTCAACGAAATGACGTTCAGCGATTCCGACCCGAGGAAGGAGGGGATGGAGGAGGGCGATCGAGGCGAGGCGAGGCATCAAGCAAGCAAGAGGAGTCCGGACGACACTCAGGTCGGAGTCGAGCCGATCGCATCGGCAGCGACTCCGGGCGTCAGGCGACGCCGACCCCGTGGCAGTGGCAACGATCGGCCGAGGGGTACATCACATCGGCGTCGCAGGCGTCGAGCAGACCACCGACCTGGACCTCCAGGCGGTCGAACCAGCGGGCCAACTGGGCGTTGGCCTCCGACTCGAACACCTGTCGGACCTCGCCGATCTGGTCGAGCAGGGCGAGCACCTCGCACCGGTCTTGCGGCGTTTCATCTCGCAAGACCCGGTATGCTCGGGAGGCGAGGTCCCGCAATGCGGCTGCGGGGGCATCAGCCACGTTGTTGATTGAAGATTGTCTTGGCATGGAAACGGTCCTTCACACGATTCAGCCTTGCCGACGCCACCCGACATGGGGCGAGCCGCTTGGCTCGAAGCAAGAGACACTCCAACGGGCCGCCAGGTTCTCCAAGGCGATCGGAACGGCCGAGGTTTGGTCATCCTCAGTGTATACGCTCGTCACGGCCGATTCTTTTGGAGCTTTTTACGTCGCTGCGAAGAAATTGTTCGATCGCGCCACGAAAACGCCCCTCATTGAAAAAATTACGACGCCCATCCCTCAGAAAGGACACACAATCCGAAGGCGTCTTCCCGATCACTCGCAATCAGACGGGGCGTGACGACACCTTCCCGACGCGGTTTCCGAAGGGCGGATCGACCTCGGCCCTCTTTTCGTCACGATCGATCGGGACGACGCAAGGCGGGCGGTTCAGGGCGAGAGGATTCGACCGTCCTTCATGCGAACGACGCGATCGGCCGCGGCGGCGACCTCGGGGCTGTGGGTGATCATCAGCAGGCTGATCGACCGCTCGGACCGGAGCCTTGCCAGGAGGTCGAGAATCTCCTGCTGGGCGAGCGAGTCGAGGTTACCGGTCGGCTCGTCGGCCAGCAGCAGGGCCGGCTCGTTGGCCAGGGCCCGAGCGATTGCCACTCGCTGCCGCTCGCCGATCGAAAGGCTCCGGGGTCCATGCCCAATCCGATGCGGCAATCCGACCTCCTCCAGGAGCCTGCGGGCCACCCGGGGACGCTGGGCGCGAGGACGGCCGCCGGGGAACATCGGAATCTGCACGTTCTCCAGGGCCGTCAGGGTCGGGATCAGATGGAACGCCTGGAAGACGAACCCGACCTCGCAGGCGCGATACCGATCAAGGTCCAGTTGCGAGAGGGGCGTCCCCTTGTAACGGACCGTGCCCGAGGTCGGCCGATCGAGTCCGCCGAGCAGGTGCAGCAAGGTGCTCTTGCCGCAGCCCGATGGCCCGGTGATCGCGACGAACTCCCTGGCGTTGACCGCGAGGGAGACCCCTCGTAGCGCCTTCACGTCGCCGTCGGGGTAGGTCTTCACCAGGGCCTCTCCCTGGAGCAAGGGGGGCTCGGCCTGGCGGTTCGAATCGTGCTCAGTCATGGCGAAGCGCCTCGGTCGGTTCCAGGCGGGCTGCCCGGATCGCCGGATACAGGCCGCCGAGCAGGGTCAATCCGATCCCGAGCGCCACGCCGATCCCCAGGATCATGGGGGAGAGGTTCGGCTCAATGAATCCCCGGGAGGTGGGCGAGAGGACCAAGGCCCTCGCCCCGGAGATCGCGAGCAGGGTTCCCCCGATCACGCCGAGCACACCCAGCCCTCCTGCTTCTCCCATCAAGAGGAGAATGATCCGGCTCCGCCGCCAGCCGAGGGCCCGGAGGAGTCCGATTTCCCCCGTGCGTTCCGTGACGGCCATCGCCATCGTGTTCAGGAGGCCGATCGACCCGAGCACCAGCGCCACGATGGTCGTGGCGCTCGCCATCGCCCGGGCGAGCCGGAGCTGGAGATTCCCCTTCACATAGTCTCGGGCTGGGATGGCCGCGACCCCGGGGACCTGGCGCTCAACCTCGACCCCCAGGGCACGAGGGTCGGCCGCCCCATCGGCCACGATGACAAAGCCCGTGACCTGGCCTTCGCGTCCCATCATGCGCTGGAGTTCGGGCAAGGGCATGACCAGGCCGCCCGACTCGAACAGGCTCTCGCTTTCATAAATGCCGACCACCCGAAACGATTCGCCGGCAATGTCGACGGCGTCGCCCACCGCTTTGTCGAGGTTCAGGGCGAGGACACGGCCGAGGAGGACCTGTCGGTCATCGGACGCATCGAGCGGGCGACCGTCAAGAAGTCTCAAGCCGTCGATGAGCAATCCGCCCGGTTCCCAGCCGTTGGCCAGCACGCTGACGAGGTTGGCCTCCTCGAACGAGACGGCATCCATGAGCGAAGGGGCCACCGAGGCCACGCCGGGGATCTCCCGGATGACCTGCTCCAGGTTCTGATCAAGGTTGCTCGAAAGCTGATCGCTGATTCCGGCGCGGACCACGATCAAGTCGATGCCCCGGGATTGATAAATCGCCAGGAACGATCGCTCGAATCCCCACGAGATGCCCGTCAGCAGCATGACGGCCGAGACAGCGACCGCGAGGCCGAGGACGGTCAGCGTGGTCCGGGCCGGCCGGCCTCGCAGGTTGCGGACGATCAACCGCACATATCCCATCGACGTCCCCTCACTTCACCCCTCGAAATCTGACAGGATCGCCCTTCGGATCATTCGGGGGTACGACCGACGAAGACATAGCCGACGCCTCGCCAGATGCGCTCAAACCGGCAATCGCTGAGGACGCGACGGGCAATCGCCTCGACGTCGAGCTCTCGGTGTCGCTCGACCATCTCGGTGAATTCATCCCCCAGATTCATCCCCCGCGAGACGAGCCAGTGTTGCAGACCCGTCAGGCCGATCTTGCGGAACGGGAGATAATCCGTCAGGTCGGGGACCTCGTCTGAGACGACGATCGTGCCTCCCGGCCTGACCGCCCGGGCCATTTCGCGGAGCGCCTTTTCGGGATCGTTAAAGTAATTGAATGCCCCGATGCTCAATGCGGCATCGAATTGATGGTCGCGGACCGGCAGATCCTCCGCTTCGCCGAGGACGAGCGTGAGGTCTCGCTCGGCGGCGTGCTTCGTTTTGCAGGCGTCGAGCTGCACTTCCGAAACATCGATCCCGACGACTGACCAGCTCTCGGGAAGCCAGGGGAGATAAACACCGTCTCCGATCGCGACATCCAGGAGTTTGAGAGTCTCGCCTTGGGGCAGGTGCTTCAGCACCCGGGACCGAGCCCTCCGCTCACCACCGAGATTGACGAAGGTAAACCATTCCCAGAACCGGAACTTCGGCCAGAGCGGGCTGTTGTAGAACGATTTTGCCACCTCGTTATTGGCGGTGACCGACTCCCGGACCACCACGATCCCGTCTCGCACCGGATACCGATGACCGCAGGACGGGCAGGCGATCGGACCGCCGTCGCCGGGGTCGTTGGCATCGGCTCCACAGGAGACGCATCGCCAGAGGCGTGTATGCCACTCGGTTCTCGGCCTGGAAACCACGGTCGACATCTCGTTGAATCCCCTTCATCATGTCCGATCGAGCCAGGCCGATCGTCACCCTCGATGAACGAAGCAATACCCCAGGCCACCCCAGATCCGAGATCGCTCGACGCCCGGCAGCGCGGCCTCGGCGACAGCATCCAGGTTCTGCGGGAGCGCGAACACCATTTCAATGAATGCCTCATCGAGCCCGAGCCACCGAAGCCAGGCCGCATCGATCCGAGGGACTCCGATCAGGTGTCCGATTCCCATGCGGCAGAGCCAGGGCACCTCGTCGGCCACCACCACCGGGCCTCCGGGCCGGGTGACGCGACGCATTTCCTGAAGCGCGCGGGCATGGTCGCTGAACATGGTGAAGCCGCCCACGCAGAGGGTCGCATCAACGCTCGCATCGGCAAAGGGCAGTGCCTCGGCCTCCGCCCGGACGAGGCGCCCCGTCAACCCCGGGTACTTCCGAAGACACGCTTCAAGCCGAGATCGTGTGTGATCGACACCGAGCACGTCCCAGGAGTCTGGCAGGAACCGGAGGTTGTCCCCATCGCCGATCCCGACTTCCAGGAATCGCATCGACGCATCGCGTGGCAAGTGTTTCAGGATGGGTCGACGAGCCCGACGATTGCCTCCTTGCAAGGCAAGGAAGAACCGCTCCCAGGGACGAAAGGCTTGCCAACCGCGGCCCCCGTAGAAGGCCTCCGTGATGGCATTTCGTCCTGAAAGCGGGCCGATCGCCTCGATCACTCCCCCCGTCTCCGGAAAGCCACGGCCGCACGACGAGCAGGTCCATCGACCGTGCATCGGCGACCGACATTCAAGGCAGCGCAGGACGTCCGCCAGGATCGTTGACGAATCGGAAAGAGGGGGAGAGATCGGCGACATCGAACCTCACTCGATTCCACGACTGGGAAGAGTTTAGAAATCGACCGTGAGTGCTTCAGGACCGGCGCGATCCATCATCCAGTCGTAGACGCGACCCGGCATCCGTCGAAGAAACCCCATCCCCACGGCGGTGCCCAGGGGGAACACGAAATCGCGGGGCCGACGTTCGATCGCTCGGACGAGATACGAGGCGGCTTGCTCGGGCTCCATCATCCGTATCGGTCGGCGGAACGGGGTCTCCGCCGTCATCGCCGTCCGGACAAAACCGGGATAGACGGTGGTGATCGTCACTCCCCTTCGTTTCAAGGCGGGGCGGAGTCCTTCGAGATAGGTGGTCAAAGCGGCCTTCGAGGCCGAATAGGCCGCCATCCAGGGCATGCCTCGGTAACCTGCGACGCTCGAAATCCCGACAAGATGTCCGGATTTTCGGGCGATCATCCCAGGAAGGACAGCGTCGATGGCATTAGCGACTCCGACCACGTTGATCTCCAGCATGGAACGCAACGCATAGGGCTGGAGGTCCGGCAACAAGGTGAGCCCACCGACTCCCGCACAGGCGACGAGGACATCAGGCGGACCCACCCGGTCCTCGAGTTCCGCGGCCGATGATTTGATCCGATTCAAATCCGAGACATCGACAGTGCTGATCGCGTGAATCGCTCCCAATGCTCGGAGCTGTTCCGAAAGCTCCCGCAATCCTCCCGCATCTCGATCCATCAGTCCCAGGCGGTACCCCCGGACCGCGAGTTCAAGGGCGGTCGCTCGACCGATGCCCCGGCCCGCTCCGGTGAGAAACAGCGTGCTGACAGAGGGCTGGGTCATCGGGCGTCTCCCGCCGGTCGGGCGGCATCGACCGACGCCAGGAAGGTGGTCAACGCAGCCAGAAATGCTTCGGGGTTCTCCTCGGGTGCCCGGTGCCGGGCTCCAGGCACCAGGGCTCGTCGGCAATCGGGCAAGTGCTCGACGAGATAGTCGGCGGTCGCAAGGAACGGAGACGCCTCGCCATACAGTGCCAGGACAGGCACGGTAATGGATCGGATTCGATCGATGGTCAAGCCCGCCTCCACCTTGGTGTCGTCACCACAGGTCGTCCGACACAAGCGGAGCAATCGTTCGGTGCCCGGCAGGCCGACAGCCTGACGGAACTTGAGCATGTCCTCGTCGCTCAGGTGCAAGACCTGATCGAAAAACTGTCCAAGGTCGTACCAGTGCTCATCTGACACGGTGACGCCGGCGTCTTCCGCCTCTCGGCGGAAGTTCTGCCAGTGTCCCCAACGACTCACGTCTTCCAGGTGGCGTAGGGCGGGGAAATAGGGGTCGGAGAGGACAACCGACTCGACGCGATCGGGGGCCAATGCAGCGGCATGAGCTGCGATCACCGCGCCGAAGCTATGGCCAACCAGCCGAGCACGGTCGGCCCCGAGGTCGTCCATCAACGCAAGCAGATCCGAGGCATGATCGGCCGAAGTATACCCGGAAGGTGGCACCTCGCTGTAGCCATGCCCCCTCAGGTCGAAGGCAGTGACCCGGTAATCCGAGGCGAGGACCTGCATGGCCCGGCAAAGAAACCAGATGGAGAGATCCCCCGTCACGCCGTGAATGAGAATCACATCAGGGCCTTCCCCTGCATGCTGCACATGGAGCCGGAGGCCATTGACCGCTCGATGGGGCATCAGCTCGGACTCCGATCAGTCGTGGAGGTGTCTGGCAAGGAACGAAGCTAGCTCTCCCATCGAAAGGTCGCGATTCGAACGACGGCCGAGCTCGGCCATCAGTTCGCCGAACGGGAGAGGTCGACCGTAATGCGCCTGGAGCGTTTCGCCGAGGACCACGGCGTCGATCGACGCGAGGCCCAGGTCGGCGAAAAAGCGCGTTTCAGGGCCAATGAGGTCGGAGTACTCTCGCCCTTGGAAATCCGAAAGCACGCGGGCCAGGTCGTCCAGTATCTCGGATTCCTTCATCAAGGATTCCCCCCTCTGTAAAACCATGCAAGGGCATAACCGTCTCGAATCGCCGATCCGACCCGAAATTGTTCGCCCGCGAGATCCGGTCGGAGTTCCGAAAGCTCCGGGCCCAGCCTCGCTGCGATCCAGCCGTTTCGCACATCGAACGCCACCACTTCGGTGCTCGATGGCCCAGCCACCATGCCCCGTCCGGTGACCTTCCCCACGGTTTCCTTGGCAGACCAGAACCGGGCGATCCATGCCGATCGGTCTTCCCGTGCAATCTGGTCGAGCAGCCTGCGCTCACCATCGAGGAACGCGATCGATTCGAACGACTCCGAACGAGGGACGACCTGTTCCACGTCGATCCCCAGGATCGCTCCGGGGGATCGAGCGGCAAGAGCCACGGCAACTCCGCGTGTGTGAGCGATCGAGACGACCGGGAGTTCTTGTTCGTCAGGCTCTCGGCACGAGCGAACCCACGGACGCCCATGATCATCAGGCGTGATGGTCAGGTCCGCGGGATATTCCGCAGGCCTGCCCTCATTGAGCCAGATCCGACGTACTGCCTCCTTGGCCGCGATCCGCCCCCAGAGTCGCAATGTTCGACGCTCGTCGGACCCGGTCGGGCGAAGGCACCCCGCCCGCTCGTCTGGAGAAAGCTGGACATATTCCAGGACGTCTCGCCAGATCGGCTTCCCCATGTCCTCTGGGGGCTGCAACCAGACCGCGACGCATTCGGCCCCCAACCCCGGGAGGTCCAGGGCCTCGCCGAGCAGTTCGCGATCGGGTTGGCGAAAAACATCTCGATAGCGGGGCGGCCAGTAGAAACGCCAGTCTTCCCAATCATCAAGTCGCATCCAGACCCGCCCATCGGGCAGGAGAATCTCGGCGTCCACCCTGACACGTAGCCGGTCGATCTCCTTGACCGCGATGCGGCACGTCAGGTCGGTGCCCTCAGCCGGGTCATCACCGAAAATGCGGAGTGAGCTCAGGCGGAGGGGGAAGATCACATCCCCTTCGGAGAGTTGATCGAGCCCCCAGCACCCCAGCAAATGGGTAAACGCATCCAGGACTATGGGGTTTGTCAAGGGAGCTGGGGCGGCGGGGTCGGCTTGGATCGCCCCCAAGGGGAGGAGCCGCAAACGCCCTTCGATACCTCGATCCGAAGCATTCCCGATCCCGACGACCGCCTGGAGTGCCGGCCCGTGGAACAACCACTGCTCCGAATACATCGATTCGGCCGTGAACCGCGTCGGCGCGGCATGCCCTCCCAAGTCGAGTGGGTGTGCCTTCGGGGGATCGGGACGCTGTCGATCGAAGTCGATCACAGCCTCGACTTCCGGTTGATCATGCTGGCGAGTCGGGCCAGCCACCGGCCCTCGATGATAGAGGGAGGTACGAAACGATTCAGGACGATTCGGAATTCTGGAAACTCGAATCTCAAGTCGGATGGGCTCATCTTCATAGCGGATCCATCGCCGCGCTCGGATGTCGCGTAGCCCAACCAGGACCCGGCCACCAGCGTGCTTCGCCGCGGATTCTGCCAGCATCTCCGCCATGAGGGTGAAGGGCAAAACCGGAAGCCCCTTCATCTCCGGGTCGACCGCTGAAATTCGCCGGCCTCCGAACGTATGGTGTTCGGCAATAGGGTCACACGTCGCATCAAGGACCCGCCATTCGGTCCACCAAGTAGGATCTCCGGAGGCATCCTGCTCGGCTCCTTGCCCCTCGGACACTGGCGAATGATCCTTCGGCAAAGCACCGCCCTTCACAATGCGATTGTGGGGTTGGAGGCCGAACTCCCCTTCAAGTCGAGTGAGCCATTGCAATGGGTCATGTTCCACAGAAACGTCTTGAATCAGTGCTTGCTCAAGTGAGTCGAAGCCTGAATCTGGGAGATTGTCGTTCAAGGCAGTCGCAATTACACTGCGTTGCGTATCGAGGAATGACTGCATGGTGCGAAAATACGAGAGCATTGCCGTGTCATCATCACACGAATCACGAGGAACCTGAGAACTCGGGTCTAAAGCCGGAGTGCTCTCAGGCGGTGTGACCGACTTTCGCGAAGTCTCACCCGAGGAATTTGAGAAGTCAGGACTGCCCGTACTCTGAGCAGTAGGCCGATGGAGAGCTGAAATAAAATTGTCCGAAAGGCGCATCTCGGGGAAGCCGAGTCGGAGAGGAACCCCTGGGTTTCGAGGCATCTCCGTCTGCTCAAGGTCGACTCGTTCCGGCCGTCGCCTCGAGACCAGAACCGTCGGGTCCACCGCAACTCCTTGGGCGAATAGCGAGGCGACCAAATGATTGAGCTGGGTGATCCCGGATCGCCTTGGGAGGTTTGCAGCGATCGCGAATGACGGACGACCACGGAGGGTATCCTCGACAAAGGCCGACAGGTTGCCACGCCCTCCCACGTCGACAAAGAGGCGAAGTCCATCGTCGTGCATACGCTCAATTGTCTGGCGAAATTCAACGGTCCTTGTCCACTGGGCTGTCGCAAGGCCGCGAATCTCCCGGGCAGACGTCGGGAAACGATCGGCAACACAGCAGGAATAGACGGGAACCTTGGGCGACTGGATCGGCAACGATTCGAAAAGTTCCTGGATCGGCGCGAGTGCCGGAGAGAAACGCTCAGAATGATAGGCTCTGGAGAAGGGCATTTCCTGATGGGCAATCCCCTCTGCCCTCAACCGGTCGACCATCGTCGCCGCGGACTCGGAATCGCCCACAAGCACTACTTGATGCGGACAATTGTCAACTGCGACGGCCATCGACGACGAAGATGCCCTCAGAAGCTCCTCGATTCGAGCGCGATGCGTGGCCACCCCCAGCATCCGAGCCTCCGGAATCGCCCCCGACCGATCCAGCCGCGAGAACACCGTTGCAAGCTCGTTGAATCGTCGCTCGAGATGGTCGTCGTCTGCGATGGCTCCGGCGGCAACGAGCGCGGGAAACTCTCCGCTACTATGTCCGCAAAGAGCATCGGGGCGCAGCCCCATGCGAATCAGGATTTGATAGATCGCCCACTGAGCTGCGAGGACGACATGCACAGCGGTCGAGGTTTCCCAAAGCCCGGAGTCTTGCTGCCGATCTGTGCGAAACAATCGGCCGCTCGGCGGCTCGATCGCACCAGAATGGAGCGCCATGCGGTCGATCCGATCGAAGGGAATCCGAACTTCGGGGAAATGCATGCAAAGATCGGCCAGCATCCCCGGATACTGTGAGCCTTCCCCCGGAAACAGAAAGGCAAGTCCTCCCTCTTTTCCAAGGGGACGATCCCAGAAATAGGCACCCTTCGTGTCCCGGATCGAAGCGCGATCCGGCTCGGTGAGCCTCTGAGCAATCGAGTCGAGCCGAGCGATCAGTGCTTCGAGCGATTCAGCAACAACCCCCAATCGGCAAGAGTGTTCTGACTGAGTGGCTTCGGCGTTCAGTGTCGCCGCGAGATCTTTCAGCGAACACGCGGGGTTACGTCGCAACTGACGAATGAGCGAGTGAATCCGTTCTATCAATGCAGTCCGGCTCTCCTCGGCGATCAATACCGCCTCGTCCGGCCAACTCAGCATTGTTCCAGGGACCGCATCATCGGACCTCGGATGCTCTTCCAGTACCGCGTGCGCATTGATTCCTGCGAATCCGAACGCATTGACGCCCGCTCGCCTGGGAGACTCCTTACCTTGAATCCAGGGGCGGCTTGCCGGGTTCCATTCGAATCGTTCAACTGCCTGCTGCAGCAGCGGGTGCGGATTTCCTACAACGGGGCTGGCTGGAAGGACTCGATGATGGAGCGCGAGCGCGGCCTTGAGAATTCCGGCCATCCCCGCCGCAGGCATCGCATGCCCGACCAGTGCGGAAACCGCGCCGAGAACTCGACCCTGTCCTCCACCCCGATGGGGAAATGCAGCTCGCAAGGCTTTCAATTCCGCGCGATCGGCCGCCGGGACCCCCAGTCCATGCCCTTCGATGAGTCCGACGGAATCGGGATCAATCGCCGATCGCCGATAGGCTCGACGGATTGCTCGGAGATGGCCCTTCGCGTCTGGCGCGGCCAATCCACGGCCCAGTCCATCGCTTGCCAGGCCCACTGCCTTGAGCACCGCATAGATTCGATCCTGGTTCCGTTCCGCATCTCGCAACCGTTTCAGCACGAGCACCCCAACACCTTCTCCGGGCACAAGGCCGTCAGAATCGGCGGCAAATGGCCGAGGCACTCCCGTGCGGGACAGCACTCCCAGTTGCGAGAAAACCATGGGAAAGTCCACATCCGCTTCGATGTAGACCCCTCCCACGATGGCCAGATCCGCTCGCCTCGAAATCAGGGCGTTCGCCCCCAGGTCGATCGCCACGAGGGCCGAGGCACTCGCTGCATCGACCACGTAGCTTGGCCCGGTCAAGCCCAGCCGATGACTCACTCGACCGGCGGTCGCATTGGTCATCTGACCTGGGATCGTGGCGGAATCAAACGGAGGGAGCGTCTTCTTCAACTCGGCCCGGACGGCCTCACGCTCAGCCTCCGACCATTCAGGATGCAAGGAGTTCAAGATCGCAAGTGTTTGCGCGAGCACTCTCCCATGCTGAAGTCGTGTCAAATTCCCCCGGTTAAAGTAATTCCCTCGGCCTACAATCACTTCCACACGTCGTCCATCCTGGATGCCATTCGGATACCCTGCATCGGTCAAGGCCGACCGCGCGGCGTCGTAAACAAGAAACTGCTCGGGTTCGCCTCCCTCCAAGGTTCTCGGCATCACCCCGAGTAAGCTTGGATCCATCACTATTGGCTCTTCGAGATATCCACCCCTCCGTCCACTGACACGATCACTTGCCTTGGATTCCGGGTCATGAAAGAGATTCGCATCCCAGCGACTCTCGGGAACCTCGGAAATGGACGCTCGCCCTTCGAGGATATTCTGCCAAAACTGGAACAGAGTACTGGCTCCAGCGAATCGACAGGCCATGCCCACGATTGCCACGTCGAGAGGACGAGCGTCCCGGCTCATCGCAACGCCCCCTGAAGATCCCGAGAGTGGAGATTCAGGGGAGCCTCAAGGCCACCGAGATCCGAGGCGAGAATCACCTCGACATCGCCTTTTCGGCCAAATCGAATCTCATCCAGGAGTGCCTGGCAACCGACTGCTGGATCAATCATCCCCAGCCCGCGACGGCCAAGATGATCCTGTAATTCGGAAACCATGCCGACCCCGGCCCACGGTCCCCAGTTGATCGCGACCACTCGCCCCGGCCATCGGCGATCCAGCCAGAGTGCCAGCTTGTTCAGCACTTCATTCGCCGCCGCGTAATCCGACTGCCCCTGATTCCCGAACCTCCCTGCAACTGAGGAAAAGAGCGCCGAGAATCGAAGCGATTCACCGCGCAGCAATCGAATCAGGTTCAACGCGCCATCAACCTTGGTACTCACCACGCGGTCGAAGGATTCGGGAGTTTTGTCCCGGAGCAATTTGTCATGGATAACACCCGCCCCATGGATGAACCCGACCGGGTCGCCATATTGCGTTTTCCAACGAGCAAGCACATGCCCCAGGGCATCCGCATTTCGCACATCGACCTGGGCGTATTCCACGGTCGCTCCCTCGGCTTTCACGCGTGCCAAAGTCGATCGGATCTCTCGAGCACGCAGAAGTGAGCGGTACGAATGCTCCAGCGCCGAGGGAGTCACCGTCCGACCGCCCCGACGCGCCTCCTCCAGAAGCACCGATTTCAAGGCATTGCCCGACGCCACCCCCTCCGTAATTTCCGATTCTGAATCCTCGGGGAATGGACTGGTTCCCACCAATAGGAGGGTCGGTTGCCAGGCCCTCGCGAGTGCCACGGCAACCGCCGAGGAAATACCTCGAGCACCTCCGGTTATTAAAATCGGCTCGCCTGATTGGACGTGAATCCTTGGTTTGTCTCGGCGAAGATCCCGTTCAACGGCCTGGAGCCGAAGTCGGCGTCCCTTGCGATAGCCGATCTCGGGCCACCCATCGTCATGAAAGGCTTCGAACATCAGGTGATCGGCGAGAACGGTCGCATCCTCCGCCGGGTCAAGGTCGACGACTCTCGATCTGACAGCCGGCCACTCCCGGCTCAATGTCTTCACGAGACCTGCAATCCCTCCTTGACCGGGGAAGATCCGGCCAGAGCAATCCGCTCCCGAGCCGAATGCGCCTCCCATGGCGGTCGCGGCGATCAAGCACGCTCCCCCCAGCCCTGCGGAACGCTCCAGATCGTCCGCCGCGGCGCGTGCCAGGAAAAACAAGCCCCGCGCACTTAGACCCATTCGGTCCGGCCACATCTCTGAATCGCCAGCCTCCGGCCTTGGGTCCCCAAGTGGTTGGACATGCACAATTCCTGTGATCTGTCCACGGGCGCGGATTTCTGCGAATCGCTCCGCCACCGCCGAGGCGGAGGACAGATCCGTCCGATCGCTTGCAATCAATTCGACCCTGAATCCGTCAGCTCTGAATCGTGCGGCAACTGACTGGGCGAATCCTCGCCCATCATCCGTCACCAGGACGGTCCCGCCTGCTGTCAATGACGACTTCACCGCCTCGACGGGAGCGTCCACGGCCTCGATCAGCAACCGTCGAAGCGGAGCGTCGCTCAACGGTGCGATACCATTCGCCCTTGATCGATCGCGCTCGTCTCGGACCGGTTCGTTGATTGCCCGAGTCCCATGTCGAGGCTGTGCGTCGATCGATGGTTGCTTTCCGTTCGTTCTGACCTCGTCTCGCGAGTCCTCGCTGCTCATTTGGGGCGGTGCAGGTCGTTGTGACCCCGCCAGTACGACCTCGACCCGATTGACAATCTCTCCCAGCGTTTTGGCGCGCGTCAGGCCATCCATGAGATTCGGGGCGACGTTCGACCGAAGCTCCACGATCGAATCGCGCAAGGAACCCAGGATTTCAACGCGTTTGATGGAGTCGATCCCGAGATCCGCCTCCATGTCGAGATCAATCCCGAGCATCTCGATCGGATAACCTGTACGATCCCGAACAATCTCCAACAAGCGTTGAGTCACGGAAGTCACTGGCATCACATCCGACCCGGTGTGCTCCGGTGCAGTCTCACCCGCATGGCCGACCGACGCGGTTTTGCTCTGTTCAGGAACCGCTGACTCTTCACGATCATCCTGAGCCAATGCAGCGTGACTATTCTCGATCAAGTCCTCGGTTGAAGGCCCCTCGTCCCGCAGGATCGGTCGCTGAGAGGGAATCGCCACATCCTGCGAAGATCCCGATTGAGGCTTCTCAACGCCGGCGTGATGATCGCTCGAGGGCTCGACCGAACCTCGATCCAACCCGGAAGCCGTGCGATCCTCGCGGGCGGGCCGTCCCGTGAAATAGGCCTGCATGGTGGTTTGCTGGACCTGGAGAAATAGCCGCATCGTTTCCTGAAACGATTCCATAACATGTTCGGATTTTGAATTCGTCAACAGTTTCCTCGCATGGCCATTGTCCCGAGCCAATCCATCCCCCGATCGGGAGTTCATACTCCGGGTCTTCTCTTCGTTGCTCCCGCTTCTTCGTGGTGGATTCATGCGAGGCGATCCATCTCGACGCTCAGAAGAGGCTGCCCTCAAGCCATCACCAGCATCACCGTTTCCGCTCGCATGCCCGTTGCGAGCAGGGTCTCCGGTATGCCTGGATGTCGGCTCCTGTGCGACGGTCCCGTTTACCTCCATCTCGTAGCGACGCGGGCTTTTCGCGTCAGCCTTGTGCGAAGTCCCATTCATCAGATGCTCTGTCGCCATCCCCAGTCGTTCGGGTTCCGATCCATTGATCGGTTTCGCCCGGCTTCCATTCACGTACCAGGTCGATGGACTCACGGAGTGATCCAGTTCGCCCAAGCGACTGAGATCCAAGACCCTTGCACCCCGACGGCGGGTCAATCGTCCCAGGCCCCTCATCTCGACTCCGGCGACCAGCAATCGGCCCAGTGTCTTCAATATGGACGGGATTCCCGGGCTACCCGGAGCATCGCACGAAACCGCCAGGTGCGGCCGGTCATCGAGGATGGACTTGACCAGGGGGGCGAGGATTGATCCGGGGCCGCACTCGATGAAGACCCTGGCGCCGTCCCCGTGCATCGCCTCGATCATGTCCGAGAATCGGACCGGCGAGACAAGGTGATCACCGAGCCTTTGAGCGATCGTGTTCGGATCGAGTGGGACCGTACAACCATCCAGATTTGAGTAGACCGGAATCGATGGGGCGTGCATCCCCATCTGTCTCGCGTAATCGACCATGGGGGTCCGAGCGTTGGAGACCCGCGGCGAATGGAAGGCAGCGGCGACCGCCAGGTCGAACGTTCGGACCCCACTCGACCGAGCCCGATCGATCGCGCGGTTCGCCGCGTCGCGGCCCCCCGCGATCACCGTCTGCCTTGGCCCATTCAGGTTGGCGATCACCACATCATCGATCCCCTCGATCAGCGAGGCAGCCCGATCGGCATCGCAAGCAAATGCCGTCATGACACCCCGATCATTCCCGGCGGCCTCGAACATCAACCTCCCTCGGGCCTCGGAGAGTGCTGCCAGGGTGTTGAGATCGAATGCCCCACCGGCATGCAGGGCGACGAGTTCGCCGTAACTGTGACCCGCGACCAGGTCGGGCCGAATCCCCAGGGCATCCAGCCACCGAAGCATCCCAACCGACGCCGCGCCCACCGCTGGTTGTGCCACCTCGGTCGCCGTCAGGGCAAGACGGGCCCGATCGCGATCGAGATCGTCCAGCGTCGGCGGAGGGAAGACCTTCGGCCCGACCGACGTTCGACCCGCGGCAACAAGAGCCTCATCGAACGATTCATAGCCGCTTCGCACCTCCTCGAACGCAACCGCCAGGTCGAGAAGCATCTCCAGGCGTTGCGCCCCCTGACCGGGAAAGAGGAAAGCGACCTTTGCCCCCCGAAAGGGCGGTCGCTCCTCGAATGCGATTCCCCGGGGGTCGTGGAACGACGTATCACCTCGGCCAATGGCCTCGCGGGCAATCGTCAGCAAGCTCCGCAAGTGTTCGATCGAGGTCGCCGTGATTGCCACCGCCGGCCGACCCGGGTCGAACTCCCCGGACAACCGAATCAGCGTATGGGCAAGATCCTTGAGAGGGGGACTGGCACCCTGATCGAGTTGTTGAACGAGGTGATCGATGGAATCGCGGAGTGCTTCCCGATCGTTGGCCCGCCAGACAAAGAGCTCCGCGGGCCACTCGTCCAGCGGATCGGGCCGAGGAGCGGGGTCACCCTCGTAGGCTTCCAGCACCGCATGAAAATTCGTGCCACCGAAGCCGAACGCGCTGACCCCCGCCCGCCTCGGACGCTCAGGGTCGGCATGCAGCCAGGGTCGGACTGCCGAGGAGACGCGAAGTGGCCCGTCTTTCAGGTCCGCAGCCGGATTGGGCCGTTCGATCCCGATCGTCGGCGGCAATGTCTTGTGATATAAGGCCAGCGATGCATTGATGAGTCCGGCCAGGCCGGCCGCGCATTTCGTATGGCCGATCATCGACTTGACCGAGCCCACCGCGATCGATGCCGGCGCCGCTCCATCCTGCCGGAGGAACTGGGAGAGCGCGTTGACCTCGACCACGTCCCCCACGGCCGTCCCGGTTCCGTGTGCCTCGACATATCCAAGACTCCTCGGGCTGACCCCAGCCTTGGCGTATGCTCGCGCCAGTGCTCTCGCCTGCCCATCGCCGTTAGGAGCCGTCAAGCCTCGGGCGCGGCCGTCGCTCGAACTCCCAAGCCCCTTGATGACGGCATAAATGCGATCGCCGTCGCGCTCGGCGTCGGCAAGACGCTTGAGCACGACCACTCCGACGCCCTCGCTGATCACGATGCCATCGGCCGACGCGTCAAACGGCCTGCTGCGCCCCCGGGGTGAAAAGGCCTGGGTTTTGCTGAAGGCGAGATACGTAAAAGGATTTTGAACCGTATCCGCTCCTCCCAGAATCACCATGTCTGCCGCGTGCGTCTCCAGCTCGCGAACGGCCAGGTTTGCCGCGGCCAGCGACGAGCCACAGGCGGCATCGACCGTGTAATTCGCCCCTCCGAGATTGAAGCGATTCGCCACGCGCCCAGCCGTGACATTCAGGAGGAAACCGGGAAAGGCGTCCTCGGTCCATTCGGGCAAATAACGCTCGGCCTGCTCCCGGGCGGTCCGACCGGCCTCGGGCGCGATCGATTCAAGCATCGGTAAATAGGATCGGAACGCATAACCCATGGCAAGCTGGGCCGCGCCTCCTCCCATCCCGAGGACGACCGCGGTCCGATCCCTCGGGAACGGTCGATCCGTGTATCCCGCGTCGTCCAGGGCGGCACGGACGGCCTCCAGCACGAGGAGCTGTGCCGGCTCGATGGACGGCAAGCTTGTCGGCGGCATCCCGTAACGAAGCGGGTCGAAGGGGATGTCCGGGACGAATCCACCCCACTTGGACACGATCTTGTCGGGGGCCTTCCCGTCGGGGTCGTAGTACGGCCGCCAGTCCCAGCGATCCGGGGGGACTTCGACGATCGCATCCACGCCGTGAAGCGTGTTGTTCCAGAACGCATGCAGAGTTGCGGCCCCCGGCATGATCGCCGACATGCCAACGATCGCGACGTCCGAGGGGGTCGCGGCCGATCCCTCCCTTACGGGTTCCACGATCGGGCGGCGAACGAGTGCCGAACTTTGCACACTTAACTCATCGTGCAACTCGGCAATCGTGACAACCCGATCACGCAAGGTCGCCACCTGGCCAATCATGTAGAGGCCGCGAGCATACTGCTCGGCTTCGCCCAGGGGTTCGAGCGGCGCCCCCGCCCCGGATCCCCGATCCAGCCCCTTGCTCGCGACCCGCAGGCGCCCGACATTCAGGGCTTCCAGCCCAGCCCGGACCGCCTCGGCGGGGGTGCCCGTCGCGAGCAAGCGCGATCGTTCCTCCGCGAACTGCGCCGTGAACGGTGTCGGGACCGCTCGCACTTCATGCCCGGGACCGGTCTGCAGCAAGACGGTGGATCGGCATCGCACCGCCTCGGCCTGGAACCTCGGCGCGATCGCCCCGGTTTCGACCGCCTCCCGGGTGAACAGATAGGCGGTCCCCACCAGCATTCCAATGTTCACCCCTCGATGCGCAAGGGGGCCTGCCAGCGCCGCCACCCCCGCGGCCGATCGGGCATCGTGGATGCCGCCGGCAAACAGCAGTTGCACCTCGCTCGGATCCGTGATCCACCCCTGTTCGATCCCCTCCCGAATGATCGTGGCCGCCTGATCCCACAAGACGAGGCTCGACCTGGGTCCGACGTGCCCGCCGCATTCGCGGCCCTCCAGCACGAACCGCCGTGCCCCGTCGCGGAGGTATTGCGAGAGCAGGCCCGGGGACGGAGCATGCAAGAACGTCTGAATCCCGATGTGCTCCAGCGCTTCCGCCTGGTCCGGCCGCCCCCCGGCGATCAGGGCAAACGGGGGCCGAACCTGTCGGATCGCGTCGATCTGTTCTGCCCGCAAGCCCGGATCGACGAAGCCGAGCAGGCCAACGCCCCAGGCCTTCCCCTCCAGTCGTCGCGCCGTCTCGGTGAGCAAATCGAGGGAGGCCGGCCCCCGGAGCATCGCCAGGGCGAGCATCGGCAACGCCCCTCCGCCCGCCACCGCCTCGGCGAAGCGGGCCGAGTCACTCACGCGCGTCATCGGCCCCTGAACGATGGGGAAGCGAGTCCCGAGCAATTCCGCCATCGGCGATCCAGGCGCAAGCGGTCGAGCCGTTGCTGCCGCAGCCAATCCCCGGTCGATCGCCTCCGAAACCGCCTGGACGATCCCCCCGACCGTCACCCAGCGCCGCGCCAGCGTCGAGGCGAACGCCCCGTCCTGGCCGATCGGCCTGGCCTGGCCCCGCGACCAGCCGACATTCTCGATCACCGCCCGGCACCAATCGTCCCCCCCCACCTCGGCCGCTTCCTTCAGGCGCACCACGGACGGACTGCCAGGAAGCGCATCAATCCGGACCATCGGCCCCTCCTCGGGCCCGATGAGCACGGTCTCGCCGCCGTCGAGCCGGGCGATCCGAGAACGATCCGGCTCCTCAAGGGGTGATTCCCGGGCGAGCAACACCGCGCCCTCGAGCACCACCCCCGACGCTCCCGCTCCCAGGCACGCCGCGGCCGAGTCCCGCCCGATACCGCCCCGAACCCAGCACGGCCCGTCCCCGTCGGCGAGCAACCCCTGGAGCAGGATGAAGGACGACTCCGTACCGCATCGCCCTCCCGCTTCGAGCCCCGAGGCGATGAAGCCCGCCGCTCCCGCATCGCGTGCCGCCTGGGCCGACGCTCGGTCAACCACCTCGGCGATCGGCACGCGACCCGATTGGCGGATGGACCGCACGACCTCGTGCCAGGGGGTCGAACGGTCCCCCGGGCAGATCACCACCTCGAGCCGATCGGGCCAGTCTCCCGACGCGAGATGCTGGGCCTGGATCCGCGCCGCGAAGGGTCGATCGGCCCACCGCCGAACCCGGTCCAGGGCCGACCGACAGGCTGGAACGTCGAGGCGGTCGAGATCGAGTACCCCCATCGCTCCCGACCGACCGGCCGCGACCAACGCCCCCTCCCACCCCGGTTCACTCGGGATCAGGACGAGGATTCGAGGCAGACTACCTGGGCTCGGGTCGGTGTTCGTCACGGCGTGAACTCCCCCAGCGATCTCCGGCGCACCACCGTGGCCGCCCTGGTCGCTCGCAATCGGATCATTTCGTCGTGGCGTTTCATCGTCCTGAGCCATTGTGATTCGACCCGACTCCTCATGTTCGACATCTCGAGGCGACGCGGATTGCTGAAATTTTTCGAAAGGCAGACAGTTGGTTCTCGCCCCGGGATCGCGTCCAGCACGGCCCACCTCACGGTTCCCTCCCCGCCTCGGAGCACCACGGGCGGCCCTCGTCGTCGCGCTCGCGGCCGTTCGATCTGATTCGCCGGGCAATCCGGTTCGGAATCGTTCGCCAAGACAACTTTACCCGAAACTTAGGATGCGAAAAATTCGCCGACTGGACAAAATAGGAAATCTCGACGCCGTCGCCCTCGGTTGTCGGATCGTCCGATCGCTTGTGCGTGAGACGCCCCTCGATGCCCGGGCGTCCAGGGACGCGAATGGGTTGCCAATCGTCTCAGGGCGTCACTCGAAAGGGCCGAACTTCCCCCGCAAACCATAACCTGAAAACGGGATACGACGCGAACACTCCGAGGACCGGTGGCTCCGACAGGCCCTCCCCTCGCCCGCATTCTGGTGCGATGGAACCAGGACGCTGGCGGCCCTCACTGACTGGTTGGGTCGAATCAAGCACTTGCGCCGGCCGACGGCAGAAACGCGTGATGGACGCTAGAGTGAATGTCGAGCGTATTGATCGGAGAACTTGATTGACGGTTGGGTGCTCCAGGAGGATTCGAGGAATCATGGTTCGTCACGTGGTCCGGATCACTGGTCTCGCTCTGGGATCGCTCCTGATTGCCTGCGGGAGTGGCGACGACACGCCTCTGATGCAGGAGGAGCCGCAAGCGCTCCCCCGGTTGGTTCACCTGGAACCTGGGGCGGAGGTTGGGCAAGGGGCACCGGAGGGCTGGACATCTCGGGTCGTCCGATCGGTCCCTCGACTGGTCTCGGGCGATTTGGCGTCGCTCCCTGATTCGGCCGGTGCCACGGCGACGCGGTTCCGGACGGTCATCACGGCGGAGGTCGCCCCGCCCGAGCCTCGGAGGAGGCCCGCTCGGCTGGTCCGGGTCGGGGTCGGCAACGCCGTCCCGGTCGGCAATCGCGAGCTGGTCGTGACTCGGCACGGCCCTCCCGAGGCGTTCGACTCGCTCGGGGTCGTCGATCGCGTCGTGTTGATCGCCGCCGAGGCGAAGTTGCATCGAGGGCGGCTGATCGCCCGGTCGCCCACGTTCGCGCTGTTCCAGACGCCGACCGTCCTGGTCGTCGAGGGCAAGCACCGCGAGGTCAACCTGCACTACGCCCTGATCGTGGAGCCGACCACCGGGGCCTTGACGACCTTCTGCTGGCCCGACCCCGCCAGTGATTCCGGGCCGATCGACGCGGTCCTCAGGTTGGCTCCCGAACTCAGCTTCGATGCGGGGCTCGACGCCCGGGTCACCCGGCGGATCGGCCCGGCCCCGGTCTCCTGGTCCTTTGCGATGACCAGCCCTCCTCCCGGCGACCGCATCCCGCTGGGCTTCGGAGACGCGACGGCCCTGACCTCGCACACCGACGTTGATCGTCTAGAGCGCATGCTGCGGTCGCTGGCGGAGCAGCCCGTCAACACTCGCCGCCCGCCTCGTCGGGCAAAACGCTGAGTCTCGCGCGTGGCGAACGGGCAGTTCAGGGATTGCGGCGCCGGAATTGCTCGAGCAGGTCTGGCCCAATCGTCCCCGAGCCGCTCGATGGATCGGATCTCCATCCGGTCGGGGAAGGTCGATCGTTGACCGGCAACGGCCCACGATCGTTTCTTGTTTTGAGGAATGCTTGCCATGACCCATCGAACCGCATTCGGATGGTGCCTGACCCTGCTGGCCTCCCTGGCCTTGTGCGTCGGCTGCGAACAACAAGGGCCCGCCGAGCGGGCCGGCGAATCGATCGATAACGCCGCCGACGACATGCAGGATGCCCTCGACCCGCGCGGCCCGGCCGAGGAGGCCGGGGCGGCCGTCGACGACACGCTCAATAACTGATCGGATCGCCCTCCGATCAGTCGGCCGGCCGTCGGCCTGGTCGCTCAGCGGCCCAGTTCCCGTCGCAGGCGGCGGATCTGGTCCTGGGCGATCAGGCTGAACTTCGACCGCAAGATCGGGGCGCCATTGAACCAAGCGGTCGGCTCGGCAAACGCGAAGCGCAGCTCCACCAGGACGGTTTCCGGATCGTCCTTGAGCCGAGTCAGCTTGGCATAGCCGATGCCCCCGGAATACGGTTCGGGCGGCCCGGTCACCTCCGAGGTCCCCTGGCGATCGATGGTCCACCAGCGGTTCGGCCATCGGTCGTGGCCGTCGAACCCCCGATCGGTCCGGGACGCGACCACGACGGAATCACCCGATCGCGACGCCGCCACCCGCGCCGTCGACTCGACGCCGATCCGGTCGAGCAGCCTGCCTTCCGAATGGACGAACCGGGCCGAAGCCGAGCCTGAGTCTCCACCCTCCCCATCCTGATCCTCCAGGACCTGGGCCTCGAAGCGCATATTCCCCGCCTCGACCGGCTCGCTGTCCCCCTGCCCGAACAGGGTTTCCGGGTCGATCGCGTCGAGATCCACCCGGATCGCGAAGAAGAGATCGCCCGAGCGGATCATCGCCCCGTCCGCCGTTTCATCTTTCAGGGAAAGGAGAAACGGCGCGGTCACGGACGGCCGGAGCAATCCCTCCACCGCTCGATCCGACCCGGCGAGGTCCCGGAGCGCCTCCCGCTGCTCCTCGGCGGTCTGGCCGTCCGGGAACCTGGGCCCGTCGAGCCGGATCGTCCGGCCGCCGACGGCCAGACCCTCCTGCCGGACGGAATCATAAACCCCGTTCTCCTCGTGCGATGCGGCGATTCCGTCCGCTCCGCCGACCAGGACAACCCAACCGACGCCGACAATCATTCCGATCATGACGATTGCGAGCCTCTCGCTGCTCGGGTCCGCTTGCAAGTCCCATCCGTGTGCTACCGATAACTGCGATTGTACCGAACCGACCGAAGGAGCGGCGGCCCCTTCGCCCGATTCCGCCGCGGCCATTCCTCAATCGCCAGCAGGATGAGGGTGGTCGAAGGCCGGGCGAGGGCGGCCAGGATGCGCGACCACGAAGGGTTGAACAAAGGGGACTCCTGGTGTTGATCGGATTGCATCATCTGGGCCGGCGTCGGGTGCTGGGATGGGCCCTCGGGCTGATCATCCTGCCGGGATTGATCGGTTGCGGTCACATCCCGGTCGTCGGCCGGTTCGACACCGACTCGACCTTCCGGGGCCATGCCGACGTGGCCGCGACCGTCTCGGCACAGGTGCAGGGGCCGATCGAGGTGAAGATCCCGACCGTGACCGACCCCGGCCCGATGGCCGCCGTGCCGGTCCGATCGGGCAGAGCAGGGGGGGGAGCTGCCCGGGTTGCCCTGGTCGAGGTCGATGGCTTGCTCCTGAACCAGGCGCCGACCGGCCCGTATTCGGCCGGGGAGAACCCGGTCGCGGCCTTCCGGGAACGGCTCGACGCCATCGCGGCCGACCCGAGCATCCGGGCCGTCGTGGTGCGGATCAACAGCCCTGGCGGGTCGGTCACGGCCTGCGACATCATGGCCGAGGATCTCCGCCGCTTCCGCGAGCGTTCGGGCCTGCCTGTCATCTGCTGCCTGATGGATCTGGGCACGTCCGGCGCCTACTATCTGGCGGTGGGGGCCGACCGGATCGTCGCGCACCCGACCACCGTCACCGGCGGCATCGGGGCCCTCATCAATCGCTACAACCTCCAGGACGCGATGGCCCAGTTCAACATCCTCGCCGAGCCGATCACCTCCGGCGACCTGGTCGACATGGGGAACGTCGCCGAACCCCTGCCCGACGAGGCCGCCCGCCTGCTTCAAAGCATGGCCGACCGCTTCGCCGATCGGTTCGGCCGTCGCGTCCTGGAGCACCGGCCGACCCTCGACGACGACGCCCGCGACCTCCTGGCCGATGGCCGCGTCGTGCCGGCCGACGAGGCCCTGACGCTCGGGCTCGTCGATCGCCTCGGCTACCTCGACGACGCCATCGCCGAGGCCGAGGCCCGGGCCGGCATCCCCGAATTCGGGGCCGAGGTGGTCCTGTTGAAGCGGCCCGGCGACCCCGCCCGCTCCGTCTATTCGGTCACGCCGAACCGGCCGATCCAGGGAGAGCTGTTCCCGATCAGCTACCCCGGGCTCGACCGCGCCAAGCTGCCGACCTTCCTCTACATCTGGGCCCCCGACCCGACCTTGCTCTCGACCGGGGGCCCCTGACCGTGCCGGCGATCGCCCCGGAAAACTGGCCGGTCCTCGTCACCGGGGCCGGCGGCTTCGTCGGCGGCCACATCGCCCGGGCGCTGTCGCGGGCCGGGCACCCCGTGCGCGGCCTCGCCCGAAGGCCGCCGCCGATCGAGCCCTGCGACCCGCCGATCGACTGGCAGATCGGCGACCTGCTCGACCCCGCCACCCGCCAGGCCGCCGTCCGGGGGATGCGGGCCGTGATCCACGCCGCAGGATGGGTCAGCCTCGGGCCCGACGACGAGGATCGCGCCCGGCTCGTCAACGTCGAGGCGACTCGGGCCCTGCTCGCCGAGGCCGACGCCGCGGGGGTCGAGCGGTTCGTCTTCACCTCCACCCTGCACACGGTGGCCGCGGGGACTCCCGAAGAACCCGCCGACGAGCAGACCCCCTGGAACCTGCACGCCGTCGCATCTCCCTATTCTCGGACCAAGCGCGAGGCCGAGGCGATCGTCCTCCGAGGGTGCGGCGATCGGATGCAATGCCTGGCGATCTGCCCCGGCATGGTCATCGGCCCCCGGGACATCCGGCCGACCTCGACCGGCCTCCTGCTGATGATGGCCCGGACCCCGGTCGCCGTCATCCCCGGCGGCGGGATCCCGATCGTGGACGCCTCGGTCATCGCCCAGGCCCATCGCGCAGCCCTGTCGCACGGCGATCACGGTCGTCGCTACGCCGTGGTCGGGCCGTATCTGTCCTACACCGACATGGCCCGCCTCGTCTGCCGGATCACCGGTCGCCCCCGCCTCGTCCACCGCTTGCCCGACGCCGCCCACCGGCCCATGCGGTATTCCTACGCTGCCGGCGGATTGATCTCGCGCCGCTTGAGAGCCATCGGCTCCCCGGCCCTCGTCGCCGGGGCCTTCCTCCGCCTTCATGTCCGCGGCGACCTGGCCGACGACACCTTCGGCCTGTCCCACCCCGAGCCGGTCGTCACCATCCGATCCGCCCTGGCCGACGCCCACCAGTCCGGCCGCGCCCCCTGGCTCCGACTCCGTCCCGAACCGTCCCCGTAGGTCGGCGTTCACGATCCCGGCCGGATTCCCATGCGAGGCCGGTCCGGATCGGGCGGCGCATTCAAGGCCGCTTCCAGGCTCGACAGCGGCTGCCACTCCGAGACGAGTTCCCGGAACGGGAACGCCCCGGCCGAGGCGAGGAAGTCGAGCGCCCGGCCCAGGTGGTCCGGCCGGTAATTGTGCACGCCTCGGATCGTCAGGCAGCGGCGGACGATCTGCTCGGGGACGATCGCCACCGGCCTCGTCGGGCAGACCGCGCCGACCAGGACGAACACGCCGCCGATCCGGACGATCGGCAAGGCGGCCTCGATCGCCTCCGGCGCCCCGGTCAACTCGATCGCGACATCCACCCCCCGGCCCTCGGTCGCGGAGGAGACGACCTCGGCCATCGTCTCGGGCGTCGCCGTCCGCGACGCGCCGAACACCTCGGCGAGGTCGAGCCGTCGGGCGTCGGCATCGCAGCAGATCACCTCCCCGGCCCCGAGCGTCCGGGCCCAGGCGGCGGCGGTCAGGCCGAGCATCCCCGAGCCGAGGACCAGGACCCGGTTCCCCTCGATCGGCCCCGCCGCCTCCAAGGCCGCGGCGACCGTCGCCGTCGCGCAATTGGCAGGGCAGGCGACGGCGTCGGGCAGCTCCTCGGGAACGAGAAAAATGGCCGTCCCCGGCACGAGGACGCAGTGCCCGGCCAGTCCGCCGGTCAGTTCCAGCCCCGGGCGGATCGCCTCGTGACCGTACTTCACCATCCGCTCGCATTTCTGCGGTAGATCATGTCGACAGGAGAAGCACTCGCCGCAGCAGGCCACCACGCCCCAGGTCACGCGATCGCCCACCTTCAAGGGCCGACCGTCCGCATCCTGCCTCGGGGCCTCCGGGCCGAAGGCGGCGATGCGGCCGAGGATCTCATGGCCGAGGACCGTCGGCACCGGCACCGATCGTCGGCCGTGGTAGCTGTGCAGGTCGCTGCCGCAGAGGGTGCAGGCGACGACCTCGACCAGCATCGCGGCCCCGATCCGGTCGGGATCGGGCAGGGCGACCTCCCGGAATTCCAGGGGCACGCCCGGGCCGTGAAAGATCGCCGCCACCGAGGAACCCGTCACGCTGAATTCCCCCCGACCGCCTCGATCGACGCCACCTTCCGGGCGAAGAATCCCCAGCTCACCGCCAGGCTCACGCTGGTCAAGACGGCGACGATCCCGCAGGTGACGGCGAAAAAGGTCATGAACGACTCCCCGGTCGGCAAAAGCCCCCGGGCGATCATCAATCCCGCGTAGCCAAGGTATCCGGCCGAGTCGGCCACGTACATCAGGAATCCCAGGTTCCCCCGGTCCCTCGTCATGGCGATCAGGCGTTCGAACACCGTGGTATGGATGGCCACATACGGCAAGTAGAGGCCGGTGCCGATCAGGACCATGAACGCGAAGCCGCCGACCCAATGCTGCCGCAACGCCACCAGGGCGAGCAGCATCATCACCCCTCCGGAGAACGCCGTGGCGATCGAGGCGAAAAACGCCCGGCGATTGTCGAGGATCAGGACGCTCATGCCATTGGCCACCAGCACGAACAGCATGACCAGCAACTCCGAGTTCGCGAACGTCGCCGGCACCGCGTCCACCCCCAGCCCTCGCCAGAGTTCGGTCATGAAGTCGGCCCGGATGTTCCGCAGCACCGTGATGAGCAGGTACGCCAGCACGACGAGCAGCAGACCCGGCCCGTACTTGATGAGCAATGCCGCCCGGTCGTGCCGATCCATCGCCGATCGGTGACCCCGGCGTTCGACGTCGCGACGGTCGGGGGGCGGAATCCGCGTCAACATCCCCACGAACAGCAGCAACGGCGGCACGAACATCAGCCCCGCCATGCCCGGCATCCGGCGCTCGGACACCCCGAGACCGAGCAACCACGTCCCCACCGACTTCGCCACCCCGTCGGCCAGGATGAAGCTCCCGCAGAGGCCCGCCGCCAGCGCCTCGGTGCTGCGTCTCCCCTCGACGAACCCGAGCACCATGCCGAAGACCATCCCCAGCGCCAGGCCGTTGACGAACAGACACAACACATGAAGCGGCGACGGCACCACCGCGAACAGCAGCAGCGCCACCAGGGCCGACCCGTTCAGGACCAGGATGCCCGACGCCCTCCGGCTCGGCGGCAATTCCGCGATCACGCGGATGCCGACGATCTTCGAGATCGTGTAGCCGAACACCTGCGCCGTCACCAGCACCGTCTTCTCTTCGAGCCCCCAGATCGACCCCTCTCGGAACACGGCCGCCGTGAATGGCTTGCGAAAGGTATACATGCAGAAGTACGTCCCGAACGCCGCCACCAGCGACCAGAGCGCGATCATCGACATCGACCGGCCGGTTTCGGCCCCGGACTCCGGCTCCGCCTCGGCCTCGGCCGGTTGCCCCTCGGCGGTCGTCATGGAATAATCTCCTCCGCGAATCCGGCATCACGTCCCGATCGGCCTCGGCTGCCCGGGAACGCCCCGGGGTCCTCGACCGGCGGCCCGAATGTCGAACGCGTCTCCAGCCTAACGCACGCTCATGAAGATCGGATGGAGATCCGAGCCGATGGCGAACACACCGGCCGACGCGATTGCCACCATCCGCCGCCTCTTCCTCGATCGCGGCCACGCCGAATACGGCGGCGAGGCCGTCTCGCAGCTCCAGCACGCGCTCCAGGCCGCCGACCTCGCCCGGCGATCGGGGGCCGCCCCCGCGTTGATCGCCGCCGCCTTGCTCCACGACATCGGCCACCTGCTCCACGATCTCCCCGAAGACGCCACGCAGCAAGGCGTTGACGACCACCACGAAGGGCTTGCCGGTCGTTGGCTCTCCCGTCACTTCGGCGCCGAAGTCGTCGAACCCGTCCGTTTGCATGTCGCCGCCAAGCGCTTTCTCTGCGCCGTCGAACCGATGTACCGGGAACAGCTCAGCCCGCCCTCTCGGCTCAGCTTGCAGTTGCAAGGCGGGCCGATGGCGGCCGAGGAGGTCGAGCAGTTCCGCTCCTCCCCTCACCACGAGGCCGCCGTCTCCCTCCGCCGCTGGGACGACGAGGCAAAAGACCCCAACGCCGACGTCCCCGAGTTCGACACCTATCTCCCCCTCCTCGAAGCCGCCCTCGCCCCCGCCGACTCGCGCCGAGCCGATCCATGACCGCTGAATCGTTCGCGAAAGCTGAACCCCCTGAGACCATCGGCATCGTTGGCGCGGGCATCGTCGGCCTGGCGCATGCCTGGTCGGCGGCCCGTCGCGGCCATCGCGTGACCGTCTTCGAGCGTTCCCCGATCGCCTCCGGCGCCTCGGTCCGCAACTTCGGCATGGTCTGGCCCATCGGCCAGCCGAGCGGCGAGGCGTTTGCCATCGCTCTGCGAAGCCGCTCCTGCTGGCTCGAATTGCGTGATCAAAGTGAAATCTGGGTCAACCCCTGCGGCTCGATCCACCTGGCCCATCGCGAGGACGAATGGGCCGTCCTCCGGGAATTCAGCCGGATTGGCCCTGATTTTGGCTATTCCTGCGAACTTCTCTCGCGAGCCGAGGTCCTTGCCCGCTCGCCGGGAGCCAATCCCGATGGCCTGCTCGGCGGCCTGTTCAGCCCGATGGAGCTGTGCGTCGACCCCCGCGCCGTCATCCGCACGATGCCCGGCTGGCTGGCCGATCGCTTCGGCGTCTCCTTCCAGTTCCAGACCGCCATCACCCGGGTCGAGCCCGGCCGGGCCCGATCGGCCGACGGTCGCTCCTGGACGTTCGATCGTTTGATCGTCTGCGGCGGCTCCGATTTCGAGACGCTCTTTCCCGACGTTTTCCAGCATTCCGGCCTCCGACGCTGCAAGCTCCAGATGCTCAAGGCCGCTGCTCAGCCGGACGGCTGGACCCTCGGTCCCCACCTCGCCAGCGGCCTGACCCTGCGGCACTACGCCAACTTCGAGGTGACGGAGAGCCTCACCGCCTTGAAGCAACGCATCGCCACCGAGGCGCCCGAACTCGACCAGTTCGGCATCCACGTCATGGCCTCGCAGAACCAGGCCGGCGAGATCATCCTCGGCGACTCGCACGAGTACGACGATGCCATTGCCCCCTTCGACAAAGCCGTGATTGACGACCTGATGCTTCGCGAACTCCGCCAGGTCATCCAGCTCCCCGACTGGTCGATCACCGAGCGCTGGCACGGCATCTATGCCAAAAACGCCGCCGCCCCCGTGTTCGAGGCCGAGCCGATGCCCGGCGTCTCCATTCGCACGGGGACCGGCGGCTCGGGCATGACCATGTCCTTCGGCCTGGCCGAACACTCCTGGGAGACGACCCGATCATGACACCGTCTTCGCCCCCTCCCATCGGTGCCATCCTCTTCGACTGGGCCGGGACGACCATCGACCACGGCAGCCGCGCCCCCGTCGAGGTCTTCGTCGAGGTCTTTCGCCGGGCCGACGTCCCCATCACCACCGCCGAGGCCCGCGGGCCGATGGGCATGGCCAAGCGCGAGCACATCGCCAGCATCCTCGCCGTCCCCCGCGTGGCCGCGGCCTGGCACTCCCGATTCGGCCAACCCGCCACCGAAACCGATATCGACCGCCTCTATGCGGACTTCCTGCCCTTGCAACAGGAAGTCCTGGCGAGGCATTCCGACGTGATCCCGGGTGTCCCCGAGGTCGTCGCCGAGTGCCGCCGCCGAGGGATCCGGATCGGCTCCAGCACCGGCTACACCCGGGCCTTGATGGAGGTCGTCGCCCCGATCGCCCGCGCCCAGGGCTTCGACCCCGAGGTCATCCTCTGCGCCGACGACACTCCTCGGGGACGCCCCGCCCCCTGGATGATCTTCCGGGCCGCCGAAGCGCTCGACGTCTTCCCCATGTCCCGGGTCGTGGTCGTCGATGACACCGTGCCCGGCATCGAGGCCGGCCGCAACGCCGGCGCCTGGACCGTCGCCGTCACACGGACCGGCAACGCGCTGGGCCTCTCGCTCGAAGAACTCGCCCGGCTCGACCCGAGCGATCTCGCCTCTCGGCTCAACTCCGCCGAGGAGAACTTCCGCAAGGCTGGGGCGCACGCGGTCATTGAGTCCGTCGCCGACCTCCTCCCCGTGCTCGACACCTTCACGAGCGGCGATCCCAACCGCCCGTGATCTCCCCTCGGGCGAAGAAGGCAAGTTGCCTCTCCCCCTCTCTTTCGTTAAACTGCGGTTCAACAATTGGTCGAATTGCGTGCCAATCCGGCCGCCCGCGTTTCTGCTCTCGCCCTGAGGGGGTTGCCCGCCCATGACCCTCCGCCGACGATTCCGAGCCACCGGTGTGCTCCTCACCTGTCTGGTCCTCTGGCGCTCCGGAGCCGATTCGACGGCCAGGGCAGGGGGGGCCGATCCTCCGTCCGATCCCACCGCGATCAGCTTCGAGCGCGACGTGCGGCCGATCCTCAAGGAGCACTGCTTCCACTGCCACGGCGAGGAACCGAGGCTCAAGAGCGGGCTCGACCTCCGCTTCGTCCGGACGATGCTCGACGGCGGCCTGACCGGCGAGGCGATCGTCCCCGGCGACCGCGACGGCAGCTTCCTCTGGCACCGGATCGACGCCGACGAGATGCCCCCCGGCGACGCCAAGCTCTCGAGCGATCAGAAGGCCACCATCGCCGCCTGGATCGACGCCGGCGCCCCCATCCTCCGGCCCGAGCCCGATGAGATCCCGCCCCCCGGCGAGATGGTCCTCACCCAGGAAGACGCCGGCTTCTGGTCCTTCCAGCCGATCCGACGCCCCGAGGTCCCCAGGATCGATGGCGACGACGCCCCCCTCGTCCGCACCCCGATCGACGCCTTCCTCCTCGATCGCCTCCAGGCCGAAGGGCTGAGCTTCGGCCCCGAGGCCGACCGCGCCACCTTCATCCGCCGCGCCTCGATGGACCTGCTCGGGCTGCCGCCGACCCCCGAGGAGGTCGCCGCCTTCCTCGCCGACGACCAGCCTGATGCCGTCGAGCGCCTGATCGACCGGCTGCTCGAATCCCCCCACTACGGCGAGCGCTGGGCACGCCACTGGATGGACGTCGCCGGCTATGCCGACAGCGACGGATACACCCTGGCCGACCCCGTCCGCCCCTGGGCCTATCGCTACCGAGACTACCTGATCCGTGCCTTCAACGCCGATCGTCCCTGGGATGAACTCATCGTCGAGCAACTGGCCGGCGACGAACTCGTCGCGCCGCCTTACGAGCAGCTCGGCCCCGAGGACCTCGACCGCCTCATCGCCACCGGATTCCTCCGGATGGCCCCCGACGGCACCGCCGACCGCGAGGTCGACCCCGTCGTCGCCCGCAACGACGCCGTGGCCGAGACCATCAAGGTCGTCTCGACCGCCTTCCTCGGCCTGACCGTCGGCTGCGCCCAGTGCCATTCCCACCGCTACGACCCGATCTCGCACGAAGATTACTTCGCCTTCCGCGCCCTGTTCGAGCCGGCCCTCGACGTCTCCGACTGGAAGCTGCCCAACGCCCGCCTGATCTCCCTCTGGACCGACGCCGACCGCGAGCAGGCCAAACTCGCCGCCGAGGCCCTCGCCCAGGTGAATAAGGAACGCGCCGCGGCCATCAACGACCTCGTGAACCGCACCCTGGAGGAGGAGCTGGAGGCCGCCCCCGAGGAGCTTCGCCAGCCGCTCCGCGAGGCCCGCGACCTCAAGCCCTCCGACCGCTCCGAGGAACAGGTCGAGCTGCTGCGGACCTACCCCCGCGTGCTCGTGACTCCCGGCAATGTCAGCCTCTACGACGCCAAGGCGTACAACGAAATCACGGGCGAATTCGCCAAGCGCACCGCCGCCGTCGAGCCGAAGCGACCGCCCGACAACTATGTCCACGCCCTGACCGAGGTCCCCGGCAAGGTCCCCACCACCCACCTCTTCCTCCGAGGCGACCCGAACCAGCCGGCCGAGGCCGTCGACCCCGGCGAGCTGACGATCCTGACCGTCGCCACCGGGTCGCCCGACATCCCGATCGACGACCCGGACCTCCCGACCACCGGCCGACGCCTCGCCTATGCCCGGCACCTGACCGGCGGCGAGCACCCCCTGGTCGCCCGCGTTTTGGTCAACCGGGCCTGGATGCACCACTTCGGCCGCGGCCTCGTCGCGTCGACCGGCGACTTCGGGTTCCTCGGCGATCGACCCTCGCACCCCAAGCTGCTCGACTGGCTGGCCGACGACTTCATGCAAGAGGGCTGGACCCTCAAGCGCCTGCATCGGTTGATCATGACTTCGACCGCCTACCGCCAGGCCTCGACCCGACGCCCCGACCTCGACGCGATCGACCCCGAGAACGTCCTCCTCGGCCGTCAGAACGTCCGACGCCTGGAGGCCGAGACCGTCCGGGACGCCATCCTCGCCGCCGCCGGCACGCTCAACCCCGAACCGTTCGGCCCCCCCGTGCCCGTCGCCCCCGACGAGGCCGGGCGGATCATCGTCGGCAAGGACAACCGCGACTCCGCCGGCCGCCCCTCGAAGGCCGACCAGTCGCTCGGCGATGCCGCCCTTCGCCGAACCCTCTACGTCCAGATCCGTCGCACGATGCCCCTGGGCCTGACCGAGTCGTTCGACCCGCCCGACCTCTCCCCGAGCTGCCCCCAGCGCGACAGCTCGACGGTCGCCCCGCAATCCCTCATGCTCATGAACAATCCGTTCGTCCTGGAGCAGTCCGAGGCGATGGCCGACCGCGTGATCGCCTCGGCCGGCGACGCCCCGGAGGCTCGCGTCCGCCTCGCCTGGCAGCTCGCCTTCGCCCGATCGCCCGACGCCGAGCAGGTCGCCGGCGCGCTCGACTACCTCGACCGCCAGCGTGCCACCCTCGCCGATCAGCTCAAATCCGAAGACGACGCCGAAACCGAGGCCGACCCCGACCGCCTCGCCCTGGCGAGCTTCTGCCACGCCTTGCTCTGTTCCAACGGATTCCTCTACGTCGATTGATCTCGATCCGATCCAATCCGATCCGCTTTCCCGGAGAAGGCTCATGGCCGCTCATCGAGCCGTCGGCTGCTCGTCTCGCCGTCACTTCCTGGCCTCGCAAGGCGTCGGCATCGGCTCGCTCGCCCTGGCCTGGCTCGCGCACCAGGAGCGTGCCTCGGGTCGCCAGGAAGGCCCGAGCAAGCCGACGCTCGAGACCCCGACCTACGACCTCACCCCCAAGGCTCCCCCCGCCCCCCCTCGGGCGAAGAACATGGTCTGCCTGTTCATGCAGGGCGGGCCGAGTCATCACGACCTGTTCGACCCCAAGCCCGAGCTGGCCCGCCGCAACGGCCAGGCGTTCACCGGCGAGATCAAGTTCGACAACGCCGGCCAGGCCAGCTCCAAACTCCTCGCCTCCCCCTGGAAGTTCCACCCTCGCGGCGAATGCGGCATGGAGCTGAGCGAGCTGCTCCCCGGCCTCGGCGAGGTGGCCGACGACATCTCCTTGATCCGGTCGATGCACACCGGCGTCAACAACCACGGCCAGTCGATCTCCGCCATCCACACCGGCCGCATCCAGCGCGGTCGGCCGACGGTCGGCTCGTGGCTCTCCTACGCCCTCGGCACCGAGAACCAGAACTTGCCCGCCTACTGCGTCCTGACCGACCCCGGCGGACTGCCCGTCCTGGGGGTCGAGAACTGGTCGAACGGCTGGCTCCCCTCGCTCTACCAGGGCACGGCCATCCGCCCCCGAGAGCCCCGGATCGCCGACCTCGAACCCCCCGAGCACTACGAGGGCCGGGTCCAGCGCCAGTTCCTCGACTACCTCGGCACGATCAACCGCGACCACCTCTGCCAGTACCCCGGCGAGCACGACCTCGCCGCCCGGATCAGCAGCTACGAGCTGGCCGCCCGCATGCAAGGCGCCGCCGCCGAGGCCCTCGACATCTCCGAGGAATCGGCCGCCACGAAGCGTCTCTACGGCATCGACGACCCCGACTCCGCCGAATTCGGCACCCGATGCCTCATCGCCCGCCGCCTCATCGAGCGCGGGGTCCGCTTCGTCCAGGTCTGCACCGGCAACCAGGACTGGGACCACCACGGCAACATCACCGACCGCTTACCCCGCATGTGTCGCCGCGTCGATCGCCCCTCCGCCGCCCTCGTCCGCGACCTGAAGACCCGCGGCCTGCTCGACGAGACCGTCGTCTGGTGGGGCGGCGAGATGGGCCGCCTCCCCGTCGTCCAGAACGAGGCGAACGCCGGCCGCGACCACAACACTTACGGCTTCAGTGCCTGGATGGCCGGCGGCGGCATCAAGGGGGGTTACGTCCACGGCGCCACCGACGAGTTCGGCATCAAGGCCGTCGAATCCCCCGTCTCCCACGCCGACTACCACGCCACCCTCCTGCACCTCTTCGGCCTCGACCACTCCCGCCTCTCCTTCCCCCGACCCGGCGGCAGTGCCTCCCTCGTCGACGGCCAGGAGGCCCGCATCGTCACCGAACTGCTCGCCTGATCTCTGCCCCACTCCACCCTCCCCACCATCGCAACCGCCCCCGATCGCTCCCCGAGCCATGTGCTCCGGGCGCGATCGCAATCGCCACTCGTTTCATCATGTCAGAGATCGCCTCCTGGCCGTCCTGGCCCGTGAGACCACCGAAGGGGGGTGGCCTCACGCAAGTCCGATCATCGAGATGGTGCGTTCTTGCAGCGGGGGGAGGGATCCGAATTCCCGGAGACGTTCCCGCCTCAGCGGGCTCTCCGACCTGTCCTGTCCCGGGCGCCGGCGGACCGGGCGCGCCGCGTCGCCGGCCCAGGGCGTCGAGAGGTCTCGTTTCACATCCATCCCGCTCGGTAATCGCGGCAGAGCAGGGATTCGGCCTCGGGGGCGTTCTCGATGGCGAGCCGGGAGGCGTCCCATCGCAACGTCCGTCCGCTCCGATAGGCGACATTGCCCAGCAGGACGGCCTCGGTGACGCGCATCGAGTAGCCGAAGTGACACGACGGCTGGCCCTCGCCCCGGCAGGCGTCGATCCACTCCTGATGATGGCCGACCGAGGGGGGGATGCTGGGGTCCGGTCGGCGGAAATCGGCGAACCTCCCCTCGGGCAGGAGTTCGTGGCGCGGGTAGCTGACCAGGAGCCGGCCCTCGCTGCCGACGAACACGCCCCATGCCCAATCGGGTAGGCGATGCTCGGCGAGCTCGCCGCGCGGCTCGGGGCCGTGGGTCCAGGTCAGGGTGAACGGCGACCGATCCGGTCCGCGATCGAAGGTGTAGCGAACGTGCTGCCAGGCCGGTGACGACTCCGGATGCGAGGGCCTGGGACCCTCGGATTCGACGGTCGAAGGGGCCTCAAGCTCCATCGCCCAGAAGACCAGGTCCGTGTAATGGCAGCCCATGTTGCCGAGCATCCCGCCGCCGAAATCCCACCACTGATGCCACCGGGTGGGGATGTAGGACGGATGGTAGGGACGCTCCGGGGCCGGGCCGAGCCACAGGTCCCAGCGCAGATCGGGCGGGACGGGGGGCGTCTCGGCGGGCCGATCCGCGGCCGGCCAGCCGGAGCGCAGCCAGAGATAGCAGGCCGAAACTTCGCCGATCGCCCCGTGGCGGATCAATTCGACGATCCGGCGATAGTTCTCCGAGGAGTGCACCTGCGTGCCGAGCTGCGTGGCGACGCCCCGCTCGGCGGCGACCCGAGACATCGCGCGGGCCTCGGAGACCGAGTGTGCGCCCGGCTTCTCGCAATAGACGTGCTTGCCCCGACGCATGGCCATGAGGCTGGCCGGGGCGTGGTGGTGATTGGGCGTGCTGATGATGACCGCGTCGATCTCGCGGTCCAGCTCGTCGAGCATCGTGCGGTAGTCGTGGTGCTTGGCGGCGTCCTCGAACTCGTCGAAGGCGCGGGCGGCGCCCGGCTGGCGCGGGCCCTCGCGTCGGAGGTCCACATCGCACAGGGCCACGACGCGCGTGCCGGTGACGCGGCCGCCGGCGAATTCCTGCTCGTCCCGACCTGAGATGGAGGCCAGGTTGCGCCAGCCCCGGCCGCCGGCGCCGATGACGGCGACGTTCACGCGATCGTTGGCCCCCGCCACCCGCCCATACGAGCGGGCCGAGAGACCCGCGCCCATCGCCCCGCCCGTGGCCAGGATCACGCCGCCCCGGATGAAATCTCGCCGATGCATCGCTGGCTTGCTCCTCAGCATCTCCGCGTGAGTCCGAGGCCCTTCCGCGTGGTCCGGGTCGTGCGTCGACAAGCGGCCTTCGTGAGGCCGGCTGTTGGATTCGGCGAAGCCTTCTCAAAGACCGCCGGCGGCTGCGCGCCGCCGATGACACGGGCGAAGTCCCGGCCAGTCGCACATGCAACAGCTCGACCGGCCCGGTTCGCCCGGGATCAGGCACCACTGGCGGCTCTTGCCCACCACACTCGACCGCGCCGGAGGATTGACATCAAGCTAACAACGCCAGTCATCAATCGCTACACCGAAGTTCGGTTCGCCGTGTGCGGCGATCGATGTCCTCCACTGCTCCAGGATTTGCGATTCACCGGCCAGAACCCAGGTCGATCGCGCTGGACTCCCTCCTGGACTGGAGCCGGAACCCAGCCCTGGCCCCGAATCAATCGCCGCGATGGGGACCGATGGCCCGAACCGTGCCCACTATTTGCCCGCCGAGGGGGACGGATCGGGCGGATGGCGTCGGAATCGGACGACCCGACACAGATCAAAATAAATTCTTATAACACAACAATCATGGATCGCAGCTCTCCTGAATACTCAGGAGTTTGACGCTCCATGTCGGCCTCTGTCGCATCCTGTCCGAGCGGAGGGGGAGGGATTCGAACCCCCGGAGACGTTGCCGCCTCAGCGGTTTTCAAGACCGCCCCAATCGACCACTCTGGCACCCCTCCAGCAGGTTTGCCCCCGAACGGCGGGGCCGTGGGAGGGGGCAATCCTTATGGTAGCGACTCGAGGCAGGGCAGGGTAGTCAGAAGCAGAATTTGCCGCGGATGTCGCAGATGTCGAAGCCGTTGGCCGAGTCGCGGTAGATCTCGACCAGCGGGAGCGTGGCGGCGCTGCGCAGGGCGAAGCGGCCGTGGCGGTGATTAATCAGTTCCTTGAGCCGGGCCACGGACTCGGCGCGGTCGGCGGCGCCGGAAGACTCGAACAGGTCTCGGGGAGACGACGAGCGACGCACCAGGCGCTCGGCGATCAGGTGCATCCGGGTCGCGGCGGCCTGGGGGACGTACGCCCGGCGAAGGCACACGCGAGCCGCGTCGAGCAGCAGGTCGAAGCGGTCGGTCGGCACGGCCGGGTTCGCCTGGCCGACGCCCACCTCGCCGTTGCGGTACGAGACCCAGACGGTCAATCGGCCGGCGCAGATGCGGTGAAACCGCAGCTCCTCGATCAGGCGTTCCAGGTTCCGGACCAGCCAGGCGTACAGGACGATCGGGTCGGTCGCCGGCTCGCCGAAGCTCCCGCCGCGCGACAGGACACGCTGCACCGGCCGCTCCGGCTGGATCGGGTGGACCGCCTCGCCGTTGAGCTCCCACCAGAGCGACTCGCCCGAGGCCGTCAGCAGCCCCCGGACGAGCCGACGATCGGCCTCGGCCAGGTCGCGGCAGGTCCGGATGCCCCACGGCGCCAGCCGACGCTCGCGACGGCCGGCGATGCCGGTGATCTCCGTGACGGGCCGATCGGCCAGCAGGGCCCGCTCGGCCTCCTCGTCCAAGACCGCCAGGGCGCCGAACGGCTTGGCCGCGTCGGAAATCAGCTTGGCCAGGGTCCTCGACCGCGCGATGCCGACCGTCACCGGCACCCCCAATCGCTCCCAGATCGCATCGCGGATCGCCCCGGCCGTCTGCTGAAAGTCCTTGCCCCGCAACGGAATCGCTCGGAAGAAGAACTCGTCGATCGAGTAGTATTCGACCCGGTCCGAGAACTCCTGGGCCACCTCCAGCATTAGGCGGCTGAGGACCTCGTACCACCGGAAGTCGCGCTTCAGGTAGACCCCGGTCGGGCAGCGGTCGAGGGCGTCCCAGATGGGCATGCCCGTGCCGACGCCGCTGGCCTTCATCTCGTAACTCTTGGCGATGACGCACGCCCCCTGATTGCCCAGCACGCCGACCGGCTTGTCGCGCAGGAACTCGTCGCGCACGCGCTCGGCCGACACGTAGAAACAATCCGCGTCCAGGTGCCCCACCGCTCGCTCTGCCGTCATCATGAACGGAAGCATACTCTGCACAAACGGCCAGTCAACCCCGAAGCGAGGACGGCGGCGGGCGGTCCCATCGGCCGATCGACTTTGGCCCGCGGCGTGCTGTCTCTGCTTGCCCAAACGTGTACGCTATATCGAGATTCGCGAAGTCGACCGGCAGCCGTCTCGACGATCGGACGTGGCCCGATCGGCCGGCACGGCGTCCCGGGTCGGATTTCGCCACGCTCACGCCCCAGGGAACCCGATCGGATCGCGGCGCGACGGCCGCGTCGACGGACCGTCACCGCGTCGAAGGAGTTCGCATCCGCATGACCTGGTCCATCAAGCTCGGCAAGCTCGCCGGCATCCCGCTCTACGTGCACTGGACGTTCTTGATCCTGCTGGGGTTCATCGGCTGGCGGGCCTATACCATCAGCGATCAGGACATCGGGGCCGCCCTGGCGGCGGTCCTGATGGTCATCGCCGTCTTCGGCTGCGTCGTGCTGCACGAGCTGGGCCACGCCCTGATGGCCAGGCGCTTCGGCGTGCCGACGTCCGACATCACCTTGCTGCCGATCGGCGGCGTCGCCCGGCTCCAACGCATCCCCGAGAAACCCTCGCAAGAACTCCTCGTCGCCCTGGCCGGCCCGGCGGTCAACGTGGTGATCGCCGCCGTCTTGATCGGCGGCCTCTTGCTCTCGGGCAAGGGGCTGATGGCCATCTGGTCGACCGGCAACCTGTTCGACGCGGGCACCAACCCGTTCGGCACGCTCGCGTTCCTCAACCTCTTCCTCGTCGTGTTCAACATGATCCCCGCCTTCCCGATGGACGGCGGGCGGGTCCTGCGCGCCCTGCTGGCCATGAGCCTGCCCTACGCGCGGGCCACCCGGCTGGCGGCCACCATCGGCCAGTCGCTGGCCATCGCCTTCGGCTTCCTCGGACTGATCAGCAGCAACCCCTTCCTGCTGCTCATCGCCCTGTTCGTCTGGATCGGGGCCGAGGCCGAGGCCCGGCAGGTCGAGGAGCGGGTGAACATGAAAGGTGCCTTCGTCCGGGACGCCATGCTCACCGACTACCAGACCCTCTCGCCCGACGACTCGCTCGGCCATGCCGCCGAACTCTTGCTGGCCGGCTCGCAGCAGGACTTCCCCGTCGTCGAGGACGACGACCGCCATCGGCCGATCGGCGTCCTCACCCGATCCAGCCTGATGGACGGCCTCTCCAAAGCCGGGCGAGACGGCCGCGTGGCCGACTTCGCCCAGCCGACGCTCGGCACCATCGCGCTCGATTCCCCACTCGTCCCCGCGCTCGCCCGGCTCCGCGAGGGGGAAGGCCCCTGCCTCCAGGTCGTCGACGGGATGGGACGACCCATCGGCCTCCTGACGCTCGAAAACATCAGCGAGTACGTCATGGTCCGCACGGCGCTCCGGAACGCGACGCCGCAGCCCGCCCCGTCGGGCGCCTCCCGAGCCCCCGAGCACTGGGGAGGACCCGGGACCTCCTCATGAGCCTCGCCCGCACGTTCGACCAGGTCGCCCGCACCGACTCCACCTTCGAGCGGCGCGGCGACCTCTGGGTCGGCAAATGCCTGATCTGCAACGGGCCGATCGCCTTCGACGCCCGGACCGGCGAAGGGGCGACGCTCGAACACATCCGCGCCCGCAGCCGAGGGGGCACCGACGACCCCCGCAACCTCGCCCTCGTCCACGCCTCGTGCAACCACGAGAAAGGCCGACGCTGGGATCCCCGACGCCGACGCTCCGCGCCCGATTACGACACCTTCATCGATCGCCTGCTCCGGCGACGGCTCGATCGCTGGCGAGACGCCCCGCCCCCCGGCACGCCTCCTCCCCCCCGTCCCTGAGCAGCGCCGCCCGGCCGATCAGGCGTTGCGAATCCACTCCCGGGCCCGCGCCCTGGCGACCGCCCGGCGCTTCGCCGGATTCCGGCCCGCCGGGTCCCACCGCCATCGCCCCGGTCGGGCCGCCCTCCGCGACGCATGCTGCTCCCGGTCCGATCGAGGCGCGGTCGCCCGGGCCGGCTGCCGATCGGACGTCGCCCGCCAGGAGCACCCGGCGTCCCCGGCCCCCCGGTCACTTCCTCGATCGGATCGCGTGCGTCGTCCGGCCCGAGCGCACCGCCGACACCACCGACACCACCAGCGCCAGCGCCGTCAGCGGCAAGACGAACAGGAGCATCACCGTGCTGAACTCTTCCAGCAACGAATGCTCACCTTGCTTCAAATACAAGTATGCCAGGTAGGCGACGTAATACCCCAGGAACAGCAGGCCCTCGCGCCGGGCGATCCGGGCCCCGGTGAAGACCACCGGCAGGCAGGTCAGGGCGACGGCGATCATCACCGGGATGTCGAAATTCAGGGCCGCCCGAGACACCGGGACCCCCTCCGGCGTCGCCAGGCCCGCCAGGCCGAGCACGGCGAAGATGTTGAAGATATTGCTGCCCACCGCGTTGCCGAGCGCCATCTCGCGCTCGCCCTTCAACGCGGCGATGATCGACGTGGCCACTTCCGGCAACGACGTGCCGACGGCCACCACCGTCAGGCCGATCACCAGCTCGCTCACGCCCAGGCTCTTGGCAATCGCCGTCGCCGCCTGGACCAGGAGATCGGCCCCGACCACCAGGATCGACAGCCCGAGGACGATCAGGAAGAATTGCAAGGCGATCTGGCCCGGGCCCGCCGCCGGGCGATCCGGCACCTCTTCCAGTTCGGCCAGCGCCGCCCGCTCTCGGGCCGTCACCCGACGGCCGTGATAAATCGACGCGAATGTGTACAGCACGATCCCCGAGAAGAGGACCGCCCCGTCGGCCCGACTCAACCGCCCGTCGCGCCCCAGCAGCAGGATCGCCACCGAGGCCACGATCATCACCGGCACGTCCCACCCCACCAACCGCGACCGCACCACCAGCGGCGTGATCAAGGCCGAGAACCCCAGCACCAGCAGCACGTTCGCGATATTGCTGCCGACCACGTTCCCGACCCCCAGGTCGGCCATGCTCGGGTCGCCCGACCAGGCCGCGCGCAGCGTCACCGCCATTTCCGGCGCCCCGGTGCCGAAGGCCACCACCGTCAGGCCGATCACCAGGGGAGGCACCCCGACCGTCACGGCCAGCCGAGCCGCGCCCTGGACCAGAAACCTTGCGCCGAAAATTAAGCCCACCACCCCCAGCAAGAACTGACCGACGATGACCCCATTCACGCTGCGATCCTCCCCCGTTGATGGATTCCCTCTCGCAATCGCGGCCTCCCACGCTCCAGGAGATTCACGACCGGCCCCGGCCATCGCTCGGTCCTCGATGCACCGCACTCATCATGCCACCCTCAGGCGTCGGCCGTCCCCGCTCCCGCCCAGCCCTCCCGGCACACGCGAAGCAATCCCGCCCGATCCCCCGGCTCCAGCGTCACCACCCGACACCATGATCCCGGCCGATCGCCCCGGCCCTGATGGTCCTCCTCCGTCGCGGCGACATTCTCTCACGACCCCTCGAACGATACCAGGGACCGGCGATCGACTCCCGCCGATTCATCACTCCTTCACGCCTCCCCATCGTTCCGCGTCTCCGACTCCGGCTCGATTGCCCGGGCAAAGCCCGGCGCAAAAAGAACCCGATCGACGGCCAATGTGCCATCAATCGGGCCTGGTCCGGTTCGGTTGCGTTGCAAACGCCCGGCGAATCAGGGGGCGTCGGCCGGGGCCTCCTCAGCCGCCGGCTCCCCGTCCGAGGATTCCGGCCCGGCCGATTCCTCCGCGGCACCCGCCTCAGGCTCCTCGGCGGATTCGCCCGATTCCTCGGCCGTCGGCGGATCGAGCAGGGGGCCTTCCAGGTCGAAGTCGAACGTCCCGCCGCGGTCGGTGACCTCGACCGTCAGATCGGTCTGGCCGAAATCGCTGTACCTCACGGGCAGCCGTTCAAAGGCCTGCTCGAAACCGGGAGGGGTCGTCAGGGCGTCGCGAGCCCCAAGGCTCATGACTCGGCCTTCCGGGGTCGTATAGAGACTCACCCCGACCTTGTAGCTCCCCGGAGCGGTCCCCGGAGCCCCTTGATAGCGTAAGAAATAGGACCCCTCCTCATCGGTTTCGCTCACCGTGAGGGAACCCTTCTCGTCGGTCGGGAGGAAGGTGACGACAGCACCAGACAGCGGCTCGCCATCAAGGGAAACGACTCCCATGACAGGCACGAGTTGTTGGGGGCCGCTCGACGGAGCAGGAGAGTCGGTGCAACCAGCAGCAATCAAGACGATTGCACTCCAGTGAGCAAGGCGAATCTGGGCCCGTTCCAAAATGTCTTACTCCTTCGGATCAAGGACGCCGGCGCAAGACGGCTGCTTGCCCGGGACGGGTGGCGGGTTAGCGGCCCTTGGAGTCGAGTTCGAAGTCATAAGGCCCATTGCCTTCGGCGACTTCAATCGTGAAGGCGGTCTTGCTCAGGTCGGCGTAAGTGTCCGGGAGCGTCTGGGTCGTCGCGCCACTCAGACGCAGTTGTTCGGGATCGTCGAGCATCTCGGGAGGGATGTTTCCCATGTCCGGGGCCACCGTGGATTTGCTCAATGTCACCTTGTACGTACCCGGGCTCAGGCCGAATTTCCCGAGGTAACGCGCCCGATACTCCCCATCCGCATCGGTGATGCCCGTGCCGGGGGTCACATCAACATTACTTTGTTCGGGAACGAACGTCAGTTCGGCGTCGGCAAGGGGTTTGCCATCGAACATCACGGTCCCTTGAACCGGGGTCAGGGGCGGCCCGTCCCCTCCACAGCCCCAACAAAGGGCGGCAAGAACCAGACCCGGCGTCCATCGCCAGTATGCTCGCATTGCAGGTGAATTCCTCGAGTTCGACTCAACATGAAGCGGAACGAAATCGACGACGGGCTCGACCAATCTGACGACGCGATCTTGGGGCCGGCCCGTTCGTCATTCCGGTACAGATACGAGCTGTCGCGTGAAGTCGATCAGAACTGGTCGGCACTGATGACTTCACCACCCTGGATCGTCTGCAAGGACCACCAGGTAAACGCGTTGATCGTGTCCTTCACGAACCGAACGCTGCCATCACCCATGGTCATGTTCACGCCTCCCGGGTGCTGACTGCCGATCCGCCAGGCATAGCCAAGACCTCTCGGGTTGTTCACCGGCGGGTTGGCGGTGGGCCAGGGCGCATTCGGCAGCGAGTTGGGGGCATTTCCGCTGGTCGGCGGATAGACGGTCCCGTGACTCGACGTATGCGTCCCCGATCCCCAGAAAGGACCGTAGAATTCGCTCACCTTCTCCTGCCTCGACTCGCCGATCATCACGGTGTTGCTCAGGCCATCCTTGACGTCGGCGAACTTCACGGAGAGGTCGGTGAAGAACATCCCCTGACGGGCCTTCAGGTTCGAAGGGGCGTTCTGCGGGCAATTGTATTCGGTGAACTCCGAGGCCATCATGACGAAGTTGCTGCGGCGGCCATCCTGCATGTAATACGGCACCGAGTTGGTCACCGTCCGCCTCACCCCCTCGATGTCCGACGGGCATTGGTAGACCGAAACCAAGCTGCCGACCACGGTGGTATTGACCGACTGGTCACCGATCAGCGTGGTGTTCGGCGTCGATGCTTGCCATCCGATCGAGTTCGACGAGGCCTGGCTGAAATTGTAAGCATCGAAGAGCGCGGTCTGCTCGATCAGGCCGAGGATCATCGTGAAGCCGGTCGTGTTCAAGACCGCGCCCTGGGGCGCGTTCGCCGTCGCCGGATAGGGGACGTTCGAGCAGGCCGAAGAGTTGAGCTTCACCGGCGGCAGCGCCCCATGAATGCTCTCATAGTTGTGCATTGCCAGGCCAATCTGCTTCATGTTGTTGACGCATTGCGAACGCCGGGCGGCTTCGCGAGCGGCCTGCACGGCCGGCAGCAGCAGGGCGATCAGGACGCCGATGATGGCGATGACAACCAGCAACTCGATCAGGGTGAACCCGCCTCGATTGCTCGAACGGGGATCGCGGGTCTCGGAATTGCGCATTAGAGGATAGACTCCAGGAAATGAAAAAAGCGCGCGAGAATCACTGCCAAATCCGGGGAAACGTCCCGCCACACCCCAGTTACGGAAGGGGAGCGTGAATCGAGATGAACCCTCAGATCAGAGTGAACGCCTGCTAGAGGACTGAAAGCCCTAGCATTCGTGGATCGAACAAGGCACGCCGGGAGAGAAGCATGCCGAAAGGCGATGGCAAAACCAGTCGGATCACAAAGCATGGGTGCCTATGAACGGCTCGACCCGACTTTGTTGAATCTCCGCGTGGTGAAATACGGTGTGCTGGCCGGTTGTCCTCTCAATGGAAGGTCATACCAGAAAAAAAACAATCGACGGATCCGGATCTCTTGCGAATGGGAACTCAAATTCGAGAGTAGAAGCCCGGTTGAGAATTCGGACAATCCAATCGCTTGAGCGTGATTGAATTTCTCACGAGCCTGACGAACTGTCAACCATCATTTTTCACAATTGCGAGACCTGGCAGAGACATGGCGAGCAAAATCCGATTCATCAGCTCGAATTCTCAGGCTTTCGCCACACGTGCCCCGGTTCCAATGCGAATCAGTCGCACATCTGTCCCGATGACAGCGCAGCCCTGAAACGATAGACTCTGCTCTCACGACCAAATTCGACACAGGACGAGACCTCATGATCCACGTCATCGCCACCATCACCACCCACCCGGGACGACGCGCCGACCTGCTCACCGAGTTCGCCAAGATCCTCGAACCCGTCCGCGCCGAAGACGGTTGCATCGAATACGGCACCGCCGTCGACGCGAAGACCGACATCGCCGCGCAGATCCCCTTCCGCCCCGATGTCGTCACCGTCGTCGAGAAGTGGGAGAGCCTCGACCACCTCAAGGCCCACCTCGACGCCCCCCACATGCACACCTTCCGCGACCGCGTGAAAAACATCGTCACCGAGACCTCGCTGAGCATCCTCGAGTCCGCCTGACTCATCACGACTCCGGCCACCCCCCTCCCGACCGCGCAAACCTCCCATTCCCCCAGGGGCTCCGGGCTGTGGCCGGCCGCTCCGGCGCCCCCTCGGCCCCGGAGCGGCCGGCATCGGTCGGAGCGACCCAGGACCAGGACGAGCCTCCCGGTCCCGTCGCCCCCAGGTTCTCGGGTTCGCGCGGCGGGACTCGCCGGTTAAACTCGGCGAAGCACTGGGGCGTTGCGTCACCGCGCATTGTTCCAAAGAAGGAGTCGGACGGACCCGAATTCGATCGAATCCAGGCCTTCGAACGCGAACCAACCCCACACTCCGCGACCAGGGAGGGAACCCGATGACGCGCCGGATCGCGGTCTTGAACCAGAAGGGGGGCGTGGGCAAGACGACCACGACCGTCAACCTCGCCGCCGCCCTCGCCAACGAAGGGCACCGGACCTTGGTGCTCGACCTCGACCCGCAGGCCCATGCCACCTTGCATCTCGGCCTGATGCCCGGCCGATCGGGGCCGTCTCTCTATGACGTCCTGACCCAGGGACTCCCCCTGAAGGACGTCCGCCGCCAGGTCGCCGACAACCTGTTCATCTGCGGCAGCCACATCGACCTGGCCGCCGCCGAGGTCGAGCTGATCGGCACCGTCGGCCGCGAGGTCATCCTCCGCGACCTCCTCGCCGCCGACGAGGCCGACGACGCCCCCTACGACTTCGTCCTCATGGACTGCCCCCCCTCGCTCGGCATCCTCACCCTCAATGCCCTCTGCGCCGCTCAAGAGGTGTTCATCCCCCTGCAGGCCCACTTCCTCGCCCTGCACGGCCTCTCGAAGCTCCTGGAGACGATCCACCTCGTCTCGAAGCGGGTCAACCGCGACCTTCGCGTCTCCGGCGTCGTCCTCTGCCTGTACGACTCCGGCACCCGCCTCGGCGCCGAGGTGATCGACGACCTCGAACGCTTCTTCGAGGCCCGGCGCCAGGCCAGCTCCCCCTGGTCCGACGCCCAGATCTTCAGGTCCCGCATCCGCCGCAACATCCGCCTGGCCGAGTGCCCCAGCTTCGGGCAGTCCATCTTCCAGTACGCCCCTTCCAGCCGAGGAGCGGCCGACTACTCCTCGCTCGCCTCCGAAATCCAGGGCCGCCCCCCCACCGGCACCTGGGCCTCGACCACGTCCACCGCCTCCACCCCCGAACCCGACTCCGACGGCGAACTGCCCGCCGTCGCCCGTCCCGCTCACCTCGACGAACCCTCCTCCGCCCCGGCCGCCTGACCCGTCGCTCCCCCTCGAGAAGACCGCCTCAACCCTCGCCCCCACTTGCGGGGCAGAGGGTGTCAGATTCAGCCCTCGCCCCCGCGTGCGGGGGAGAGGGTGGCCGCAGGCCGGGTGAGGGGGTCCGCGGCCCGATCAATCCGCCACGGACAGCCAACTCCTCATTCGTGATCGCCCACCGAGCGTCGTTCAGGTCGTGGTCGACCCCGCCCCGCTCGGGCCGCTCCCTCGACACCCTTCCGCCCCCTTCGAGCCTGGCCCTCTCCATGCGCTGGATCGGCATCGACGAGGCCGGATACGGCCCCAATCTCGGCCCCCTGGTCATGACCGCCGTCGTCGCCGAGGGGCCGGACGACGCCCGCCCCGACCCCTGGCTCGACTGCCCCGGCACCGTCTGCCGATCGGGGATCCGCGACGCCCGCCTCTGGATCGACGATTCCAAACGCCTTTATCGCCAGGGCGTCGGCCTCGACCGGCTCGACGCCGCCGCCTTCGCCGCGATCGACGCCGCCGGGCTCCCGCTCCCCGGCGACTTCCGATCACTCCTCAGCACGCTCGGCGTCCATCCCGACCGCGAGGGGGAGCTGCTCCCCTGGCTGCCGGTCGGCCGCGATTGCCCCGTGCCTCACCCCGCGTCCGCCGCCCGAGTAGCAACGGCCATCCGGCTCCGCCCCTTCGCCTCGGCTCCCTGGCGGATCGTCGCCCTCCGCAGCGTCATCCTCGGCCCGTCCCGGTTCAACCGGCGGCTGGCCGACCTCGGATCGAAGGCCCTCGTCCACTTCTCCGCCTTCGCCGAGCTGCTCGGCTGGGCCTGGGACCTCGCCGCCGACGGCACCCCCACCGTCGTTCGCGGCGACAAGCACGGCGGCCGCCACTTCTACGCCGACTTGCTCCGCTCCTCCCTGCCCCCGTTCACCACCTCCATCACCCCCGGCCCCGAAGGCCCCGCCCTCAGCCGCTATCACATTCGCTCCGATGCTGATGCGAGCACCCCTCGCCGATCCCTCACCCTCGACCTTCTCCCCCGCGCCGACGCCGACGACGCCCTCGTCTCCCTCGCCTCGATCCTCAGCAAGCTCCTCCGCGAATACTGGATGAGTTGCTTCAACGCCTACTGGGCCGCACTCGTCCCCGGCCTCAAGCCCTCGGCCGGCTACCCCGTCGACGCCTCACGCTTCCGCCGCGACCTGCTCGCCCACCTGCCAGACCCCGACCCGCCCGCCACCTCCTGGTGGCGATTGAAATAATCTCAACTTATTCACGACAACATAAGCAAAAACGGGACGATCGCGCCACAAAGGCCCCGATCGTCCCGCGGTGCTCCGTTCGGCAACCACCAACCCGGCTGTTACCGAACCGTGATCCCCGGCCACGAGTCGGTCCGGAAGGGGGAGGCGGGCAGGTCCGCGCCGTTCCAGAGGTTCACCACCGGGTAATCGTCCCACCCGAAGCGGACGGCGACCGGATGATCGACCTCGGGGCTGGAGACGACGATCGTCTCCTCGTCCACGATCTCGGCCTCGGCGTTGACGAACTTCTGGTCCTCCCCGGCGATCGTGAAGCCGGTCAACGACCCGTCCTTGGCCACCAGGCCGCCGTCGGCGTGGTCAAACTTCAAGGTCGCCTTGCCGCCGGCGAACGAGGCCGAGCGGAGGGTCGGCCCGGAGTAGGGGATGTCCTTGCCGTACTCCAGCGCCAGGGCCGCCAGCGCCAGCCGCTGACCGACCGGCTCCTTGGCCTTCGGGTGGATGTCGTCTTCCTCCCCCACGTCGGTGATCACGGCCATCGCCACGTTGCGCAGGACCTGGGTCGCCAGCAGTTGGGCCTCGCGCAGTTCGGCCCAGTCGCTCGGCCCCGGCTCGGTCCGGATCGCCCTGAACGGCGCCAGTTGCACCAGCAGGAACGGGAAATCTCCCTGGCCGAAGGCGTCTCGCCAGTTCTCGATCATCGTCGGGAACAGCGTGCGATACTCAAAAGCCTGCCCCGCGTTCGATTCCCCCTGGTACCAGATCGCCCCGGCGATGCCGTAGGGGACGATCGGGTGGATCATCGCGTTGTAGAGCCAGCCCGGCCGGTGCGACTCGCGCGGGTTCTCCGGCCGGTCGAGGATCCCCTTCAGGTACGGGTGCGCGGCCAGGGCGGCCGTATCGGTCCAGGCCTCGGCCGGGGTGCCGCCGAAGTTCGTGCTGATCAGGCCGACCGGCACGCCCAGCTCCTTGCGGAGCATCTTGCCGAAGTGGTACGCCACGGCCGAGAAGCCGGGGATCGTCTCCGGGCTCGAGGCCGACCAGGAAACGTCGACCGTGTCCTGGGGCTCGCCCGTCCCGACCCGGGGCACGGTCAGCAGGCGGAGCTGATCGTCCTCCGACCCGGCGATCACCTCGTCCGGGTTGGCGCTCTGGCTCACGGCCCACTGCATGTTCGACTGCCCGGAGCAGACCCAGACCTCGCCGACGAGCACATTCTCAATCGTCACCGAGTCGTCACCGCTGGCGATCGTCAGGGTGCCGCCGTCGCCTCCGGCCTCCAGGTCGTTCAGAGTGGCCATCCAGGTTCCATCGTCGCCGGCGGTCGCGGTCGCCTCCTGGTCGCGGAAGCTCACCGTCACCTCGGCCCCGGGGTCGGCCGTCCCCCAGATGGGGACCGTGGTGCCTTGTTGCAGCACCATGCCGTCCGAGAAGATCGGGTTCGGCGTCACCTCGGCGACGGCCGGCATCGCCGCGGCCATCCCCACCGCCACCACGGCGGCAAACCACCTGCTCTTGCGGAGAGTCATCGATCAATCGCTCCTGTTGGCGCTCGCGTTGCGAAATCGAAGGGCCATCCTCCTCCCGACCGGTCAGTCGGAAGGAGCATTCGGCGATCATACTCCCCGATCCTTCCCGTCGCCACGCTCCAGAATCCGGCGGATGCACCAAGGGATTGTGTCATCGACACGACACCGCTCCCGCACCGCCGTCGAGCCACTGGGGAGCGAGAAACGTCTCTCCCCCTCCGTTCTCCGCGTCTCCGCGTCTCCACGCGCGGTCCCCTCTCCCCGTCCCCTGATGCCCCCAATCCGGCATCTTGCCCGTGCTCAACCGATCGCCCGATGCTCCCGCAACGCCTGCAAAACCGCCTGCATGTCCTCCGGCACCGGCGACACCAGCTCCATCGGCTCCTCCGTCTTCGGGTGGATCAGCGAGAGCCGATGCGCATGCAAGGCCTGCCGGCCGATCAACACCCGATCCGCGTCGGGAGCCTCGGGGCCGATCAAGTCGCCCATCGTCAGCCTGTCCCGCCCCGAGTACAGCTTATCGGCCACGATCGGGCAGCCGACGTGCGTCAAGTGCACCCGGATCTGATGCGTCCGGCCCGTCTTCGGCTCGCACAGGATCAACGCATACCCCCGGAATCGCTCCAGCACCTTGTAGAACGTCCGGGCGACCTTCCCGCCGTCCTCCGGCCTCCGGATCGCCATCTTCTCCCGATGCGTCGGGTGATGGCCGATCAGCTTGTCGATATAATCACTATCCCGCTCCGGCGACCCCGACACGATCGCCAGGTACTGCTTCCGGATCGTCCGGTCCTCGAACTGCTTGGCCAGGTGCGTGTGCGACCGATCCGCCTTGGCAATCAAGATCAGGCCCGACGTATCCCGGTCGAGTCGGTGCACGATCCCCGGCCTCAGCTCCCCCGAGACGCTCGACAATCGATCGAGATGATGCTGCAAGGCGTTGACCAGGGTCCCCGACCAGTTCCCCTTCGCCGGGTGCACCACCATGTTCGGCGCCTTGTCCACCACCGCCATCGTGTCATCTTCATAGATGAAGTTCAGCGGGATGTCTTCCGCCTGCGGCACGTCGTGGTCGAGCACCGGCAGCCAGACCCGCACCCGGTCCCCCAGCTGCACCTTGTACGACGCCTTCACCGCCTGGTCGTTCACCAGGACCGCCCCCGCGTCGATCACCTTCTGGAAGACGCTCCGCGAGTAGTCCGGGAACCGGCTATGCAGGTAATGGTCGATCCGCTTCGCCTCCGACCGGGCCCGGATCGTGAACTCGGTCGGTTCTTCAGACAGCGATCGCTCGCGAGGCATGGGCCGATGGTCCGGTCGGACAAGGAGGTGAGACACGACGCCGGGCGCGAATTCCCCACGCGGCGCCCCGGCCGCAAGCAAGCCGGCAGAGGCCCCCAGGCCCGACGCCCTCTCGATCGATTCTAGCAGAACCCCCCCGGCGAACGCGCAAAGTCCCTTGTTCGCCGCTCACCACCAATCGAACAGGTTCGAGCCGACCGTCAGGCCGATCCAGGCCAGGCCGATGGCGATCCCCAGGCGGTCGATCCAGCACCGCTCGGGCCGCCATCGCCCGGCGAAGGCCAGCACGAGCCAAACCGCCCCGATGGCCTGCGCGATCTCATAGGGAGGCACCGCCTGGCCCGCGTAATCCGACCAGGTCGGTTTGTACTTGGCCCGAATGACGACGGCAAGCACGAAACCGGCCGCGACGACGAGCAGGTAGGCCGCTGTCACGGCCGCCGCCACCGTCCCCGGCTGCGAGATCAACCGGGCCCGCCTCGGCCGGGGTGGCCTGAGGCGGACGATCAGCACCGCGATCGAACCGCAGGCCAGCAGGCGAGCGGCCCCCATCGTGAACTGGCGGAGCCGCTCCGCGAACGTCATCGGCCTCGGGGCGTCGAACTCACGAGCGAGGAGTCCCACCCCCTCGCCCGAGATCGCGACCCCCAGGGACTCGCGGCCCCAGGCCAATCCGATCGCGGTTGCCGCCACCAGGATGAGCGCGTCGGCCACTTGAACCTGCCGCGCGTTCCCGGTTGTCATCGCTCCTCCGCTCGTCAGCGGGCGCCTGGACCGCCGGATGGGAACACCTCATCCGGCAATTCCCCGCTCGGAGCCGGAGCCGGGGGTTCCGCGGCCGGTTCCGGATCGACAGGCGCCGGCTCCGGCTCGACCGGAGCAGGGGCAGGCGTCGATGTTCCGAACGGATCATCAGGCACCCGCGGCGCCTCCGGGGCCGGCGTCTCCGTCGGGGCAGGGGCCGGCGTCTCCGTCGCCGACTCGCCCGGGGCCGGCTCGGGGGCCGGGGTCACCGGCACGTCCGCCGCCGGGTCCTCGGTCGTCGCGGGGGGCAGATCCGGCAGGCCGACGGGGGCAGGCAAGTCGGGGGCATCAGCCGGCGACTCGGAATCGGAGGGCGAACTCAGATCGATCGAGGGAGACAGATCCAGCCCTTCCAGCCCCGGAATCGTGCCGCCGGGCAAACCACCGGGGCTCCCGCCACCCGGAGGCAAGCCGAACATCCCTTCCAAGGGGCTCGATGCCCCCGGCGCCAGGTTCAGGCCGGGCAGGCCAAGCCCCGCGGGGCCTCCGGCCGAGGCGCTCGGCTCGTACGCCGACAGGGCCTCGTAGAAGGCGATGCTGTCGCTCCGCCGCAGCCGTTTCAGGGTGCCGGTGGCCTGAGTCGCCTCGGGAGTCTCGGGAAACTCCTCGATCACCGCTTCGTACAGCGCCACCACGTCATCGAGCTTCGCGTGGTCGGCATCGTCGGCATTCAGGCCCATCCGGGCCTCGGCCGCCCGGGCTCGGCCGAGCGCCGCCAGGCGCTTCAACGCGTCGTTCGACTCCGCGTCGTTGTAGACCGCATTGAACAGGTCATCGGCCTCGACCACCTTGCCCGCCCCGGCCGATCGCCGCGAGGTCGCCAGCTCGGCCGACCCCTCGTTCAGCAACAGCGAGGCGGCCCGCAAGCGGGCCCACTGGGCGGCGGCCGTGTCGGGATGCGTCTCGGCAATCCCCTTGAGCCGCTCGGGCAGGCCCGCGTTCGGGTCGGCGCCGAAGGCGGCCGCGGCCGACGGCGCCACGCCGATCGAGGCCAGTTCGTTCCAGGCCGCCACGCCCGCCTGATTCGGCCCGCCGATGCGATAGGCGATCCAGAGCCCGCCGACCAGGCCGGCCAGGATCAGGAGCACGCCCGCCCAGAACCCCGGCCCTCTCTGGATCATCCGACGGATCCACTGCTCGAGCATCGTCGGCTCGTCGTGGTGAATCAACGACTCGGGGGGCGGCTCGCCCTCGTGATGGTGGCGAGGTTGGGGCTCGGTCTTCATGGTCGCTCGGCACGCTCGGCCCCGGAGCCGGGGCGATCTCGGGATCGGCAACACAACACGCAAAAAGGGGGTCCCCCTTTGCCACCGCGTCATCTTAGCGGCCGGTCGTCAACCCGGTCAAGCGCAGCCATCTCCGCTCGGACGGCTTGACGGCGATCGGCCAGTCCAGCGCGCCAACGCAGCGACAACGCCACTCATTCACGCACGATCCGACCGAGCCCCAATCGGCCCTCGATTTGCTCGGCCCAGGGCCGGGGGAAGTCCCCCAGCCGAACACCAACATCCTTATTGCCGATCGCGCCGAATGCCCCGGGATGAGCGTCATGGATCCGAATCGCATCGTGTTGAACAGCCTCCGCAAACTGCTGACCGATTTCCTCTCCATCCTGCCGCAGTTGGCGATCGGCGTGGCCTTCCTGCTGATGACCTGGCTGCTCGCCATCGGGGTCGACCGCGCCTTGAACAACCTGTTCCGGAGGACGAGGCTCCGCAAGTCGCTCGGCGAATTGTTCCGCCAGCTCGCCTACATCCTCGTCTGGGTCGCCGGGTTGCTCACCTCGGCCGTCATCATCTTCCCCACGGTCACCCCGGCCAAGGCCCTGACGGCGCTGGGCCTGGGGTCGATCGCCGTCGGATTCGCGTTCAAGGACATCTTCGAGAACTTCATCGCCGGCATGCTCATCCTGCTCCGCGAGCCGTTCCAACTGGGCGACTTCATCGAGTGCCAGACGCTCGAAGGGTTCGTCGAGGAGATCACGATCCGGGACACGCACATCCGCCAGGTCGACGGCCAGCGCGTGGTCATCCCCAACGCCACCTTGTTCATGAATGCCGTCACGGTGCGGACCGACCTCGACATTCGACGCACGACCATCATCTGCGGCGTCGCCTATGGCGAAGACGTCGACCGCTCCCGAGAGGTCATTCGAGCCGCCGTCGAGCCGCTCCCGACGGTCTCGAAACGCAAGGCGGTCGAGATCTTCGCCAGCGGCTTCGGCGACAGCAGCATCGACTTCGAGGTGACCTGGTGGACCGGATCGCACCCCCTGGAGATCCGCCGCTCCCGAGACGAGGTCGTCGCCGCGGTCAAGCGGTCGCTCAACGACGCCGACATCGAGATCCCCTTCCCCTATCGCACGCTCACCTTCAAGGAACCGCTCGGCGTCGCCACCGTCCCCCACCGCGCCCTCTCCTCTCAAACCGAGGACGACGACGGCGAAACCCCGGGCCGTCACCCCGATGCCGACCGACCTTCCTAACGTTCGGCTCGCGCCCGCCCCAGGCCCCGCTCCCCTCTTACGGCTCCAAGGGGTCGCGCGACGGCCCCGAGGCCGCTGCCGATCCGTTGCCCTCCCTTTCCCCGGCTTCGCGCATCGCGCCAACCAGCTTCCTCGTCCCAAGGCATGCAGATTGCACCACTTCCATGCGCTTCGTCTCTGATGGCGGCGAAGTCTCCTCACACGACGACGAACGGATCCCGATCGACCACGAGAGACATTCACCCATGTGGAAGATTTTCACCAACCGCCCTCGACGGCCGTCCAAGGGTTCGCGCCGACCGACCCTCGAACGCCTTGACGACCGTCTCGTCCTCTCCGTCACCGTCCCGACCCTGGCGGAGGCGCAACCCGAGGCCGTCCAGGCCGCGATACCCGAGGCCCCGGCCGAGACCCGAACGACCATTTCCCTCCAGCGAGCCCGACAGGTCGTCGGGACCGACGTGGAGGATCTCCGGGTCGAGCAGTTCCGGAGGACGATCGACCAGTTCCACTCCTCCTATCTCCGCCAGATCGACCACTTCAATCGGACCTTCGCCCAGCAGCAGGACCAGTTCCGCAGGATCTACCTCCGGGGCGTCAGGGCCTTCGGACCCGACGAGGTCGGCCCCTTCCAGGAACGCTTCTCGACGGCGGTCGACCGGTTCCGCGATCAATTCCTGCGGCGCGTCGACCAGGTCAACGAGCACTACGCCGACGCCTACACCCGGTTCGGCAACCGCCTCTCCCGGTTCGGCCTCATCCCCAACGCCAGCCTCGCGCACACCGCCGGCACCCCCGGGCGCCTGGCCCTGGCCGCCTCACAGACCGGCACCGCCCGGCAGCTCGGGTTCGGCGGCTTCGACTTCGGCGGCGCCTACGACACGTTCGGCAGCGCCTTCGCCGGCTTCGGCAGCAACCTCGCCGGCCTCTACAACGACTCCTTCGGCTACTACGGCGACCTCTACAACACCGGGTTCGACGACTACTACGACTCGGGCTACCTCGACCCCGATGGCTACGAAACCGGCTTCAACACCGCCTTCAACACCGGGTTCGACACCTACGGCGGCATCTACACCGGCGCCCTGAACGACTACTACAACTCCTATAATACCTTCTACTCCGACTACGGCCTGGGGATCCCGTCGATCGACTATGGCTATCCCGGCTACGGACTTCGCTCCGGCTTCGCGTTCTGACGCCGATACCCGGAACCATCGACAACAATCAACGCATCTGACCCGAATGGGCCGATCGCGTCAGGGGCTGGCCATCGGTCAGCCCCTTGGAAACGGATCTCCTCGGCCGTGCCGTTCGAGGGCGGCTTCCGGGGGCCCGGCTCGCGACCGGGGCAGGGGGGCATCCGACGCCGCTCCATCACGACCACGCTCTTGCACGTGCTCACATTCATTTGCGAGGCCGCGTCGTCGTCGCCTCGGGCGGTTCCCGAGGGATCGATCGTGGAGTCCCGATCGACGCGACGGCGGATCGTCCGGGCCATTGCCGTCGGATGGATCCGCCGCGCCCCCGATCGGCCCGAGACCGTCACCCTCCGATTCATCCTCCCGGATCGGCCGTCGGCTCCGGCTCGTCCTGCACGGGGACCTCGCCGCCGCCGGGTCCCCCGGCATCGCTCCCGGTGTCGCCACCACCCTGGGCGGGGGAAGGAGCGTCCTCGACCCTCGGCTCGGGGCTGCCTTGCGGCTCCTCCTGAACGGGGGCCTCGCGCTCGTCCCCGCCGGATGGCTCGGAGGCGGGTTGCGGCTCCTCCCGGATGGTGACCTCGCCGCCGCGATCCTCCGGCGGGCCGCCGGGGAGATCGACCTCCTGCGACGCATCGAAGGTCGTCCCCGACTCGCCCCCGGCAGCATCAACCTGGCCCGCGCCGGCGGCCTCGGGGTCCTCGGCGACCGGGACCCGCGCCGAAGGATCGGGCGAATCGGCCTGCCCGACCGGGTCGGAGGCGCCCCGACGACGGGCCTCGGCGTCGGCCCTCGTGCCGACCAGGGGGGCAGCGTCGGCGTCGGCATCGACATCGGGGTCGGTCGTCGCGGCCGCAGCGTCGGGGTCGGCGGCCTCGCCGGGGACCATCGGGGCCGGGGCCGAGGTGGTCGCGGGGACGACCGGGCGCCTGCCCCGCGCCCCGTCGTCGGCGAACAGGTCCGAGGCGCCGAGGATCCCCCCGACGATCGCCGCGACGCTGGAGACCGCCGCGATGCCGAACGACCACCAGGCGGCGTCGGCCGCGACCTTGCGCACCTCCTCGGCCTGCTCCAGGGCCTCCTGGCGAGCGCGGCGGAGTTCGCGACGGGCCTTCGACTTCAGCTTGTCGGCCTGGGCCAGCGCCTCGTCCCGGACCGATTCCAGTCGGGCGAGCAACGCCTCGGCGTCGTCCTCGTCCAGGTCCGATCGGCTCGAAGCGATCACGGCCCGCAGGGTGTCGCGGTCCATCGCTTGCCAACGGTTCCGCAGGCCCTCGGCACCCGCCTTCGGGTCGTGGAAGAGCAGCGCGACGTCATCCTTGATGTCGTCGTAATTCAGCTCCGGCTGGCCGAGCGAGTCGAGGTAGTCCCGGATCTTCCGCTCGGCGCCGCGACGGACCGAATCGGCCCCCCCCTCCACCTGCGAGAGCCGCCGATCCATCTCCTCCCGGCCGGTCCCGGCCATCGACGCGACCGAGGCCACCACCTCCTCGATCGTCCCGGCGATGCGGTCGGCCTGGTCCGAATCGACATCGCCTCGGGCTTCCAGCAGCGACCGGACCGTCTCCCGGTCGACCATCGCCAGCCTGGCTTGCAGGGCGGCCGCCCCGACCCGGGGCTCGGTGACCAGGCGGGTCAGGTCCCGCTTGATCCCCTCCGGGTTCAGCTCCGCCAGGTCGGTGTCGCGGAGATACTCCTCCACGCGGCGACGGCCCGCCTCGGCCGACCTCCGAGAGCGGCCCGTCAGTCGCTGGGCGGAGTCGATGGCCTTCTCGGCCGGCCCCTTGCTCGGGTCGGCGGCCTCGACGCGGATGACGTCGATCGCCTCCGAGAGCCCCCGACGGACCGACTCGACCTCCCTCGTGCCGAGCGTCCCCCGGCTCTGCAGGTCGGCGACCACCCCCTCGACGTCGATCACCGGCCCGGAGCCGTCGGCCGACGCCACGTGCAGTTCCAGGTCGTCGAGCAGGCCCGAGACCTGTCGGCGGATCGCCCCAGGGTCGACCGGCCTCGGCTTCAACTCGCGGAGGTAGTCGCGCAGCTCTCGCTTCAGGCGCTGGGCGTCGCCGTCGCGTTGCAAGACGTCGGCCACGGCCTTCGTCATCTCGCCGGCCACGTCGGACGCCTGCTGCTTGGCCGAGGGCTCGAAGAACGACGAGGTCGCCGAGGCCACCGACCGGAACCCGGCCATCGCCGTCCGGATCAGGGTCCCCACCGCCGACGTGACCGCCATGCCCTCCAGCATCGTCAAGAGCGTATAGAACAGCGCCCAGATCGTCAGGCCGATCAGGGTCCCGAGCAGCACGTTGGTCCACCCCTGCTGCTCGTCGCTCAGGGCCACCTGACGCTCGATCAGGCCCAGCTCGCCGGCCAGCCAGCAGGCGGCGAAGAGCGAGATGGCCGTGGTGATGGCCGCCCAGAGGCCGAAGGCGCCGGTGATCTCGCGGGCCTCCTCGGCGATCTCCTCGGTCGAGGGCAGCCCGCCTTTGTTCCCCCGCCTCTTCCGGCCGTCCCGGCCGTTGTCCCCCTCGTCGAGGGGGCCGAGCATCGAGATCCCGGCCGCGACCGACACGTTCGTCAGCAACAATTGAAACGCCACCGCCAGGATCAGGCCCACCAGGATCGCCAGGACGACGTAACCGGCATCGGGCAGATACGGGACCACCAGCGCCATGCCGCCTCGCTCGACGCCCGAGGCCGAGACGCCCGCCGCCCCCGCGGGGGGGACCACCTCGTCTTGCCCCGTCGAGCAGCCCGGCGCGGCGACGCTCGCCGCAACCAGCAGGATCAGTGTCGATGTGATTGCGCGCATGGTCCGGCTTCTCCCTGGTGTCTCTCAAATGATGTCGGGATGATTCGTCGGGCCGCCGGGCCGTCGCCGATTCAAGCGAGGGCGCCGGGGCGTGCCCGCCGGCCGAGAACCCGCGAGCGACCGCCTCGGCGGCGCCGCCCGGCGCCCGTCGACCAATCGTGATTCCTGGGATCAACCCGGGCGAATTTCATGCCAGCCGCCCGGGGGCGGGCCGGCGTCCGTGGCCCCATCCCCCTCGGCTCGTCACCCCTCCGAGCCGTCGCCCGCCGACGCGCCGGGCCCCCGATCATCCCGGCCCGCCGGCCCCATCGCCGGATCGGCCCGGCCCGCGAACCGGGCGATCAGGTCGCGGAACAGGTCGGGAGCGGGCCTCGGGGGAGGCCCCTCCGGATGCGAGGCCGCCCACTCGGGCGCCAGCACCAGGGGGACCCAGTTGATCGTCTCCGCCTCGGGAGACGGGTCGCAGAGCCTCGCGAAGGCCATCCAGAGCGAGCCGGGCAGCGTCACCCCCTCGACCGCCCCCGGCGTCGGCCTCGCGCAATGCTCGGGATGCGAGGTCACCAGGTACTCCCGGCAGACCAGGGGGCGTTCCGGATGGATCGAGCACGACTCGTCCTCCAGGAACGGGCAGGGGACCCCCGCCGCGAAGTAGGCCCTCCCCAGCCTCCCCCTCGCCTCCCGGTCCATTGTCCTCCGATCGTCCGACCGCAGCGGCCCCAGCACCCCCGCCTCGTCGAGCCGCCGGACCGCCTCCCCGAACCGGGCGAGCACCGCCGACCGCCTCGGCCCCGGCATCGCCTCGACCATGGCCGCAACCCGCCTCGCCTCCACCTCCGAGACCGGCACGAGCTGCCTGCAGCACGCCCCGCACCCGGCCCTGCACGACACCCGACGCCCCTCCGCCTCCACCTGATGCACCGTCAGCTCGACCACCCTGTCTTCCATCGCCCTCGCCAGCGGCAACAGCTCCTCCAGCGCCACCGGCCTCGTCGGCAACGTCACATCCAGATCCAGCATCCCCCCCGGCAGCGTCAATTGCAGCTTCGCCGACACCGACGCCCCCGGCCCCGCCCCTCCCTCCCGATCGCTGGCCTCGCCCATCGTCCCGCCCTCCCGCGATGATTTGCGCCAATGAAACGCCCCCGGCGGGCCGGAATGACCCCTGAGCGTGAGGGATGCTCCGTCCGCCTCGCCCGTGATGACGGGCGGGACGCCGTCGAGCGTCCCCGACCGGTTCCGCCGCGATTCAAGGCCCCGCAATCAGGCTTTCCGCAGGGCGATCCGCATGGGAAGCAGGTCCCTGTCGTCGAAGACCCTCCACGCGTTCGCGAGATATGCCAGGTACAGATTGTAGGTCCTGACGCCGACCAGTTCGATCGCCCTGCGTCGGTTTTCGGCGAGCCGATCGAACCACGCCTCCAGCGTCGGGCGATAGTCGTGGATCGAGTGATGGACGATCCGGAAGCCGGCCCTGTCGAAGACCCTCAGGTGTTCTTCCAGGGCGGCCAGCTCCGAGCCGGGGAAGACCTCGAATCCGGGGAGGATCGTCGGCACCGTCCCGGGCGTGCTCTTGCAGAAGAAGTGGTGCACGATGCGCCCGCCCGGCTTCAACGCGTCGCGAAGCGTCCGCGAGAACCGCTCCAATTGGTGGTTCCTCACATGCTCCATGATGCCGATCGAGTAGATCGCGTCGAAATGCTCCCTCGGGTACTCGCAGGTGATGGCATCCTTGAATTCGACGCGGAGCCCCAGCCTCTCCCTGATCGAGTCCACCTGCTCCCTGGACAGCGTATAGCCGACGAGGTTCTCGCGGTCGTTCGTCATCCCGGCGATCTTCTTCAGCATCCCCCCCCAACCGCAACCGAGTTCGAGGATGATCTCGCCGGGCCTCGGGTCGATCAGACGGGCGATGAATGCGGCCTTGTTCTCCTGAGCCTCTTCGAGGGTCTCGCCCGGCCGATTGAAGTCCCCATAGGTGTAGAACATGTACTCCCGATCCAGGAACAACTCGTAGAACTCATTCGACACGTCGTAATGCTTCTCGATCCCGATCCGGTGGTTCCGGTACACGCGCGACCGCCGATACAGCCACAGGATCAGGCCCACCACCACCTGGGGGGGATAGATTCGGTCGAACCGAAGCCCCCCCCGCGCCATCCGCCCCCAGACCTCGCTCGGGTCCAGGGGGGATTCCTGGCGGCTCAGGTGCCTGAACATCGCCCAGGACCTCCCGAGCAGTGCCGCCTCCGCGGCAACGGTCAAATGCGTCAGCATCATTCGTTCTCGACGGAACCGAGAGATCGGGTCAAGACACACACACACACCACAACGGCACACCCGAAGCAAACGGAGCAGACCGAAGGACACGAAGCCGTTCGACCATTCCGGCGTCCTCGGACGCCCCAGGGGCCGTGGACTCGATTCTAAGCCCCGCGTCGCGGCGGTGTCTCGGGTCCAGTCCCCCGGGCCGTCGGGCGTACCGCGAACGCCCCGCGGCCGCGGCCGCGACGCGGACCGGCCCGCGTCGTTCGCCGGCCGGTCGACGCGACCGGCCCTCGATCGCGGGTCCTCACCCCCGGGCACCGGTTTCCGCCGGGAGGGGCCACTCCTCAGCCCACCCGGACCAGCCCGACACGCAAAGACGGTGCGCCCGACATCCCGCCGGAGCGTCAGCAGCAAATCCCGAGCAGGCGACCAATCACAGAAGGGCGGGGGCGTCCCTCGACGCCTCCCGCCCCGTCATTGCAGGCCCTTGTGCGCGTGACCGGTCGTCAGTACGAATCGGCGCTGATCACCTCGCCGCCCGCCACGGTCCCGAGCGCCCGCCAGGTGAAGCCGTTGACCGTCTCCTTGACGAATCGCACGCTCCCGTCGCCGAACAGGGCGTTGACGCCCCCGGGGTGGTAGCTCCGGGCCGTGATCGCGGCGAAGGTGGGCCCGCCGATCTTCTCGCGCCTGCTCGTCAGGTCGAGGTCGGCATATTCGCCGTTCGGGCCCCCGGAGATCGTCCGGTTCGGGGGCCAGGCGGTCGTGAAGCCGGTGTGGTGGGTGGCCGACTCGACCCACTCATTGTGCCCCTCGGCCCGGAAGGCGCAGCCGCCGAGGTACTCGGGGGCGACCGCGTGCGGGTCGGCGTCCGGCGGCGGGACGTTGGCCGGGTCGTTGATGTTCGCGAGCGTCGGGCAGTCCCGATAGTACTCCTGGTACGACCTCCCCTCGGACAGCAGGATCGTGTTGCTCAGGCCGTCCCGGAACGCCGCCCAGTTCCTCGACAGCATCGGCCCGAAGGCCGAACGCCCCTTCAGGGTCGTCCCGGTCCCCCCCCAGACGAACCAGTCCCCCGTGCAGTAGCCATAATTGCAGACGCTCATCCGACCTCCCCGGTCGTGGGTGAACTCCTGCTGGACCTCGCTCGGGCAGACGAGCAACGAGAGCCGGGTCGCGGTCGCGGTCAAATTCGACGGATCATACATCTCGATGTCGAAGTTCAAGGCGCTGGAGATGGCCCCCTGCTCGACATAAGGCAGGATGCGCGGGTGGGCGCCGAAGCTGTTCGTCCAGGCCACGGCCCCCCCGGTCCCCGTGATGACCAGCGTCGGGGGCAGGCCGCCCACCGCATCGTGATAGCCGTGCAGCGCCAGCCCGAGCTGCTTCAGGTTGTTCGTGCATTGCATCCGGCGTGCGGCCTCTCGGGCCGACTGCACCGCCGGGAGCAAGAGCGCGATCAAAACGCCGATGATGGCGATGACGACCAGCAGTTCGATCAACGTAAACCCGCGACGAGGCATCAGGGAAACTCCAGGGGGATCGGCACCGGACAGGGTATCGTTCGACGCATGCCGCCACGCAAGTCCCGTTCCGCCCCCGTCCGTCCGGATAACTCACGACGGAGCAACACCTTGCGTCATCGTCCCTCGTCCCGCCGCACCGCATGCGGCGGATTTTTGGCCAGGCAAGGCGATCCGTTGTCCTCCCCGCCCCGGAGGCCCGGCGAATGTAACCCCCCGCGGGCCGCCCGGAGCGGGCGCCGTGCCGCGAGGCCCGATCCCGGCGTCGCCCCGCCGCCGAGGGGTCCTCGCGGGAGTCGACACGGCCCCCGACGTCCGCCAATTTCCCGGAACTTCCCGTTGGCACGAGGGACCCATCGCGGTTAGCCTCATTCGACCCCCTCTTTCGAGCCGTCTCGAACCCGAGCCGAAGTGCCAACCGCCCCGTCCTCCCGTCACAACCCGAAGGATCGGACTTGCCCATGGCCCGCATCTGCCTGATCAACCCGCGATTCCCGACCTCCTTCTGGGGGCTGAACCACGGCCTCCCCTTGATGGGCAAGAAGTGCAACATGCCCGTGCTGGCCCTGCCGACCATCGCCGGCCTGACCCCCGAAGAGCACGAGGTCGTCGTCATCGATGAGAACATCGACGACCTCGACTTCGACGACCTCGACGGCTTCGACCTCGTCGGCGTCACCGGCATGACCGTCCAGCGCGACCGCATGATCGAGATCCTCCGGGAACTGAAGGACCGCGGCCACTTCACCATCGTCGGCGGCCCCTGGATCACCGTCGCCGAGGGCTGGGAGGCCTTCGAAGGGCTCGTCGACGTCGCCTTCATCGGCGAGGCCGAGGAGACCTGGCCCCGCTTCCTCGACGAGTGGCAGCGCGGCGAGCACGCCGACCGCTACGAGCAGGCCGACAAGACCGACATGACCAAGGTCCCCATGCCCCGCTACGACCTCGTCAAGTTCGACGAGTACGCCATGGGATGCGTCCAGACCTCGCGCGGCTGCCCCTTCCAGTGCGAGTTCTGCGACATCATCGTCATCTTCGGCCGCCGGCCCCGCATCAAGACCCCCGAGATGGTCGTCGAGGAGATCGACTACCAGTACCGCCAGGGGGCCCGCATGATCTTCCTCGTCGACGACAACTTCATCGGCAACAAGAAGGCCGCCAAGGAGATCCTCCGCGCCATCATCGCCTGGCAGCACAAGAACGGCTACCCCGTCGTCCTCGGCACCGAGGCCAGCCTCAACCTCTCCGAGGACGACGAGCTGCTGGCGCTGATGACCGAGGCCAGCATGAACACCGTCTTCGTCGGCATCGAGAGCCCCGACGAGGAGGCCCTGCTCGAGACCAAGAAGATCCAGAACGTGAAGAAGGGCTTCACGATGATCGACCGCGTCCACAAGATCCAGGACGCCGGCATCGAGGTCTACGCCGGCATGATCGTCGGCTTCGACTCCGACGACCTGACCGTCTTCGACCGCCAGTTCGAGTTCCTCACCGCCGCCCGCATCCCCAACGTCATGGCCGGCATGCTCTCGGCGATCCCGAGCACCCCGCTCTACGACCGCCTCATGGCCGAGGGCCGCCTCGACAACCCCGCCGCCGACGACCCGACCATCGCCACCAACATCATCCCCCTGCAGATGTCCGTCCACGAGATGCGCGACGGCTGGCTCGACCTGATGGACCGCCTCTACGACCCCGAGGAATACTTCAAGCGCTTCGACTCCCTCTTCACCGACCGCGCCATCCCCCTCGGCGCCGCCAAGATGGCCTGGATGCGACGCCACCGCCCCGTCTCCTACGTCCTCCAGCACATCGGCATCATCATCGCCGCCGCCACCATCCTCGCCCGCATCTGGCGAGACCCCCGCACCAAGCCCTTCCGCCCCGTCTACGCCCGTACCCTCCGCAAGCTCCTGCTCCGCCGCCGCCCCCTCCGCTTCCTCTTCACCTTCGCCACCCGCTGCGTCATGCACACCCACTTCGCCGTCATGACCCGCCAGATGGTCCGCGGCGAGTCGCGTCTCGTAAACACCTGACGACCCCTCCGCCGGCTCGACCCCCTTGCAATGCCGCAGCGACGGATGCACACTCGGGAGCATGAACAGAACGGGATTGCCCCTCACCTACCGGCCGCGTGGCCCTGAACGGTAGCTGATCTTTCGGGGCAATCCCGACCGAGCGTCCCACCGAGTTGCTTCCGTCAATGCCCGCCTCCCGGCCCGACCCGATCGCCGCGATGGCCGACGGCCAGGCCCGCCTGCTCCTGGCCGACAGCGTCCCGGATGCGCTCGCCGCCCTGCGCGAATCGCTCCCCGATCCCGACGGCTCCCGCCTCGTCTCGGTCCTCCTCGACCCGATCCCCGGCCCCGCCGCGATCCTCGATGCCGCCATCGCCGACCTGGCCGAGGTCGCCCTCGCCCTCTGGCCCTCCTGGTACGGCGATTCGGTCCCGCTCCGCGACGACGGCCCGGCCGCCCTCTCCTGGCAACGGCTCATGGCCCTCGGGCCGGATCTGGCCGATCGACCCCGCAAGGACCTCGTCCTCCCCTGGTTCCGCAAGGCCGCCTCGCGCTGCCAGAACCGGCAGCCGCCCACCCTCCCCGAGTTCGCCCCCGCCCTCCAGGCCCGGCAGCTCGCGCTGGCCATCGCCCCGGGCAACCTGATCGTCGCCCTCGGCATCGGCGACCACCCCCCCGAGCCGGGCCGGCTCCTCGCCCTCGCCCGCTGCGCCGAGTGGCTGGCCCGGGAAACCTCGGCGCGGGTCCTGGTCGTCATCCCCGAGGCCCTCGCCGACTCCAGCGAGCTGGACCCGATCAGCTTCCGCCCCGTCCGCATCCTCCCCCCGGACCAGCCGACCGGCCGCCTCCCGACCGACGACGAGCAGGCCCACCGCGTCTGGCCGGTCGTCGGCCGGCCGCACCCGTACAGCCCCGGGGAGCAGAAGCTCGCTGCCCTCCTCGCGACCGACCCGGACCTCGGCCCGCTCTTTCACCACAATGTCCGCGTCCAGTCCCGACGCGGCCCGTCCTTCCTCGTCGATCTCCTCTGGCCCGAGGGGAAAGTGGTCGTCGAGATCGACGGCTACAGCTTCCACTCCTCCCGCGCCTCCTTCTCCGCCGACCGCAGCCGCGATTACCACCTGCTCATCAGCGGCTTCCTCGTCCTCCGACTCCCCCACGACGAGGTCGTTCAGGACCCCTTCCTCGCCCTCGACAAGATCCGAGACGTCGTCCGCTTCCGACACCCCCAGCCAACGCCCCGGAGCACCCCGCAATGAGCTACGAACCGGAACCGAGCGACCGAGTCCTCCTCTGGCGACTTGCCGTCATCGGTGGCGATTCTCCGCTCAAAGACCTCGACAAGCCCAAGGTCGACCCCAAGGTCCGCAAGCGCCTGAAGGCCGCCGGGTTCACGGAAGAAGAATCGCGCGAACCTGCGACTGGCAGACGTCGCGTGCTTCACCTCTCCCTCTCGGAAAAAGGCTGGAACTACCTCGCCGAACACACCACTGCCCCCCTCTCTACCCGCGCCAACGTCGTCCCCGTCCTCTCGGGCTTCCTCGCCCAGCTCGACCGCTTCCTCTCGGCCAACAATCTGAGCCTCGCCGACTTCTTCCGCGCGACTCCCCGGCCGATCCCCCCCGCCGACCTCCCCCAGCGCATCCTCGACGCCTACCACCACCTCTCCGACGGCCGGGGCAATGTCCGCGTCCGCCTGGCCGACCTCCGCGAGGCCCTGGCCGATGTCCCGCGCCCGGCGCTCGACGACGCCCTCCTGCATCTGGCGACCAGCGGCCGGGCCGCCCTCTACCGCCTCGATAACCCCCTGGAAATCACCCCGCGCGACCGCGAGGCCGTCCTCATGACCCCGGCCGGCGACCCCCGCCACCTCATCTATCTCGGAGGTCACGGTTCATGACCCCTCCCGCGACGCCCGGGGCGTCCCTCCGCCAATCGCGGCTCGACGCCCTCCGCCAGGCCGATTTCGACTGGGCCATGCACCTCTCCAGCGTCTGGCGCAATACCGAGACCGACGTCCCCGGCCTGCACGAGAACCTCCGCCGCGAGTTCGCCGCCAAGCTCGACGCCATGGCCCAGTCCAAACAGGCCCAATCCCCCCTCGGCTGGGTCATCACCGGTAGCGCCGGCACCGGGAAGACCCACCTGCTCGGCTCCTTCCGCCGCAAGGCCGCCCGCCGCCGCGCCGGGTTCGTCCTGGTCGACATGACCGACGTCCGAGACTTCTGGGAGACCGTCCTCCAGGGCTACGTCCTCTCGCTCCAGGTCCCCTACGAGGACGAAGCCTTCCAGCACCAGTGCCTCCTGCGCAACCTCATCGGCCGGCTCGGCCCCGACAAGCCCGCCGCCGAGGTCCTCAAGCTCATGGCCGAGCGCCCCTCGGCCAACCTGAAGAACGACATCCAGAAGATCCTCACCGTCCTGCACAAGGTCCACCCGCAGGAAATCCTCAAATATCAGAACACGATCCGCGCCCTCGCCTGCCTCAATTCGACCGACTTCAACATCGTCAACCTCGGGATGACCTGGCTCCAGTCCCAGCCCCTCGACCCCGAGGAACGCATTCCCCTCGGCTACACCGCCGACCGCGAGGAGCCGAGGAAGATCGTCGAGGCCCTCTCCTGGATCATGAGCCTCTGTGGCCCCACCGTCCTGGCCTTCGACCAGCTCGACCCGATCGTCACCGAGCTCTCCCACCGCGAGCTGGCCGACGACTCCCCCGAGGGCTTCAACAAGGCCCGCGCCATCATCTCCCACATCGGCAGCGGCCTCGGCGCCCTCCGGGACACGACCCGCAAGACCCTCGCCATCGTCAGTTGCATCGAGGCCACCTGGAGACACCTGGACCACTCCGTCCTCCACTCAGTGATCGACCGCTTCGAGCCCCCCCGGCGCCTCGACGTCGCCCCCTCCGCCGCCATCAACGAGGCCATCGCCCGCAGCCGCCTCTCCCTCGCCTTCCAGGCCGTCGGCTACGCCCCCCAGCCGGGCGAGACCTGGCCCTTCCACCCCAGTGCCTTCGCCAAGCTCGGCGCCAGCACACCCCGCGAAGTCCTGCAGAAATGCGAGCAATGCCGCATCGCCCTCCTGCATTCCGACACCCTTGAGGAAATCACCGAATTCGAGAAATGCGGCAAGCCTATCGTGCCTGTTCGCGAGTTCGAACAGTTTGATGCGCACTTCGCAAAAACTTGCTCAAACGTCGACCTCTCCACCCTGACCGACGACGAATCCCTCGCCCCCGTGTTCCAGACGGCGCTCCAGTGCTTGCTCTGGGAGCGCGAGCCGGGTTGGCCCCCCGAGGTCGACGCGATCATCGACACCGACTTCGCCGGCGGCAAGACCACCAAACCCCTCCACGCCCGCCTCCGGCTCATCTTCCAGGCCGAGAACGGCCGGGAAGAACACTTCTGCATCCGTGTCATCCAGCACGACAAGGCGATCGCCTATCAGTCGCGTCTCAACCTCGCCATGACCCAGTCGGGCATCGACCGCGACCTCCCGTTCCGCCACCTCCGCATCGTCCGCACCCTCCCGTTCCCGGGCGGGGCGAAGACATCCAAGATGATGGAATCGTTCGCGGCCGCCGGCGGCAAATTTCTCAAGCCGACCGAGAACGACCTCCGCACCCTGGCCGCGCTCCATCGCCTCAAGCTCGATGGCGACGAGCTATTCCGCCCCTGGCTCCAAAACCGCAAGCCCCTCTCCTCGCTCGAACTCATCCGCGAACTCGCGCCCAGCCCCTTGCTCCTCGGCCCCAGCACGCCCGAAACGAATCAAGACGATTCAATATCCTCGGACCAAGAATCCAATGTTGCTGACGATTCCGGCGGGCCAGAACCCCCACCGCCTCCGCCGCCGCCGCCGACCAACCCGGCCCCCAGCACGATCACCGTCGGCTGGCGCCTCCAGGGCAGCACCCCCACCAACGACCCGGTTACGATGACCCTCGGCGGCCTCTCCAAGCACACGGTCATCCTCGCCGGCGCGGGCTCGGGCAAGACCGTCCTCGTCAAGCGACTCGTCGAGGAGGCCGCGCTGGCGGGCATCCCGTCGATCGTCGTCGATTGCGCCAACGACCTGGCCGCGCTCGACCAGCGCTGGCCGTCCCCCCCCGACGGCTGGCGACCCGACGACCCCGACCGGGCCGACCGCTACCACCGATCGACCGAGGTCGTCCTCTGGACCCCCGGCAAGGAGTCGGGCAACCCCGTCGCCTTCGAACCCCTCCCCGACCTCGCCGCCGTCGCCGACGACGGCGACGAGTTGGAAAGCGCCGTCGCCATGGCCGCCGCCGCGCTCGAACCGATCGTCTGCCCCGGGAATTCCCAGAAGTCCCAGAAGAAACGCGGCGTCCTCCACCACTGGCTCCGCCGCTTCGCCAGGCAAGGTGGCGGGCGGCTCGACGCCTTCATCTCCCTCCTGAATGATCTCCCGATCGACGGCGGACTCGGCGTGAACCAGGAGCCCGAACTCGGGGCCGAGATGGCCGACGCCCTCAAGGTCGCCATCGCCACCAACCCCCTCCTGCGGTCCCAGGGCACCCCGCTCGACCCGGCCGTCCTCTTCGGCGACGACCGCCCCTCGGAGAAGGTCCGCGTCTCGGTCCTGAACTTCATCGGCCTCGCCAACCTGGAGGCCCAGCGTCACTTCCTCAATCAGCTCGCCATGACCCTCTTCTCCTGGATCAAGCTGAACCCGAACCCCGGCTCCCGGCCGCTCCGCGGCCTGCTCGTCCTCGACGAGGCCAGGGACTTCGTCCCGTCCGTCAAGGCATCGGCATGCAAGGACAGCCTCATCCGCCTCGCCGCCCAGGCCCGCAAGTACGGCCTCGGCCTGGTCTTCGCCACCCAGAACCCCAAGGACATCGACAACAAGATCATCGGCAACTGCTCCACCCACTTCTACGGCAAGGCCAGCTCCCCCGCCGCCCTCGACGTCATCCAGGAGCAGATCAAGCTCAAGGGCGGCGGCGGCCAGGACGTGGCCCAGCTCCCCAAGGGGCGCTTCTATGTGCATAACGCCGACCTCGGCCTGAAGGCCCCCGTCAAGGTCGCCATCCCGAACTGCCTCTCCGAGCACCCCCGGAACCCGCTCGACGAGGCCCAGGTCCTCCAGAAGGCCGCCGCCTCCCGCGATCGCCTCGGTCGCTGACCCGGCCGATCGGGCACCGCCCCGCCCTCGATCATCGCGTCCCTGCCACCCCGGGCGGCCGCATGCCCGGGGCCCGGGACCGAGTGACGGCTGGTCATCCCTCGCCCCCGGCGCTACAATCGTTGGAACATGGTTTCCTCGCGGAACTTGGACCTCGGGACGGTTCCCGGGGCCGGCCCTCCGTGATTCTCCCCGCCACCGACAGGAACTCGCGTCCATGACCCGCTGGATTGCCCCCTGGACCGCCTCGGCCTCGGCCCTGATGTTCGCCCTCGTCGCCGGATGCGCCTCGAACGACGACGCCCCGGTCGAGCCGGCCCCGACCACCGGGATGCCCGGCGACGCCGAACCCGCCGAGACGACCGACACCGACGCCGCCCCCGCCGAGGGCGAGCTGACCGCCGAGCAAATCGAGTATGTCCGGCAGCTCCCCGAGGCCGACGCCGAGCTGGCCCTCGTCCAGAAGGCCTGCCCCGTCACCGACGAACCGCTCGGCTCAATGGGCGTCCCCGTCAAGGTCACCGTCAAGGACCGCGACGTCTTCGTCTGCTGCGCCGGCTGCAAGGGAGACGTCGAGGCCGACCCCGACGCCATCCTCGCCAAGGTCCCCCAGGGCGGCCCCGACCTCTCCGGCCCGGGCGGCTCCCGCTGACCGTCGATCCCAGCCGACTCATCGCCTCTCACGCTCCGATCGGCCGGCCCCTCCCCACCGGCCGGCCGGTCCAACGCAGAACGGCCCGGCTTCGATCGCCCCATATCGAATGAGGGTCGAAGCCGGGCCGTTGGTGTGCGCGGTGCGCGAGCGCCGATCGCTCGCAACGCCCGGCCGACGGCACATCATGCCGATCGGCCGGGGTCGGTGCGGCCGTCCTCGGCAGCTCGATCAGATGTCGAAGTAGAGGTAGAACTCGTACGGCACCGGCCGCAGATTGACCTGTTCCAGCTCCCGCTCGCGCTTGTAGCTGATCCAGGTCTCGATCACGTCCGGGGTGAACACGTCTCCCTTGAGCAGGTAGTCGTGGTCCTTCTCCAGGGCGTTGAGCGCCTCGGCCAGCGAGTGCGGGGTGCTCTGGATCTTCACGGCCTCCTCGGGCTCGAGGTCGTAGAGGTCGCGGTCCATCGGCTCGCCCGGGTCGATCTTGTTCTGGATCCCGTCCAGGCCGGCCATCAAGAGCGCCGTGAAGGCCAGGTACGGGTTGCACGACGGGTCGGGGCAGCGGAACTCGATCCGCTTGCCCTTGGCGCTCTTGCTGTAGAGCGGGATCCGGATGGCGGCCGATCGGTTCCGCTGGCTGTACACCAGGTTCACCGGGGCCTCGTAACCGGGGACGAGCCGGCGATACGAGTTGGTCGTCGGGTTCGTCAGGGCCAGCAGGCTGTCGGCATGCTTCAAGATGCCGCCGATGTAGTGGCGGGCCGTGTCCGACAACCCGGCGTACTTCGTGTCGTCGAAGAAGAGGTTCGTGCCCCCCTTCCAGAGGCTCTGGTGCGTGTGCATCCCCGAGCCGTTGTCGCCGAACATCGGCTTGGGCATGAACGTCGCGGTCTTGCCGTGCTTGCGCGCCACGTTCTTGATGACGTACTTGTAGTAGAGGACCTTGTCGGCCATCTCCCGCAGGGTGTCGAACCGCATGCCGATCTCGCACTGGCCGGCGGTGCCGACCTCGTGGTGGTGCAGGTCGATCGGGATGCCCAGCTCCTCCATCACCAGGATCATCTCAGAGCGGATGTCCTGCAGCGTGTCGGCCGGCGGGACGGGGAAGTACCCCTCCTTGTGCCGCAGCTTGTAGCCGAGGTTCGGCCCCTCGTCCTTCGCCGAGTTCCAGATCGCCTCCTTCGAGTCGATCTTGTAGAACCCGGTGCTCGACGACTGCTCGTACCGCACGTCGTCGAACAGGAAGAACTCGGCCTCCGGGCCCCAGTAGCTCACGTCGGCGATGCCGGTCGTCTTCAGGTACTCTTCCGCCTTCAGGGCGATGTACCGCGGGTCCCGGTTGTACGGCTCCAGCGTCACCGGGTCGTACACGTTGCAGATCAGGCTGAGCGTCGGCGCCGCCATGAACGGATCGAGCTTCGCCGTGCTCGGATCCGGCCGCAAGAGCATGTCGCTCTCTTGAATCTGCTGGTAGCCGCGGATGCTCGAGCCGTCGAATCCCAGGCCGTCCTCGAACAGGTCGTCGGTGAGGTTGCGCACCGGGATCGAGAAATGCTGCCAGATGCCGGGCAGGTCGATGAAGCGCAGGTCCACAATCTGGGTTCCGGCGTCCTTGGCCATCTTCTGAACGTCGGCGGGGGTCATAGCCATCGCTGGGAGGGACTCCGTGAGAGAGAGAGACAGGGAGAGGAGCGGGTGAGGTCTGCGGGTTATCTGGAGATTCTCAGACGTGCGGCATTCTCCCGGCACGGTCGTCGGCGCGCGGCGCGACCGCGTCTTGATTCCTGGCATGGGGAGGAGAGATACCCGGTCCGTCGGCCCAATGCAAGAGCCTAGTCCCCCAATCTTGCCCATCGGGCCATTTGCAGGGGTTCTCCGGTCTTCGCCAAATCGACCGATTCTCATGCCCGGCCGATCGAAAACCGAAGATACAGCGATATCGGAATCCACCCCCCCCCCGATGGTCACGACGGCCCCGAGGGCGGAGATCGACGGACGTGCCAGCCTGGCCGGCGAGACCTCGCCGAGCCCCCGGCCGGCCGATCCGCCCGGCGTCTCTCCCGCCGGCTCCCCCCCCGAGACACGTCGTCCGGCATTAGACAGGAGGTCTCCGCGCGTGCCGTACCATTCCAGGAACCGATTGAAGTGGCTAGGTTGGGCAGCGGCTCTGGCATCCATCGGTGTCATGGGAGAGGCCGGTGCCCAGGTCGAGTCGGGCGGATTGCCGCCGCTGCCGCCGTCGGCCGCGCCGGAGCCCCTGGCGCCGCTGCCCCTGGGGGAATCCTCCGCCCCGCCCCCCGCACAGCCCTACGCGCTTCCCGCCGCCGAGAACGTCTACGCCGGTGAGCAGCCGACGGCCGAAGCCGCCGCCGAGCAGGCCCAAACGGCGGACGTGCCCCGCCGCTACATCATGGAACTGTTCGGGGCCCAGGAGAATCCGCTGCAGATCTACGGCTGGATCCAGAACAGCTTCACCGCCAACCCCGCCTTCCCGGCCGACGGCATCAACTTCGGCGTCACCCCGAACTACGCCGCCAACGACTGGCGGGGCAACCAGTACTACACCGTCTTCGAGAAGCCGCTGACCCAGGACGACACGATCAACTTCGGCGGCCGGCTCGACTTCCTCTTCGGCCACGACCACGCCTTCACCAAGATGCGCGGCGTCTTCGACGGCGCCTTCGGGGCCACGCAGTTCGCGGGCATCGACCTGCCGCAGTTCTACGGCGAGGTCCACCTGCCCGTGCTGACCGAGGGCGGCCTCGACGTGAAGTTCGGCCGCTGGTACACGCTGCACGGCTACGAGGTCGTGCCGGCGATCGGCCGGCCCTTGCTGTCGGTCCCCTACATGTTCACCTTCGGCCAGCCGTTCACCCACTGGGGCCTGATGAGCACCTGGAACGTCAACGACAACCTGGTCATCTACAACGGCATGCCCCAGGGCTGGGACGATTTCCAGAACGCCAACCTCGTCTGGACCTACATGGGCGGCTTCAGCTACACCGGCCTGCAGGACAAGCTCAACCTCACGTTTGTCTACAGCTACGCCACCAATCAGTCGGATAAATTCTTCGTCGAAGCCATCGAGGGCGGCCCGCTGGTCGAGGTCTCCAACAACGGCTACTCCGGCAACTTCACCCACCTCTGGACGACCGTGCTCAGCTACCAGTGGACCGACCGGCTCACCCAGGTGCTCGAGAACGACATCGGCTATGAGGAGAACGTGCCGATCGACGCCGGCGGGCAGGTCGTCGCCCGAGCCCCGTCGCGCTGGGCCAGCTTCGGCAACTGGTTCCTCTACCAGTTCGACGAGAAGTGGACCGGCGTCTGGCGGAGCGAAGTCTTCTGGGACGTCGACGGTTTCCGCACCGGCTTCGCCGACCGCTACTACGAGCAGACGCTCGGCCTGATCTACAAGCCCTGCCCGAACCTCTGGATCCGCCCCGAGACCCGATGGGACTGGGCCCAGTACGGCACGCCCTACAATGCCGGCGTCTCCGGCAGCCAGTTCACCTACGGCCTCGACATCATCCTGCTGTATTGATCCCCCGGGCCCGCTCCTCAAGCGGCCCCGTCGAGGCCCGCCGACCGCCGAACCCCGGCGCGGCGGGCCTCGGCCGCGCGCCGTGCGCCGCCGCCCGCAAAACCGGCAGCCACGCACAACGAGGCAGCAACGACCAGATCCAATCCCCCGGGCTCCCCCCCGCGATCATTCCCGATGTCGTTGCAAAGACGACACTTAAGGAAGAATAACTCGCCTCGCCCCGGCTCGCGGCACGGAATGTTCTTAGCGAGGAAGCCATCCCGGAGGCGGAGCGCGCCGTCGAGGCCCGCCGGGCATCCGCCCTCCTCCCCACGATTCATCAACGAATCGATCGCATGGCGGCCCTCCTCCAGGGCGGGAGGCGCCCTGACGTCGCCGATCGGCGTCCGACGGCCTACCCCCGACTCGCCGACGATCGACCTGTCCCGAGGGAACTGACCGATGCAACGCCGCGGGAACCGGACCCTCTTCAAGGCGCTGGCCGTGACGGCCGGCCTGCTCCTCGCCCTGGCCCCGCCTGCCATGGCGCAGGAGGAGGACCTGGCCACCGTGGTGGCCAATCAGCAGGTCGCCCTGGACACCCTCTGGGTGATGCTCGCCGCCTTCCTGGTGTTCTTCATGCAGGCCGGCTTCGCCTACGTCGAGGGCGGCCTGTCCCGCGCCAAGAACACCAACAACATCATGATGAAGAACCTGGGCGACTTCGCCCTGGCCACCCTCGGCTTCTGGATCTTCGGGTTCGCCATCATGTTCGGCGACGGCAACGGCCTGTTCGGCACCCAGGGCTGGCTGCTGTCGGGGGCCGACAACTCGCCGGCGCTCGACGGCGAGGGGTACGAGGGCGTCTACGGCTCGATCGCCTGGTCGGGCGTCCCGCTGGCCGCCAAGTTCGTGTTCCAGCTCGTCTTCGCCGGGACGGCGGCCACGATCGTCTCCGGGGCGATGGCCGAGCGGACGCAGTTCCACTCCTACCTGATCTATTCCTTCATCATCAGCGCCTTCATCTATCCGGTCGTCGGCCACTGGATCTGGGGCGGCGGCTGGCTCGCCGGGCTGGGCATGTGGGACTTCGCCGGATCGACCGTCGTGCACTCGACGGGCGCCTGGCTGGCGATGATGGGGGCCCTGTTCCTCGGCCCGAGGATCGGCAAGTTCACCAAGGACGGCAAGGTCAACCCGATCCCCGGCCACTCGATCCCGATGGCCGCGCTCGGCGTGTTCATCCTCTGGCTCGGCTGGTTCGGCTTCAACCCCGGCTCGACCATGGCCGCCACGCCCGACATCGCGCACATCGCCCTGACGACCAACATGGCGGCCGTCACCGGGGCCATCGGGGCGATGGTCCTGTCGTGGATGCTGTTCAAGAAGGCGGACATCAGCATGACCTTCAACGGCGTGCTCGCCGGCCTGGTGGCCATCACCGCCCCGTGCGCCTTCGTCGCCCCCTGGTCCGCGGCGCTGATCGGCCTGGCCGCCGGCTTCCTCGTCGTCGGGTCGATCCTCTTCTTCGACAAGGTCCGCATCGACGACCCGGTCGGCGCCATCTCCGTCCACGGCGTCTGCGGGGCGATGGGCACGATCGCGCTCGGCCTGTTCGCCGAGGACCGCTTCCAGCCGGAGACGACCGGCGACGGCCTGTTCTTCGGCGGCGGCGCCGGGCTGCTGATCAATCAGCTCATCGGCGTCGCGGCGGTCTTCGCCTTCTGCGTCACGACCGGCGCGATCCTCTTCGGCGCGATCAAGCTGACCCTGGGCCTTCGGGTCTCGGCCGAGGAGGAGGTGCGCGGCCTCGACATCGGCGAGCACGGCTCGGAGGCCTACCCCGACTTCGCCCCGACGGTCAAGGCATCGGTGCCCTACGAGGAATATCCGATGGCCGCCCGCAAGGCCTCGTCCAGGGTCGCACCCGCTGCTCCCGTCGCCCGTCCCGCCGAGGTGACGGCCCCTTGATCTCCCCCGGCCCCCGACGCGGTGTCGCGTCGGGGGCTCGACCGCGGGACGCCACCCCCGCCCCCGAACGAATCAACCCCCCCGATCCCGAGAGGATCGGCCTCCTCCTCTTGAATCCACCGGACGCCCCCGGCGATCGTCGGCCCGAGTCGGGCCGCCCCGGCGGCGATGGGAGCGGCACACCGACCCAATCATGAAGCTGATCATCGCGATCATCCAGCCCACCAAGCTCGAGGCCGTCAAGCTCGCGCTGTCCAAGGTCGAAGTCTACCGCCTGACGGTGATGGACGTGCAGGGCTTCGGCCGGCAGAAAGGGTTCACCGAGGTCTACCGAGGCCACGAGTTCACCGTCAACCTCCTGCGCAAGATCGAGCTGCAGATCGCCGTCAACGACGAGTTCGTCGAGCCGACGATTGACGCCGTCATCGACGCCGCCCGCAGCGGGCCCGAGGGCACCATCGGCGACGGCAAGATCTTCATCCTTCCCCTGGACGACTGCATCCGCATCCGGACCGGCGAACGAGGCGCCGACGCCATCTGACCGCCGATCACCCTCGGATGACCGCGATCCGGCCGGAGCCATCCCCGTGCGCGTGGCGGGATCGCCTCAACACCCGAGGGCCGGCCCCGAGCCCGCGAGGTGCCCTGCGTGATTCCACGAGGGAGGATCCGCCGCGATCGACCCCGTGTGCCCGGGCCTCTCGAGGCCGTGGGACGGCCGGGTCGTCGCGGTGGCTGGGGCAGCGAGGCTCCTGTCGGATCCGACGGGAGTCGCCATGCCCCCGGCCCCCCCGACACTCCTCCGCGGTCGATCACGGATCGAGCGTCTCGAGCACCCGCTCGGACGCCGCCTTGACCGTATCAAGCTGGTTCTGCAACGACTCCCGGAGCGCCTCGGCCGAGTTCAGCCGCATCCGGCGAGCCAACTGGGCGAAGTCATCCGACGGGGAGGCCGGGACCGTCAGATCCTCCGCATTCCCCCGCACGACCCGCAGGGCACCGATCAGCGACCGGAAGAAGCGGCACCCGTCGCTCAGCGTGTTCGCCGTCTCCCGGTCGAGGTGCCCGGCCTCCCGCAGCGCCTCGATCGCCCCCAGCGTGCTCGGGCAGCGCAGGTTCGGGTCATCCCTGCCGTGGGCAATCTGCATCGCCTGCACGGCGTATTCGATGTCGACCAGCGCCCCGGGGCTCAGCTTCGCGTTGACCGTCCCCGGCCGGATGAGCTGCCGGAGCTGCATCGCGCGCATCTTCCGCAGGGCGTCGTGGTCGAGCGGCTCGGGGCCGTACACGAAGGCGTCCCGATGCCGTTCCAGCAACGCGCCCAGCCCCCGATCGCCGGCCACCGCCCTCAATCGGATCAGGGCCTGCCGCTCGTACGCCCAGGCCGCGCCCCCGGCGCGGTAATAGGTCTCAAACAACGACAGGGCCGTCGCCGGCGGCCCCCCCTTGCCGTATGGCCGCAAGCGGAAATCCGGCTCGAAGGTCGCCCCGTGTCGCACCCCGAGCACCTGGCGGAGCGTCGTCACCACCCGGTCGAAGTACTCCGAAGCGGGCGTCGCCCGGGCCGAGGCATCCAGCCCGCGGTCATCCCAGACGACCATCAGCTCCAGATCCGAGGCGAACCCCAGCTCCCGGCCGCCGAACTTCCCGAGCGCGCAGATCGTGACGGGGACGGGGCTCCCATCCCCCCGCTCGGGCCGTTCCGGCCCCAGGCGTTCCAGGCTCAACTCCAGCGCCGAGGCCACCACCACCTCGGCCACGTCGGTCAGCTCGTCGGCGAAGCCCTCCGGCCCGTCGCTCAGGCCGAGGATCGTCCGCACGTCGGCCCGGAAGATCTCCCGGTCCTTGAACCGCCTGAGGGCCCGGATCCGGTCGTCCAGGTCGGCGTCCCGCGCCAGGCGCTGGGCCAGGTCGCGGGCCAGCTCGTCGCGGTCGGGGCTGCGTCGCCAGCGCTGCGGGTCGTCGATCAACGGCAGGATGTTCTCCGGCTGCGACTGCAGGAAATCCTCCCATAGAAACCGGCTCTCCCCCAGCACCCGCACCAATGCGTCGAGCACCTCCGGCCGGTCGAGCGCCGCGAACTCCCGGGCCCGATCCGGCCGGGCCATCAGGTCGTTCGCGAACCGGCTGAAGTGGATCAAGGCCGATTCGGGGTCGGTCGCCCTCGGCAGCCTCGTGCTGAAGTGCTCGATCAGGATCAGGGCGTATTTCAGGGCCAGCAGGCGATCGGCATCCAGGATCGGCCGCCCCGACCGGTCGGTGATCCAGAGCGTGTCCTCGGCCCAGCCGTGCTCGGCCACCGTGCAGATGTCGGCCCTGACGATCCGGAAGCCGCTGAGCGCCAGCGCCGAGGCCGTCAGCGACAGGAACCCGAAACTATCCCGCGCCCTCACGTCGATCCGGGTCGGCGTCTCCGGCCCTTCGGCCGAGATCTCCAGCAAGATCGAGTCGAGCGGCCCGCCGATCGGACGCCGGTCCCCCAGCGCCGCGGCGAACCGGCGGATCAGGCGGTGATGCACCTCGTCGTGCTGCCCCTGCCGCAGCAATTGCGCCAGCTCCGACAGCTCCTCCTCGAACGCCTTCCAGTCCGGCGACCCGCTCCCGCCCGTCGGCCTGACCGTGAACACGTCCAGGATCTTCCGCTTCCGGTCCGGCTCGCGGGCCGATCGCTGCGGCCGAGACGCCCCCGGCCGCCAGAAGGCCGACCGGCCCGCCCCGGCCGCCGCCGGCCTCGGCCGAGGAGACGCCCCCGCCCCCGCCGGCGCCGGCTCCTCGGCCGGCGGGTCCGACGTGAAGATGCTCGCCTCGACGATCGACAGCCGCGCCACCGTCAGCAGCATGCAGACCGTCGAAAGCAGCTGGAAGGCGTCGTAGCCGGCGATCTCGACGCGCCAGGTCTCCGGCCCCTCGGGCAGGCGCTCGGCCCGCAATCGCACCGGATGATCGACTTCCAGCCCCCGGATCAAGCCCAGGTGCCTCGAAATTGCCTCGGCGTCGAACCGCTCGCAATACTCCGGAGGGAAGGCCCCGAGCAGGTGATCCACCCAGGCTTCGGGATGCTCCCGCACCAGAGTCCGACGCAGCTCGGCCGGGATTGGCGTGGCCATGACAGAGGTCCCGGACGATAATGAGTCCTTCACCGTCGGCCGTTCCCCGCGCACGATCGGGTGCCGGCGTTCGACGAGCCCCTTGGAGTGTACCAGTTCTCCGCCCCGACCGAATCGGGGAGGTCGAGGTCAGTCAACGGAACACGATGAAAATCGGCCTGCTCGGCGACATTCATGGAGACACCCGAGCCCTGGAGTCGGCCCTGCGGCACCTGGAATCGCTGCGCGTCGATCGGCTGCTCTGCACCGGCGACCTCATCGGCTACGGCTATCAGTCCGATGCCGCCGTCGCCCGGGTCCAGAGCCTGGCGATCCCCTGCGTCCGGGGCAATCACGACCGCTGGGCCCTCGAACGCCGGCAGCTCCTCGGCCCGCGCGGCTGGCGGCCCGCCAACCTCCAGGACAGCACCTGGGAGTTCCTCGAACGGCTCCCCGCCTCGTATTCGGTGACGATCAAGGGCGTCACCATCGAAGTCCACCACGGCTCCCCCGCCAGCGATACCGAGTTCGTCACCCCTTACCGACCCCTGCCCGAATCGGTCACGCAATTCTGGGACCATTCCGACGCCTCGGTCCTGGTGCTCGGACACACCCACCTGCCCATGATCGACCGCCAGCTCGGCCGCGGCACCCTGGTCAACCCCGGCTCCGTCATGGGCGTGCCCGGCATCCAGACCTCCTACAGCTTCGCCGTCCTCGAAGTCCCCTCCCTCGCCATCCGCGTCTTCGAGGTCCGCACCGGCCGCGAGATCCGCCGCGACCCCGTCTTCCTCAACGGCGACACCGTCTAGCCCCCGTTCCGCTCGCCCGAACCGTCCGGATGCGTTCGTCGGAGGGGCTCCGTCCCTCGATCCGAATCCTTCCACCCTCAATGCTCCCATCCCGAGTTATTCCGGTGCTCCTGGAGGAAAACCGATGGGGCTCGAACTCATCTTGCTCTCATACGCGCCCGGCCTTGTCTTGCTCCTCTCCGGCGTGTCCATCATCGTCGTCGGCCGCATCGTCCTGGGCGTCCGAAGCCGCCCCCCCATCCAGGGGCTCGAAGCCCGCGCCTGGGGCCTCCTCTGCGTCGTCCTCGCCGTCTCCTGGTTCCTCGCCGTCACCTGGGCCTGGGGCAAATTTACCCGAGTCTAGCGCTGCGACCCCTCCCCGATTCATGCCGGGTGCCATGCCCACGCCTCGTGGGCATGCTGTCCCGCTTCGCCCTCCCGCCTCGCACGGCCACGCGGACGTGGCCATGCCACCCGAGCGCCTCCTCTCCACACCTCCCCCTCAACCCCCTCTTTCCCATTCTCCCCTCCCATCCGTGTTCCATCCGTGTTCCATCCGTGGCTCAAAATCTCCCTTTCCCAAAAAAAGGCAATTAAGCCTCCCCGTTTTCCTGATTGTTTCAGACAGGAGTCGTTTCACTTCTCGATGCCCGACACCTCCTCTGGGACACGCCTCATGGCCGCCACCTTGAAACAGACCCTCGCCAATCGCCTCAACGCCCTCCGCTCCACCGGCCCGACCTCGACCGAGGGCAAACGCCGATCGAGCCGGAACGCCCAGACGCACGGCCTCTCCCGCGTCGGCGTCCACCCGCCAGCCGCCCTGGCCGAGGCCATTGCCGATCGCCGATCCCTCTGGCGGCCCGACTACCACCCCTCCGGCCCCGCGCAGGACTGGGCCTTCGATCGCCTCGTGGCCGAATCCGTCCGCCTCGACTTCTGCGAGGTCCGCATCTGCGCCGCCCGCTTTGAACGCGCTGCCCGCGCCTCCGAATCCTGGGACGACGACCAGGCCGCCGCCATCGCCCAGCAGGCCGCCTCGCTTGCCAAACGCCCCGAACTCGTCCAGCCGACCCTCCTGCAATCGAAGCACGGCGTCCTCTGGCTCCTCGAGCGCTGGGACGAGGTGGTCGACTCCCTCCGGCGCCTCGACGGCTGGCACCCCGACACCTGGGCCCTCGCCCTCGACCTGCTCGGCGTCCCCCTCTCCGCCCGAGACGGCTCCGGCCCG
>NZ_JBFEFH010000070.1:0-1164 GCF_040717455.1 Tautonia sp. JC769
CTAGTGCAGGATCACGCGGCTTTCTGTGTGAGCGGCTCGACGTAGTCGCAGCCGAAGTGCTCGCAGACCCGATCCACGACCTCGGCCGCCGTCAGCTTGCGATCCGCCTCCAGGATCGCCCGCTTGCCATGGAGCCAGCACGGCTCGATCGGGTTCAGCCACGGCGCCTTGATCGGCAGGCCGCAGGCGATGATCCGCACCCCGCCCTCGCGCTTCACCCGGCGGTTGTGCGCCTTGATCCAGGACCGCACCCGCCGGCTGACGTGCCAACTGGCGTTGTCCCAGACCAGCAGCAGGGCCGTCTTCCCCTCGGCCGCCAGCCGACCGCAGGCCCACTGCAAGAAGTCCTCGGTCACCTGGCTGACCGGGCGGCCCCGGACGAACCGCAGCAGCATCCCCCCGGTGTCGGCCCGCAGCAGCCCGTAGCAGCACAACGCCTTCGGGTCGGGGTCGTCCTTGGCCGCCGCCAGTCGCTCCAGCCGCAGCGGCTCGCCACCGGCCCAGGCGTGCAGGTCGGGCCGCGCCAGCCGGCTCCACCAGGTCTCATCCTGGAAGCCGAGCACCCAGTCGGGATGGGCCTCGGCCAGGCGGATCAGCCGGTCGCGCGCGTGCTTCTTGCGGGCGTACGCCGGGTCGGGGCTGGTGATCCAGTGCTTGGCCCGCCGCCAGCCGACGCCCAGGCGGCGCAAGGCCCGGCGGACCGCCTCGGTGCTGATGGGCCGCTCGGTCAGGCCCGTGTCGTAGCAGACCTCGGCGGCCAGCTTCAGGGTCCACAGGCCGGTGGGCTTGCCGAAGTCGCGGGGGCTACGGTGCAGCAGGTCCCGGAGCCGTTGATCGCCGGCGGGGTCCAGGACCAGGCGTGTCCGACGCGGGCGAGTGGACTTGGGGCGGAGGCAGGCGGTGCCCTCGGCGTGGAAGGCGCGGATGGCGTCGCGGACGGTCTGGACGGCGCAACCCAGGGCCACGGCGATCCGGGCGGGGCGATGCCCCTGGGCACTGGCCGTGAGGATCTGGCAGCGGCGCAGCGTGAAGGCCGAGGGCGAGCGCAGGCCGGCCTGAAGGCTCTGGTGCTCCTCGGTGGTCAACGGTCGGACGAAGAGGGGTGGTCTCATACCCTCTGTACGACCGTCACCTTGCACAGGATCAGTCGTGCCCCTGCACTAG
>NZ_JBFEFH010000071.1:0-1161 GCF_040717455.1 Tautonia sp. JC769
TCATACCGAATCCACTGAATCACTAACCATTGAGGGCAACGGCCCAGTGGAAGCCGGACGCCCCGTGAACGACCTCGGGGTGGCCCATCAGCCACCGGCATCGCTCGGCCACCGTCTCCTCCATCGCCTCCAGGTCCTCGAAGCCCTGATTGGCCACCGCCTCGCGAAGCAGCGGCCAGAGCGGCTCGACCGGCTGCAACTCCGGCGTGCACGGCGGCAGCCGATGCAGCACCACGTTCGCGGGAACCTCCAAACGCTTGGCGAGGTGCCAGCCGGCGTTGTCGACCACCACGACCAGGAGCTTGCGGCCCTCCGGATCGGCCCAGCGGGCGAACTCCGCCAGGGCCGCGGCCATCCACTCGGTGTTCGCCGCCGGCAGGATCAGCTCCAGGCTTCGGCCGCTGGCCGGGTGGACGAAGCCATAGACGTAGAGCCACTGGTACTTGGTGCGGCCGTGCGCCGTGGGACGCCGCCCCTTGATCGCCCAGACCCGCCGGGCGATCGGCTTGAGCCCGAGCCGGGCCTCATCCTCGGCCCAGAGTTCGAGGGTCGTCTCCGGATGCCCGCGGCGGAGCCCGTCGAGCCGCCGGGCCAGGTCGTCTTTTCCACGCCCGCACTTCGGCGGGCGTGGCGGCCTCCGGATGATGGGGGCGCGGCACCTGCAGCGAGAAGCCCAGGCCCCGCAGCCAGTTCCAGCCGGTCTGGACGCAGACGGTGATCCCCCAACGGTCGTGGACGTAAGCGGCGACCTTCGGCCCGGTCCAGAGCCCGCCGTCGGGCGGGGGGTGCTGCAGGGCGTCCCAGAGGTCGATCTGCTGGTCGGTCGAGAGCTTGCAGTGGCCGCCGTTGGTGGCGGCGCGGCGGTCGGCCAGGCCGTCCGGTCCCTGGGCGTTCCAGCGTTTGATCAGGGCACGGACCCAGACGGCCGACAGGCCGACCTGCGCGGCGGCCTGTGCGGGGCTGAGCGGGTCCTCCGGCCGGGTCACGAGCCAGAGGACCTGCCAGTGGGTCTTCTCGAGACCGCGACGGCAGCTGCGGTAGCGTCGGGCGATCTCCTCCGGGGGCAGGTGCAAGACGATCGGGAGTCGTGGGCGAGCCATGGGAACCTCCATGAGAACAGGAGATTCCCTTATAATAACCGATCAGATGGATTCGGTATCA
>NZ_JBFEFH010000072.1:0-1152 GCF_040717455.1 Tautonia sp. JC769
GACGCTCCATGCCCCCGCCGCCTAACGACCAAGCTCAGCGGACCGGCCCGCCGAGGGATAGCTTGATGATACCAGGAAGCGCGGCGGCGGGCCGGGTCCGCTGCAGCGCGAGGTTAGGCGTCGATCTCATCCCGCGGCTTGGGCTTGGGCTCGGCACGAAGCATGTAGCGGTACTGGTATCGTGCCCACAGGAAGAACAACGGCTCCAGGAACAGCAGGACCCCGGCCAGATAGATCGGCGGGGCTTTCAGGTCGAGGAACAGCGGCACCGCGACGGGCACGTTGAGGGCGAGCCAGAGCAGAATGGCGGAGACGAGGGCGATTGTCTTGCGTTCGCTCCGGGGCATCCGACTGCTGCCTCCCGCCGCCTAACGACCAAGCTCAGCGGACCCGGCCGCCGAGGGAAGCCTTGATGATACCAGAAAGCCCCGTGGCGGCCGGGGTCCGCTGCAGCGCGAGGTTAGGCGGTCCTCCGCAGCTCGTCCACGTCGATTGTACCCCGGCATGCCTCGGGGAATGAACCGGCGACCCGGACGCATTCCTCGGCGGACCACCCCAAGTTGCCGGCGTGCGAGCAGACCACGGGGTACTCGCCGCCGGCCGCAGGCCCCCGCATGTCGAGCAGGTAGAACGTGCCGCCGCCGTTGAATGCGAGGGGCAAGGCTTGCGGCATGAAACGCGGGAGGCCATAAGCCTCCGACATAGCGAGGACGCCGTGGCCCGGGTCGAGCGCCGGGAAGAACTGGAACCACCGCCCGCCCGTGCGGAACTCGCCGCCATCGGACCAGCTCAGGAGCGACAGGTACGACGGCGGGAGGGGCCGACCGACCTCGGCGACGAGCCGCTCCAAGTCGGACGGGGGCGCCCCCGCGACCGGGTATGCCTCGTCGAAGACCGAGGACCAGTCGATCACGGTGGCCTCCCGCCGCCTAACGTGAAGGTTCAGCGGACCCGGCCGCCGACCCAAAGCCTTGATGCTACCAGGAGACGCCCGCGGCGGCCGGGGTCCGCTGCAACCGCGGGTTAGGCGGCCGGTCGGCCTTCTCTGGGGGCCACTGGCTCTGCCAGTGCCGTGCCGGACCGGAGCACTGGTAGAGCCAGTGGCACCCAGACATGAGCACCTTTCATCCGCCAGTGCCACCCCGCCGACCG
>NZ_JBFEFH010000073.1:0-1010 GCF_040717455.1 Tautonia sp. JC769
CTGCTCTGTGGAAAGGTTCGTTTTTTAGCGAAGAGCCAAAGGATGAGGATGTTGTGGGTCAGGGCCATCCAGAACAGATCCTTGCGTTGGCCGGCGGCGGTGCGGCTGCGGCAGACGTCCCCCTGACGTCGCTTGAGCATGCTCACGACCGTCTCGACCTGCCACCGCTGCCCGTAAGCCGCACGGACCCAGGCCTCCTCGGTCCGCCGCCGGTGCGGGGTGCGCGGCGGGCCGGGCTCGCGGCAGTGTCGGCCGCGGCGGATCAGCACCCGCAGCCCCAACGCCTCGCGGGCGTAGCGGTGGTTGACCTCCGCGTCGTAGCCGGCGTCGGCCAGCACGGTCCCGAGCCGACGCCGCCAGTGGGCGGCCTTGAGCAGCCCGACGAACTCATCGACGTCCGGCCGCGGGCCGACGCCACCGTGCGCCGCCAGGATCAGGTGCGTGTGACGGTCGACGACCAGGCCCAGCTTGGGATAGCGTCGACGCCGGCGACCGCCGCCGGGCCGCGGCCGCCGTGTCCCGGCCGCCGCACGGGCCCGTTGCGAGTAATAGCGACTGGCCCGGTCGGCCCGCATGCCCGTCGAGTCGACGATGGCCTCGGCCGGTTCGGCCGGCTCGGGGGTGCCCAGCCGCACCGAGCGGTCCATCAGGTCGCGGACCCGGCCGCTGCGTCGCAGCCGGTGATAGGCCTTCTGCAGGGTGCTGAACTCAGGCGTCGACCGCAGGCCGATCGCCTCACGCCAGCTCGGGCTGTCGGCCAGCTTGGCCGCGATGCCGCGGTAATCGTCGGCCTCGGCCAGCTTCAGGACGATGCAGGCGAAGAGCTGCGGCTGGGTGAACGTCTTGGGACTGTTGCGATGGCTGTAATCCGGCAGCACGCCGCGGGCGACCTCGTGAGCCGCCTTGAGAATCGCGATTGGCGACTTGCTCAGAGTGCTCATGATCCCACCTGCCTGAATCGACTCAGATGCTTGATCAGACAGAACCGCAAGAACTATTCCACAGAGCAG
>NZ_JBFEFH010000074.1:0-918 GCF_040717455.1 Tautonia sp. JC769
GATGCATGGGGCCTCTGCCGCCTAACGACCAAGCTCAGCGGACCGGCCCGCCGAGTGAGAGCTTTATGTTACCAGGAGGCGCCGCGGCGGGCCGGGTCCGCTGCAGCGCGAGGTTAGGCGTCACCGCACCCGCACCAAGTCGCCGTCGTCGAAGCCTACCGTGACCGCCTCGGCCGAAGCCAAGAATGAGCAATCGCCCTCGGGCGACCGAACGAAGTCTCGGACGGCAGCCGCGACCGCCTCCTGGACCAGCTCCCAGTCGGAGAAGACGCCGGCCGGGATGGGGAAGAAACGCTCCGAAGGGGCAAAGGACTCGTCGCATGCCCAATCGGGGTCATCGGGGACGTAGCGGTCGGCGCCGATGAGCGACGCCGCGTAACCGCCGAAGGCTGTCTCGCTGAGGCCGACATTGTACGCAACGACCGACGATGGGGGCTTCTCCGAGCGGCAAATGCGGTAGAGCCAGGCGCGAAGATCGCGATCAATGAGGGTCATCGCAGAACGCCGCCTAACGACCAAGCTCAGCGGACCGGCCCGCCGAGGGAAAGCTCTCGAACATGAACGACCTGCCGCGGCGGGCCGGGTCCGCTGCAGCGCGAGGTTAGGCGTCCCGGCCGCCGAAGTCGATGAACGCATCCCGGTCGTAGTAGAACAGGAACGCGGCGAGCACCTGCTCCGGCGATGGCGCGGCGACCTGCTGCCGGACATTGCTGACGATATCCTGGACTTGGGGCACGTTCAAGGCGTAGCTCAAGCCATGCTGCTGCGCGAACGGCGGGGGCGACTCGCTGTCATCGTAGGGATCGACTTCCAGGACCGCGCAGGGGGTGTCGAGGGACCACACGTCGTTCGGTGGGAGGAACAGAGCTGCGTCGTCAGGAGAGGCGTCCACCGTCTCCAAGACTTCGCGGAGTGTAG
>NZ_JBFEFH010000075.1:0-833 GCF_040717455.1 Tautonia sp. JC769
CGTCACCGGGTTCGGCTCGACGGCCCTGTACCGCAACAATGGCGACGGGACGTTCACGGACATCACCGAGTCGGCCGGTGTGTGGTCGGATCGCTGGAGCACGGCGGCCGGGTTCGCGGACCTGGACCGGGACGGGGATCTCGACCTGTTCGTCGTCACCTATGTGGAGGCCGACCCGAAGACCGCCCCCGAGTGCCGCGATTCGGTCGGTCGGCCGATCCATTGCCCCCCCGGTCGATTCCCGGCGCAATTCGATCTGCTCTACCGGAACGACGGCGACGGGACGTTCACCGACGTCTCGGCCGAGGCGGGCATCGAAGTGCCCGACGGCCGGGGGCTCGGCCTGGCGATCGCCGATTTCGACGGCGACGGCCTGCTCGACCTCTTCGTCGCCAACGACGCGGTGCCCGACTTCCTCTTCCGGAATCTGGGAGGATTGCGGTTCGAGGAGGTGGGGGTGGCCTCCGGGGCGGCCTTCGACGGCGCCGGCCGGGCGACGGCGAGCATGGGGGTGGTGGCCGACGACCTGGACGGGGACGGGCTGATCGACCTCTTCCACACCAACTTCCGCAACGAGCCGAACACCTTCCTCCGCAACCTGGGAGGAGGGCTGTTCGTCGACGCGACGACCGGCTCGGGGCTCGACGGCCCGAGCCTGCCCGTGACCGGATTCGGCACGGTCGCCCTCGACTTCGACAACGACGGCACGCTCGACCTGTTCGTCAGTAACGGTCACGTGGATGACCAACCCTGGATCGACCAGCCGATGGCCCAGCCCCCGCTTGCCTTCCTCGGCCGGCCAGGGGGGCGGTATGTCCTGGCATCTCCGGAAT
>NZ_JBFEFH010000076.1:0-833 GCF_040717455.1 Tautonia sp. JC769
TGTCACCGGGTTCGGGTCGACGGTGTTGTACCGCAACGACGGCGACGGGACGTTCACGGACATCACCGAGTCGGCCGGTGTGTGGTCGGACCGCTGGAGCACGGCGGCCGGGTTCGCGGACCTGGACCGGGACGGGGACCTGGACCTGTTCGTCGCGACCTACGTCGAGGCCGACCCGAAGACCGCCCCCGAATGCCGCGATGCCTCGGGCCGACGCATTCACTGCCCTCCCGGCCGGTTCGAGGCGCAGAAGGAACTCCTGTTTCGCAACAACGGCGATCTGACGTTCACGGATGTCTCGGCCGAGGCCGGGGTCGAGCGTCCCGACGGCCAGGCGCTCGGCCTGGCGATCGCCGACCTCGACGGCGATGGGTGGCTCGACCTCTTCGTCGCCAACGACATCACCCCCGACTTCCTCTTCCGGAACCTGGGGGGGTTGCGGTTCGAGGAGGTGGGGGTGGCCTCCGGGGCGGCCTTCGACGGCGCCGGGCGGGCGACGGCGAGCATGGGGGTGGTGGCCGACGACCTGGACGGGGACGGCCTGCTCGACCTCTTCCACACCAACTTCCGCAACGAGCCGAACACCTTCCTCCGCAACCTGGGGGGCGGCCAATTCGTCGACGCGACGGCCGGGTCGGGGCTCGACGGCCCGAGCCTGGCCGTGACCGGATTCGGCTCGGTGGCGATCGACGCCGAGAACGACGGCACGCTCGACCTGTTCGTCGCCAACGGCCACGTGTTCGATCAGCCCTGGATCAATCAGCCGATGGCCCAGCGTCCCCACTGGTACACCGGCAAGGGGAATGGCCGTTATCAGGTCGCGATGCCCGCAA
>NZ_JBFEFH010000077.1:0-527 GCF_040717455.1 Tautonia sp. JC769
CGGAGACTGGAAGCGCGAATGTCAGCCAGATGCTCGGAGTGCGGTGCTCCGCTGACCGACGGCGGAACGTGTATCCAGCACTTCCACGCGATGCTCCTGCTGGAGTATGAGGTCGCCGCCGATCCGGAGGTGACCGCGGGCGGTCGAGGCGAGGTCGCCCACTTCTACGCCGTTAGCTCGTACATCCTCCAGCACCCGGAGGGCATGAACTACACGGTGGATGCCCTCGACGACCTGCGGCGGGGTGGCACTGGCGGGCGATGAGTGCTAATGTCTGGGTGCCACTGGCTTTGCCAGTGCTCCGGTCCGGCCCGGCACTGGCAGAGCCAGTGGCACCCAGAAGGAAGGCCAGCCGACCGCCTCACCGCTCTCATGGCCTCCGCGGTCACGAGCGCACCGTGGACGGGCGGGTGGCCGGGGCGGACCGAGTCTTGGAGCGTGGCCCGGGGAGAGCGGCGGTTGCGGTCCGGGGCACGAAGACGTTGCCCCGGCCACCCGTGGCCACCCGTCCGACGGGGTGTCCATGG
>NZ_JBFEFH010000078.1:0-442 GCF_040717455.1 Tautonia sp. JC769
GCCTCCTGGAACGCATCGGCTGGCGTCGCAAGCAACTGACGATCGGCGGCCTGATGGTCGTTGTCGCGGTGATCGCGTGCCTCGTCAACTGGTTCCGACCGATCACCCAGACCGAGGCGGCGAGGATCGCCGAGAGGCGATTCTTGACGTTACCCGGGGCCACCCGCTGGGAGGGCCGATATCGTGTTCAGCCAAGGGATCTCGGTGATTGGTCTGTCCTGATCCTCGATTCTGGTACAGATGAAATGCTCGCCGTCGTCTGGGTTGATCGTGGAGGCGACGTGAAATCGGTAGGGGTCGGAGATGAATTGAGGCTCTCCCGGACAGGTGGCAATCGTAACGGTGGCACACCGGCGGACAAATCACAGTAAATAGCAACCTTTATCGGCCCGGCCGCCGCCTAACCTCGCGCTGCAGCGGACCCGGCCCGCCGCGGCGGCTT
>NZ_JBFEFH010000079.1:0-394 GCF_040717455.1 Tautonia sp. JC769
GGGGCGGGGGCGCTGTCGGCCTCGCGCCACCAGCCGAGCCCGACCGGGGCGCGGGGCGTGTCGTTCTGGCGGGCCTCGCGGGCGATCGCCAGCAGCTCGCGGCGGCGGCGGTCGCGCAGGTTCAGGTACAGCCGGACCGAGGCGTTGCACGAGCGGTCGGCGTCGCGGGCGTAGCGGTGACGCAGCTGGCCCTCGGCCGAGGTGTCGGCGGCCGACGCGCGGGCCAGCAGGGCGTGGGACTCGGGGCCCTCGACCGCCTCCCAGGCCGCGGCGCGGAGGGTGTCGAGCCGGGCGACCTGCGCGGCGATCGCCGAGCGGAGGGCGGCCCGGGCGGCGGCGGGGTCGGCGGGCGCGGGCGGGTCGTCGGCCCGGGCGGGCAGGGGGGCGATGCCGG
>NZ_JBFEFH010000008.1:0-235299 GCF_040717455.1 Tautonia sp. JC769
ATCATGCCGGGCATCCCGCCCATCATGCCGGGCATCATGCCTTCCATGCCGTACAGGCCGCCGCCCATCCCCATGCCGAAGCCGCCCATGCCGCCGTACCCGGAGAAGCCCTGGCCCTTGACGGGGGGCTGGACCCGGGTCTTGGGCCGGGTCCAGTTGGCCTCCAGCACCCGCATCGTCATCGGGGAGTTCTCGAACTCGACGAGCAGGTTCTGGATCGAGTTCTGGTCGATGAGCACCGAGACGTACGCGGGGTAATCGCGGAACAGTTCGACCCCGTCCTCCTGGAGGAATCGCACCGGGCCGCCCCCCTTCGAGACGCCCATGCCGCTCATGCCGCCCATCATGCCGGGCATGCTGCCCATGCCCTCCATGCCGGGCATCATGCCGGCGGCGCCGCCGGCCATGCCGCGCATGGAGTCCTGCATCTCTCCCATGCCGGGCATGCCGCCCCCGGCGGAGGTGGCGGGGGTTTCCGGCTCGATGGCCTGGCCGCCCTTGGTCACCTCGGGGGGATCCTTCAGCTCGAAGCCGAGGGCGGTCGTCCGGTGGTCGACCGCGGCCGGGTTGCCGACTTCGAGGCGGTTCAGGCGCTTGATCGCGGCCGTCTCCCAGTCCTTCGCGCCGGCCTTGCGGTTCACCTCGGCGATGACCTCGAGGATCGAGCGGCGGACCCAGAGGTTTTCCTGGTACTGCCAGATCTTGCCGATCGAGGGCAGGTTGTTGATGTCGAACGAGACGGTCTGGAGCAGCATCTCCATCGGCGGGACCTCGACGATCCCCTCCCCTTCGATCGGGTCCCAGGGATTGACGACTTCGTAGACGTTCTCCGCGTAGTCGTCGTAGACCTGGCTGTAGAAATAGGCGACCCGCTGAGTCTCGTTCTCGGAGATGTCGGCGGGGATGTCGCGGCCCCATTCGGTCAGCTGCGGCGCGACCTCCTCGGGCCAGTCGAGCAAGGGGGCCTGCCGCTCGTAGAGCCGGCGGTGGGCCTCGTTCACGTCGTTCTCGATCAGCGCGATCTTCTTCTGGGTGAAGTCCGCGTACTGGCCGTTGGGCACGGTGCCGGAGGTGTAGGACTGGGCGCCTTGCTGCGCGGACTTGATCTCGTTGGCCTTGGTCTCGGCCTGCTCCTTGACCGTCCCGGCCGTGACGAAGTAGCCGACGACCGGCAGCAAGGCGGCGATGAAGAGCACGATCCAGAAGCGATTCTGGATCAGGAGACGGAGGATATCCTTGGCATCCATGGCGGTCGGTTCCGGTGGGCTCGGGGGATCACGAATCGGTCCGATCTGAACGGGCGTGGATGGGCGAGCAGGGGCCGGAAGATGGGATGGGATCGCCCGCCGGCCGCTCTGGCCGCCGCGACGATCCCCGGGGGGAGGATCGTCGCGGCGGGTCGAGAGAGGACTGGACTCAGGGGGTCGTGGCGTCGGTCGGCGCCTCGGTGGCCGGGGCGGCCCCGTCCTCCTCGCCGACCGGGAGCTGCTGGAGCGTCTCCTGGATGACCTGCTCGGACTCGGCCGCCGATTCCGCCTCGAACTCCTCGAGGTTCGGCGCCTGGACCTTGCCGCGGTACTTCGCCTCGGCCTCTCGCATCCCCTTGGCCAGCTCGGTGGCCTCGGGGGCGGGCTTCTCCTCGGTCGGCGGCTGCCAGATCACGTAGATCACGAAGTCGGTGCGGGTCAGGTACTCGATCTCCGGTTCCTCGCTCTGACCCCCTCGGCCGCCGAAGGCCGAGGTGCGGCCGCCCATCATGCCGGGCATCATCCCGGGCATCCCGCCCATCATGCCGGACATGCCGCCTTCCATGCCGGGCATCATGCCGCCGGCCCCCATCATCTGCTCGTAACCGGACATGCCCTCCATGCCGGGCATGCCCGACATCCCTTCCATGCCGGGCATGCCGCCGGCCTGGGAGCCCATCATGCCCTCCATGCCGGGCATCATGCCCGCGGCGCCGCCGGCCCCGCCCGAGGTCGGTGCGGGGGTCGAGTGGCGGAGGGTCGGGGCGGTGGTCGGGAGGCTATTGGAGGCGAGGGCCTTCTCGCTCGTCCAGGTGGCGTCGGTCAGCAGCCAGGCCAGGGCCGCGTGCGAGAAACCAAGACGCCGGAACGGGATTTCCCAGAACCGGGGCAGGACCCGCTCGGTCAGGAACAGGTACGGCCCGCCTTCCTGGTCTCGGAGCGAGAGCGGGTTGTAGTGGTGCCCGATCAGCTCGATCACCCAGCCGGAGCCCGTCGGGGGGTTCTCCTGGTCGTACGGGTGCATGGTGTTCTTGGCGCGGGCCTTCAGCTCCTGGGTATTCTCGAACCACTGGGCGAGGTCGTCCTTGTAGACGGGCCGGATGGCGTCGATGTGGACCCGCTGCAGTTCGAGTTGGCGACGGTTCTCGGGGTTCTCGAAATCGACGTTCTGGAACCGGCGATCGTCCCGGGGGTCGTAGGTCGCCGCGCTGAGGATCTGGAAGAGGCTCTTGAAGTCGGCCCCGTCGGGGCTGGTCTCGACGAGCGTCTCCCCCTTCGTCTTCAGCGTGTTGAACTGGCCCAGGTCGGCGTCGTACTTGCTCTTGAAGCTGTCGCCGTTGGACTTGACCGAGTTGGCCCGCGAGACGGCCTCGGCGAACTCGGCGTTGTCGACCTTCGCCAGGGCGCGGTAGTCGCCCAGGAAGAGGGCCGAGAAGCCCAGCAGCAGGAGCGAGGCGGCCAGGAGGGTCAGCGGCTTCTTGGCCCGGATCATCCGGGCCTGGGCGATCTCGGTCGGCAGCAGGTTGGTCTTCAGGCCGCCCAGGTGGAGCCCCTGCACGCCGAGGCCGTACGAGACGGCGAACGAGGCGATGTTCTCCTGGAACTGCGGGGCCGTGGTGACCTCCTCGCCGACGACCCGGTCGAAATGCTCGAGCTTCTCGACCTCCATGTTCAGGTTCTGCTGCAGGAACTTCTGCAGGCCCGGCAGCTTGAAGCCGTTGCCCAGGCCGACGACCTTCACCACCTTCGCCTGGCGGTTCACGCTGCCGTAGAAGCCGATCGAGCGCTGGACCTCGCTGGAGAAGTCGTTGAAGACGTTCCGCATGGCCGTGAACACGGCGCGGGGGTCGGGGGCCTTCGTGGCGTTCCGCTTCAGGTGCTCGGCCTTGGCGAAGGTCAGCTTCAGCTCCTTCGTCAGGGCCCGGGTGAAGTGGTTGCCGCCGATCGGCACGTTCCGCTGCCAGATGCGCTGGCCGTCGGTGATGATCAGGTCGGTGTGGTCGGCGCCGATGTCGAGCAGGACGATCGAGCCGCCCGGCTCGATCGCCGGGGCCGGGGCCTCGCCGTCCTCCCCCTCGGCCGCCACGCCCAGCGGGGGGCGGAGCCGGTCGTAGGCGATGAAGTTGAACAGGGCGATCGGGCTCATCTGGACGATTTCGACCTCGATCCCCGCCACGGTGAAGGGCAGGAGCGATCGCTGGATCTGCTCGCGTTTCATGGCGAACAGGCCGACCTCGGTCTGCGAGAACTCCTCTTCCCCCTCGGTCGCGATCTCCTGCCAGTCCCAGATCACCTCCTCGAGGGCGAACGGGATCTGCTGGCGGGCCTCGAACTTGACGATGTCCGGGACCCGCTTCTTGTCGACCGGGGGCAGCTTGATGAACTTCACCAGGCCAGACTGGCCCGGCACACCGATGGCAACCGGGATCCCCTTGACCTCGTTGCGTTCGAGGAACGTCGTCAACGCCTCGCGGACGAGTTCCTCGGGGTCGGCGTCGGGCTGGCTGAGGATCTTCGGATACTCGATGTAATCGAAGGCCTCGGCCACGACGTGGTCGGGGGCAGCGCCCGGCGCCAGCTTCAGGGCCTTCAGCGCGGACAGGCCGATATCGATGGCCCAGACGGGCTGGATCTTCGGCATGCGGTCATTCTCCTGCGGGCCGGATGTCCGGGCCGGTCGGAAGCTCCGAACTGGCTTTGAGTTGCGTCGAATGAACTGGAGAGGGGAGGCGGAGGTCCGTCGTCCCTAGGAGACGAGTCAAGGGCCACCGAGGGCCCCACGCTAGCAGAGCGATCGGCGCGTCGTCAATCATTCGGGACCCGCGGACCTCCGTCGCTGCTTCTTTCGACGCCGAGGGATCGCCGGGAGTTCCCGAGTGTTGCCGAAGCCGATCAGGACCGCCGCACCCCGCCGAACCCCGGCGAGGTGCTGAACCTCCTTCGTTTAACATACGTGAGAACCGTCGTCCAAGAGGTCGCTCGATCCGCCCGGCTCGCCCGTGCCCCGCGATAACCCGCACGACGCGATTGGATTCCCGGGACACGGGCCGATTCCTCATCACGAACCGCCCCGCCCCGATCGGGAGAAGACGACCTCCCCGTCGACGACCGTCTCGGCCACCTCCGCCGCGCGGACTTCCTCCGGAGTGCTCGCGAACGGGTCGCGGTCGATCACCGTCAGGTCGGCCCGGAACCCGGGGCGGAGCACCCCGAGCCGTTCCTCGTCGAACGCCGCGAAGGCCGAACCGCTCGTGAATGCCCGCAAGGCCTCGTGGAGCGAGAGCCGGTGCTCGCTGTGCCAGCCCCCGGCCGGGAGCCCCTGCGCATCGCGACGGGAGAGCGAGGCGTAGAGCCCCCAGAACGGGCTGACGATCTCGACCGGGAAATCCGAACCGAAGGCCAGCCGCACGTCGGCATCGCGGAACCATCGCCAGGCGTAGGCCCCCAATACCCGTTCGGGGCCGAGCCGGGCATCGGCCCATCGCATGTCGGTGCTGGCATGGGAGGGTTGCATCGACGCGATGATCCCCAGCTCGGTGAAGCGCGGGACATCCTGCGGGCGGACGACCTGGGCGTGTTCGATCCTCAGGCGGGGGTCGGTCGCCTCCGGGACGGCGGCCAGGGCGGCGGCGTAGGAGTCGAGCACCAGGGCGTTCCCCTTGTCGCCGATCGCGTGCGTGCAGACCTGCCAGCCGTTGCGCAGGGCGGCGATGGTCGTCTCGCGGTGCCGGTCGGGATCGATCAGGTACAGGCCGGTGTTCTCGGGGTCGTCGTGGTACGGCTCGAACATCAAGGCCCCGCGCGACCCCATCGCGCCGTCGATGAACAGCTTGATCGCCCGGTAGCGGAACCGGGCCTCGGGCCCGGCGGCCTCGGGGGGCGTCGAGGCGAATTCGACCTCCCGGCCGTCCGGGGGATTGGCCATCCCGTAGACCCGGAGCTTGAGCAACCCCTCCCGGTCGAGTTGCCGGTAGATCGCGGCGATGCCCGGCGGGATGCCCGCGTCGTGCACGCCGGTCAGGCCGGCGGCGAGGGTCGCCTCCTGGGCCAGCAAGATCCGACGACGAATGTCCTCGGTCGAGACCTCCGGGGCGACCCGGCCGATCAGGCCCATCGCGCCGTCGATGAAGACGCCCGTCGGGTTGCCGTCGGCGTCCCGGATGATCTGCCCGTCGCTCGGCGGCTCCGAAGCGGCGGTCACGCCGGCGAGTTCCATCGCCTTCGAGCTGGCCCAGCCGGCGTGCCCATCGACGCGGCGGAGCCAGACGGGTCGATCGGGGCTGGCCTCGTCGAGGAGGCTCGCGTCGGGGAACTCGCCGCCCGGCCAGAGGCTCTGGTCCCAGTTCCGGCCGAACACCCAGCCCCCTTCCGGGGTCTGCTCGGCCCGCTCTCGGATCAGGCGCTTCACCTCGTCGAGCGAGGCCACGTCGCGCAGGTCCACTTCCTCCAGCGACGAGCCGAGCATCAGCAGGTGGACATGCGCGTCGATCAGGCCGGGCATCGCGAAGCCGTCGGGGCGATCGACCACCACCGTCTTCGGCCCCCGGAAGCGGTCGATCTCCTCCCGGGAACCGACCGCGAGGATTTCCCCGCCCCGCGCCGCCAGGGCTTCGGCCCAGGGGGACTCCGGGTCGCCGGTCCAGATGCGGGCGGCCGAGACGACCAGGTCGGCCGGGCCGTCTTCCTTCAGCCGGAGGGCCCGGCCGGGCAGGGTGTCCATGAACGCTCCCCCGGAAATGGCCGGCTCCCCGGCGATGAACAGGTGGACGACCCCCGGCGCGTACTGAGTCGGGGCGTCGAAGGTCGCCGAGTCTCGGAACGCCTCGGGGTCGAAGACGACCAGGTCGGCCACGGCCCCCTCGCGGATCACGCCCCGATCGGCCAGCCCGAGGATCTCCGCCGGCAGGCCGCTCGACGACCGGACCGCCTGTTCCAGGCTGATCACCCCGTCGTCCAGGGCATAGCGCATCTTGCGCGGGAAGGTGCCGTACGATCTCGGGTGCGGCCGGTCGTCGCCGCCGGGCAGGTGGGCCGAGCCGTCCGACGCGGTGGCGACGAACTCCCGCTGCATGACGTGCCGGACGTCCTCCTCGGTCATGCCGAAGCTCACGCCCGAGGCCCCGCCGTTGCGCTGGATCTCGATGACCACTTCCTCGGCCGGTTTCCCCTCGGCCTGGGCGATCGCCGCGATCGACTTGCCCACCCATTCGGGACGCTCCGTGTAGCGGGCGATCCGGATCGACTCCCCCCCATTCCTCGATTCGAGGCCGGAGCGGATCCCTGCGCGCAGCTTCGCCCCGCGTTCGGGGTCGTCGGCGATCGCCTTGAACGCCTCGGTCCCGTCCCGGACGGCCCAGTCGGGGATGACCATGGCGCTGACGGAGGTGCTCGACGCGATGTACGGGTATTGATCGGCCGAGACGGCCTGGCCGGCGGCTCGGGCCTCGGCGATCCGGTCGCAGGCCGGGACCACCAGCCCCCAGGCCGCCTTGCCGCTCGCCTTCAGGTGCGAGATGTGCACTGCCGCGCCCGATTCTGAGCCGATCCGGATGGCCTCGTCGATCGACCTCAACAGGCCGGTCCCCTCCCCCCGGATGTGGCTCGCATACAGCCCGCCGTGCCCGGCCACCACCTTCGACAGGGCGATCAATTCCTCCGTATCGGCGTACTGGCTGGGGATGTAGATCAGGCCGGTGGACATGCCCCAGGCCCCGCCCTCCATGCCTTCGGCAACGAGCTGCGTCATGCGATCCAGTTCCTCGGGCGACGCCTCGCGGTCGGCGCTGCCCATGACCTCGCGGCGGATCGAGCCGTGGGGGATCAGGTGGATGACGTTCGTGCCGGCCCCCTTCGCATCGACCTCGGCCAGATAGGCCGCCACGTCGATCGGGCCCGAGCCGCAGTTGCCGGTCACGATGGTTGTGACCCCCTGCGCCTGGAAATTGCGGTTCGGCCGCGTGCCGTCCTGCAGGATCGAGCGGTCCGAGTGGCTATGCAGGTCGATGAACCCCGGCGCGACGATCAGGCCGGTCACGTCGATCACGCGGGCGTCCGGGGCCGGCTCGACTCGGCCGACCGCGACGATCCTCCCGTCGCGGAGGGCCACATCGGCGACCCGACGATCCGCCCCGGTCCCATCGACGACCGTCCCCCCTCGCAGGACCAGGTCGGCCTGAGTCGATCCTCGGGCCGATGCCGATTCCCCCGAACACAGGCAGACGATCAGTGTCAACAGGGTGGCAAATCGAGCAGGCAAGGTCATGGATGCTCCCTCTCCCGGGGGGCTCGCCGCCCCTGGTCGTTCGCGTTCACGGGCCCAATGAATCGCCCGATTATGAGGGGCATACGACCTCGGTGCCAGCGTCTTCCGGCCGCGGGCCTGCGGCGTTCCGGCGAGGCAGCGATGCGGCCGGCGGTCCCGTCTCGGCGACGACCCCGGGGCCGGGACGACCAACGCAAACGGCCCCCGACCCGCTCGGAGGCGAATCGGGGGCCGTCGATGATTTCTCGGGGATCGTCGTCGGCAAGGCGCGACGGACGATCGACACGGCAAGGGCAAGGCAAAACCAGGAGAGGCGAGGCTTGGCGTCGGATTAGCTTCGGTCGGCGGGACTTGCGGTGCGGGACTCGGCCGAACGCCGGCCGGTGCGGCCGGTGTTGGCGTAGGAGGCCGTCAAGGCGCCCAGCAGCAGCGAGCGGCGACCGCTCCGGGCCGAGACCCCTCCGCGTCGGATCCGGGCCATGGCTCCGGCCCATTCGAACCCGTTGTGCGTCGGTGCGGTCTTCTTCTTGGAATTCACCACGCTCATCGTTTCCTATCACTCCAGAACGAGAGGGTCAGGCCACCACTTCAGCGACCTCGACCTCATCCATCCAATCCGTTGCACCGAGTTCGCCCCGCATCCCGAGTGCCACGGCGCGCGATCCTTGGCGGCCGGGCAACCGGTCGCGGTGTTCCACCACCGCGGGGGCCGGGTGTTCGGATTCAAGCAACCGAGGGAGGCCCGCGCCAGGCACGACCGGAAGGGGGGGTGAGCGCGAACCGCCGTCCTGCGACCGTCGGGTCGGAGGAGGACCCCGAAGATATCGTCCCAACCGAGGCCGGACTTCACGAGATTCAAGGGATCGGGAGGTTCGGATGACCTCAAACGATCGAATCTGATGAGGTCCTGACCGCCGAGGCAACGACACAGAGAGGGAGTCTTCGCTCGGAAAACCCGTGATCGAGGTACTCGCATCCTAATCCCGTCTGGGGGACCGGGCAAGTGAAAACCCGAATCTTCACACCGATTCAACATTTGGATGCGACCGACGGATCGACCGGGCTTCCGAATGCCCCGATTCTCCGGCCTGGGGCGGCCCGGACGTTTCCTCGGCCTCCCCTTCGCCCGGGGCCGAGATGCCCGGCTCCGCCGGCCCGGGCACCGGCACGGCCTCCGGCTCCGCCTCCGGGAGGATCAGCACCAGGACGATCATGCCGACGGTGCTCAGGCCGTTGAACGTGGCGTGCGCGGCGATCGGGGCGACGATGCTCTTGGTCCTCCGGTAGAGCAAGCCCAGCGCGATCGCCAGCACGAACAGGGGCAACGGCGCCGGCCACTGACCGAAGTGGACGAGCGCGAAGATCGCCGCCGGGACCACCAGCGCCGTCAGGCTCGCCACCCCCGGATCCAGCCCCGGCTGCAGGTCGATGGAATCCCGATCCGTCTCCCGGTCCTCGGCGATCGCCGTCCGGGTCACCCCGAACCGCTTCTCGAGCCAGCCTTGCAGGATGCCCCGGAACAGCAGCTCCTCGGCCGCCGGCGCGAAGATCACGGCCGAGACGAAGGCCAGGACCATGACCCAGGGCGATCGCTCCTCGAATAGCATCTCCTGCAACGGGTGCGCGGTCGGCGGCCAGATGAGGATCGCCATGAACTGCACCGAGTAGACCAGGGGCAGGCAGAAGACCGCCGAGACGACGCCGAGGAGCACGTCCCGGCCGATCCGACCCCCGCCCCCGGACAGGCCGAAGTCCGAGGCCCGGGCCCGGTTCCAGAGCCCGAGCAGGCCCGGCAAGGCGATCAGGACCAGCAGGTTGATCAGGGCCACCGCCCCCATGGCCTCGACCAGCTTCGGTTCCGCGTCCGGCCCCCGGCGCGCCCGCAGCAGGCTCGCCGCGACCAGCGTCGCGAACTGCCAGAGGAAGAAGCTCGCGAAGACCTGGGGCCCCCCCCAGGGGACCGGCCTCCCCGGCCGGGTCGGGATCACCGGCCGGCCGCCCCAGGCCCGCTCGATCGCCAGGGCCCAGGCCGCCGAGATGGCCAGCAAGACCAGCCCGGCCATCCCGAGCAGGAGCCAGGCCGAGCGCATCGGGATGTCGAGATCGGCAGCATCGAGCGGCATGAGCAGGATCGCTCCAGGGTTCGGGCACGTTTCGTGTTTCGGGGATCGCCCCCGAGGGCGGCGATCCCCGTTATCCTAGGTCTGCCGGGCCTCGCGGGCCACCTTGTCCGATTTCCCGCGATGGCCTAGAATCGCAACCCGCTTCGCCCGGGGGCCCGTTCCCGGGACCGATTCGCCTCGATTGACGCCAAAGGCCGGTTCCCCCCGATGCTTCCTGCCGCCGAGCAACTCGAACTCCTCCGCCGTGGGATCGACGCGATCACCCCCGAGCTCGACTTCGTGAAGATGCTGGACCACTCGGCCCGCACCGGGACCCCCTTGCGCGTCAAGTACGGCATCGACCCGACCGGCATCGACGTCCACCTCGGCCACACGGTCCCCCTGCGCAAGCTCCGGCAGTTTCAGGACCTCGGACATACCGCCGTCATCATCATCGGCAACTATACCGCACTGGTGGGCGACCCCTCCGGCCGCGACGAGACCCGGGCCGCCCTGACCGAGGCCCAGGTCGAGGCCAACGCCAGGGACTACCTGGAACAGGTCGGCAAGATCATCGACCTCGACCGCGCCGAGGTCCACAAGAACGGCGACTGGTTCTCGAAGTGGTCGTTCCTCGACGTCCTCGACCTCTGCCGCCGCATGACCCTCGGCCAGATCTCGGCCCGCGACGACTTCGCCAAGCGCATCGCCGCCGAGAAGCCGGTCTATCTCCACGAATGCCTCTACCCCTTGATGCAAGGCTGGGATTCGGTCGAGATCAAGGCCGACGTCGAGCTGGGCGGGACCGAGCAACTCTTCAGCCTCCTCGTCGCCCGCGACCTGCAGCAGGCCCGCGGCCAGCGCCCGCAGGTGGCCATCACCCTGCCGATCCTCGTCGGCACCGACGGCCACCGCCGCATGGGCAAGAGCCTCGGGAACTACATCGGCGTGGCCGAGCCCCCCGAGACGCAGTTCGGCAAGGTCATGAGCATCCCCGACGAGCCGATGCGCCAGTTCTTCACCCTCCTGACCAACCTCCCGCTGGCCGAGGTCGATCAACTGCTCGCCCCCGGCCTCAACCCCCGAGACGCCAAGGAGGCCCTCGGCAAGGCGATCGTCACCCAGTATTACGGCCCCGAGGCCGCCGAGGCCGCCGCCGCCGCCTTCCGCCGCCGTGCCGCCGGGGAAGACCCGGTGGAGATCCCCGAGGTCACGCTCCCCCGCGACCAGCTCGACGCCGAGGGGAAGCTCCCCCTGCCCCGCCTGATCGTCGCCCTGAAGTTCGAGTCGAGCACCTCGAACGCACGCCGGGTGATCGAGGGCGGCGGCGTGACGATCGGCCCCGACCGCGAGGTTGCCAACGACCCGAAGCAATCCATCGCCGTCGAGGACGGGTTGATCGTCCGCGTCGGCAAGCGGAAGATTGCCCGGGTGAAGCTCTCTTGACCTCTCGGATCGCCGAACACGCGATCGCGATTGCGAGGTGTGCCATCATGTCCACCACGGCTTCCGACCGAACCGGCGAGCACGGCGTGACACACGTCGACACCCCCGGCCTGGGACCGGCCCCGGCCCCTGCGTCGGCTGCTCCCTCGGCCCCCTTGGCCGATCCCGCCTACCGGCTCTACCGCTTGAGCGTCGAGCAGTATCAAGCATTCGGACGATCAGGCATCCTCACCCCCGACGATCGGGTGGAGCTGATCGAGGGCCTCGTGGTCGAGAAGATGACCAGATACGAACGGCACATCGGCACCACGAAACGGCTGGCACGGTTCATTGAGCGTGCCCTGCCTGCAGGATGGCATGTCGGCAAGGAAGACCCGATCGTGCTGGCTCGGAGCGAGCCCGAACCGGACATCTCGGTCCTTCGGGGCGACATCGACTCCTACGACCAGCAGAAACCCCAGGCAGCCGACGTGAACCTCGTCGTCGAGGTCGCCGACTCCTCTTACGCCTTCGACCGCCGCAAGATGGCGATCTACGCCGAGGCCGGCATCCCGACCTACTGGATCGCCAACCTCAACGCCGACCGGATCGAGGTCTACTCCGAACCGACCGGGCCCGACCCGACCCCCGAATACCGATCGCGCCGCGATTTCGCCAGGAGCGCCGCGATCCCCCTCGTCATCGACGGCCGGGAGGTCGCCCGGCTCGCGGTCGACACCCTGCTGGCCCCGGTTCAACCCCGTTAACGTGCCCGAGCGACACACCTTCCTCTCGAACTCAAAGGACGCCCCCCTCATGGCCGAACATGGCATTGGATTCGTCGGCTGCGGCATGATCGCCGAGTTCCACACCAAGGCGATCAACGAGATCCCGAACGCCCGTGTCGTGGCCGCCTTCGACCCGGTCCGCGAGCGGGCCGAGAAGATCGTCGGCATGGCCGAGGGGGGAGACGTGGCCGTCTTCGACAGCCTTGACGCCATGCTCGCCCACCCCGGCGTCACCGTCGTCAGCGTCTGCACCCCGAGCGGCGCCCACATGGACCCCGCCGTCGCCGCCGCGAAGGCCGGCAAGCACGTCGTGGTGGAGAAGCCCCTGGAGATCACCCTCCCTCGCTGCGACGCGATCATCGAGGCGTGCGACTCGACCGGCGTCCGCCTCTGCACGATCTTCCCCTCGCGCTATTCCGCCGCCAACGGCCGCCTGAAGGAGGCGATCGAGGTGGGCCGCTTCGGCCGCCTGACCCTCGGCGACACCTACATCAAGTGGTGGCGGACCCAGGAATACTACGACTCCGGCGGCTGGCGCGGCACCTGGGCGCTCGACGGCGGCGGGGCGCTCATGAATCAGTCGATCCACAACGTCGACCTCCTCATCTGGATGATGGGCGAGATCGAGACCGTCACCGCCCTGGCCGCCACCCTCGCCCACGAGCGGATCGAGGTCGAGGACACCGTCGTCGCCGCCATCCGCTTCAAGAACGGCGCCCTCGGCGTCATCGAGGCCGCCACCAGCGCCTACCCCGGCCTCTCGAAGCGGATCGAGATCCACGGCGACCGCGGCTCGGCCCGGATCGAGCAGGACGACATCACCCTCTGGGAGTTCCAGGAGAAGGTCCCCAGCGACAACGACATCATCGCTGCCATGGCCAGGGCCGGCGCCACCGGCGGCGGGGCCGACCCCCGCGCCATCTCCCACGCCGGGCACCGCGACCAGCTCGCCGACTTCCTCGCCGCCATCGACGAAAACCGCCCCCCCTTCGTCGACGGCAAGGAAGGGCGCAAGGCCGTCGAGGTCATCCGCGCCATCTACAAGTCCGCCGCCGAAGGCGGCAAGCCGGTGACCCTGCCGCTCCACGACGCGTGAGCCTCTCTACTCCTCGTCGGGCAGGCCGATTCTCCTGCCCGACGAGGAATTGGTTGTTCGATACCGAGTGGCGGGGGATGACGATGATCAGTAATCCACGCGATGACATCACCCTTTACTGGAGTGACGTGGACCAGGCGTTCATCGCCGAGGTCCCAGAACTTCCCGGATGCGCCGCGGACGGAGCGACTTATCGAGAGGCGATCGACGCGATCGAGGTCGTGATCGCCCAATGGATCGAAACCGCGAAGGAACTCGGTCGTCCGATTCCGGAGCCCCGGGGCCGTTCGATGTTCGCTTGAATGAGTGAAATGAGAGGCTGAGGACCAGGCAACATCCCTTTCATTTCGACCCGACTTTCCCTTGCAATTCCGCGGAAGACGATCGGCAAGGAGTAGAACGCATGTGGGACGAACACGAGCTGTTCGCCGGGCGATTCGTCCGGTTGTGCGGGGTGGGGATCGCTGTCATCGGAGCGGTGCTTGCCATTGCGAGAGTTGTGTTCGAAACCCCCGCCGTGTTCCTGGTGTACGTGAATTTCCTCGCCCTGCTGGGATTGATTGGCCTGACCTATGTGCTGATGATGCTCGGGATCACGACGATCGCGAACGGTGTATTCCAAGGGGTACGAGCGATCTGGACTCGGCACTCGCGGTAAGCTCGGCACACCTCGCATTTCTCTCCTCAACATCGTGGCTCAATGGAGTGACCGCCGATGTTCCCCAAGCCCGCCCGCGTCAAGCGTCGCAACCGATTCGTCGACTACGCCGCGTATCTCGGCGTACGGCTGGTCGTGTTCATCGCCCAATCGTTGTCGATGCGTCAATCGTACGCCCTGGCCGATGCCATCGCGGCCCTGGTTTACAAGATCGACAAGCGCCATCGACGGGTGGCGATGGAAAACCTTGAGCACGCGTTCGGCGACCAGTACACGGTGGAACAGCGCGACGAGATCGTCCGGGGGGTCTATCGGCATTTCCTCCGCATGGTCATGGAAATGCTTCATATTCCCAAGCGATTGCACCTGACCACCTGGCGCAAGTTCATCACCCTCAAGGGGCACGAGCCGGTCATCGAGCGCCTGCTCAAGGGGGGGCCGATGATCATGCTCACCGGCCATTATGGCAACTGGGAGATGGCCGGCTACATGTTCGGCGCCTTCGGATTCCCGCCGCATTCGGTGGCCCGGGTGCTCGATAACCCGTACCTGGAGCGCTACCTGAAGGAGTTCCGCGAGCAGACCGGGCAGAAGATGATCGCCAAGCGTGGCGGCTCCGACGAGATGCTCGACGTCCTCCAGTCCGGCGGCCTCCTCTCCATGCTCGGCGACCAGGACGCCGGCCCGAAGGGCCTGTTCGTCGACTTCTTCGGCCGACCCGCCTCCACCTTCAAGGCCATCGCCCTGCTCGCCATCGAGTTCAATGCCCCCATCGTCGTCGGCGGCGCCCGACGGATCGGGGACGACTTCCAGTACCTCGTCGAGGTCGAGGAGGTCATCGACGTGAACGCCGACAACGCCTCCCCCGACCTCATCCCCGAACTCACCCGGCGCTACACCGCCGCCCTCGAACGCATGGTCCGGCGCGACCCGACCCAGTACCTCTGGCTCCATCGGCGGTGGAAGAACCAGCCCCGGGCCAAACGATCGAAGGCGGCTGCCTGAGTCCTCCCGATTCCGGCACACCGAGCGAATCGAGTGAGCAATTACTTCGATTCGAACGTCCTCACCTCCCCATCCGTCCCGATCCGGATCGAATACGCCGAGCCGTCCGGCTCGACGTGGATGTGGAGGAACTGCCCCCCCTCGGGGTCGTCGTTGGCGATCAGGGCCGGGTCGGTATTGTCCTCGGGGCCGGTCGTCACGTTGCGGTGCATCTGGTAGTTGGCCTGGATGCTCGGGATCGATTTCAAGAGATGCACGACCGACGCCGATCCCCCCTTGCGCGGACCATTGTTCATCACCGTGACCGTCGGCTCAATCGTCCGGATCAAGGTCGGGTGATTCGAGCTGTCCAGCCCGTGATGCGTGACCTGGTACACGTCGATCGCCTGGTCGTCACCCTCCCGCTCGTCCGTCGCCCGGATCTGATCGACCGGACAGACCAGTTGCCGCTCGATGTTCCAGGTCAGGTCGCCGCAGTCGAGGAAGTCGAACGCCCCGAGTCGCACGATCAACGCAATGCTCCGCGCGTTGTCCGACTGGTCCTCGGCCTTGTCGGCGGGCAGGTCGTCGCACCGGGCATTCCCCACCCCTTCACCCCCCTCGCAGCACGCCAGCACCTTGCCGCCCGACGCCAGCACCACCGCCGAGACCTCCCCGGCCAGCGGAAGCGTATCGCCCGGCTGCAAGACAGATCGGTTCCCCTCGGCGGCACCGAGGTAGGCCACCAGCAACGGGTCATCGGGCTTCGGGCCGTCCGGGAAGTCGAGCCCGTCGAGCCCGTCCGACGGCAGCCCGCGATCCCAGTAGCGTCCGATCGGGACCAGCTTCGCCAGCCCCTCGACCCCGCCGTAATGGTCGGTGTGCCAGTGGGTCGTCACCAGATGGTCGAGCCGATCCAGCCCGGCAACTTCTTTCAAGACATGCACGATCCGCTTCGGGTCGCGGTCGTCGAACCCCGGCCATCCCGAATCGATCAAGATCGACTCGCGTTCCGGCGTGACGATCAGCGTGGCCGCGCCGCCGAGCACATCCACATAGTAAATGTCGAGCCCCTGCCCTTGCCCTTGCCCCGACGCGACGGGAGGCACGAGGACGGTCAGCGCGACGAACAGGCAGGCGATCCGCGAGCGTTGGGCGATCATCGGGAGAGGGCTCCGATCGAGTCGGCGAGGGCCAGGCGGGGAACGACGGTCCCCGATTGTCGGGCCAACCCCCGGCTCGGATCAAGCGTGCGGTGCCCCTTCCCCCGGCGACCTCGGCCCCCTCAGGTGGGCCAGGCCGTCGAGCGCCGTCCCCGACGCCTCCCGGAGCCGGAGCGACGCCACCAGGTCGGCATGACGTCCCCCCGCCAGGCCATCGGCCAGCAGCGCCGCCCCCTGCGCCGCGTGCTTGACCCACGCGCCCGGCAAGGAATCCAGGGGCGACACCCGGCCGAACCGCGCGAGCGTCTCCCGCACCAAAGGCCCCAGCTCGGGACGATCCGCGGCCGATCCCGAAAGGTAAATCCGATCAAACGGCGTCACCTCGCGCAATCCTGCCAGGTGCTTGCGCAACGATTCCTGGAATGCCCGGAGCCCGACCTCCCCCAGGTCGTCCAGGCCCCCTCGGAACAGATCCTGCTTCGACAGTGGGCCGAGCCAGTACGCCGCCTCGCCATCCCAGAGCCCCGACGACCGCACCCCGATCGGCCCGGCCGACCCTGCCGAGGCATCCACGAGTGCGCCTTGTTCGATCACCAAAATCGCCGAGAAGGCCGAGCCGATCTCGACCACCGCGAAGGTCGATTCCGAGGGAGGCAGCCCCCGTTCATCGGCATCAATCCACAACCCCAGTGCCGCCACCGCGACCTTGTCGGCCGTCCCGAGATCGATCCTCAACGCCTTCCGATGTGCGGGGACCGTGGGCAGGTGAATCCCCCCCGGCAGGAAGACGACCGGCAGATCCGACCGCACCAGGGCATCGAGCCAGCCCGAGAACCCCCCCACGCCGAGCGACCGCCCCCGCTCCTCCGGCCGCACCAGGGTCATCAACGCCAGGTCTTCCGCCGTGGCGTCTTCGTTTCGGACCAGTGGCAAGCCGTAGCCCGAGGGACCCGCGATCAGGTCCAGCGGTTGCCAGCGGCGGAGCTGCTCGATCAGGGACGCAGTCGAGGCGTCGGGAGCCAGGCGGGCCTGATCGGCCACCTCCCCGTCGACCAGCAGCAGCAGGTCGAGGCTCCCGGTCCCGGGGTCGGTCCCGACGACGCGAGGCATGGCAATCACTCGCCTCTCAACCCTTCGTCACGGCGGGGCCGGTCCCGACACCCTCAATCGAGGGCCTCGCCGATCGCGAAGACCTCCTCGGCGTCGAGGATCCGGTCGTTGGCCTGGAACAGCTCCCGGATCGCCTTCGCGTGGATGCCCATCTTCAGGCCGCCCACGCCGATGGCCCCCCAGGTGCGGACCCCGTCGCGGTCGGCGTCGCGGTCGTAGACCTCGATCCCCTCGATCCCCAGCGGGGGGACGGCGTTCAGGTCGATCATCACCCGCAGGTCGCCCAGGGTCGATCGGACCGACTTCGGCAGGAGCGTCACCCCGGTCGACCCCGCGGAGACGATGAGCCGGCACCCGTCCAGCCCCTCGGCCATGGCGTCGGCGTCGACCCCGGCCAGTGGGGTGAGCTTCGCCCCGGTCGCCTCGCCGATCGCCCGGGCCACCGCCTCGGCCCGATCCGGGCGTCGCGACGAGACCGTCACCTCGGCCCCTTGCCGGGCGAGCAACCGGGCCACACGCTGGCCGACCGGACCGGTCGCGGCCAGGACCGCCGCCTTCACCCCGTCGAGCGAACCGCCCATCCCCGCCTTGGCCGACAGGACCGCCGCCGCGGCCGTCGTGTTCGCCCCGTTCGGGTCGAGCAAGACCGAGACGCGGAAGGGGCCGAAGAAGGCCTCCTTCGCCGCCTTCAGCAGGGCCTCGGCCCGGTCCACATCGGTCCCGCCGATGAACACGGCGGTCTGTTTCAGGTCCTTGGGACCTCGCGTAAACAGTGCGCCGTAGATCAGGTCGCGGACCTGCACCGGCGCGACATTCCCGTGCCGGAACAGGTGATCGACACCGGCATCCACCGCGACGACCGCATCGAAGACGCTCGGCTGCGCATCGGTATCAAGCTGCAAGAGGATCGTCTTCATCGTGGGAGGCTCGTCGACAAAAGGTGGCCGATCCCCCCGCCCGGCCCAGTCGAGGGACCAGGGGACCGTTTCACAACCACGGACGTCGGCATCAGAAGAATCCAGGTCGCGCGATGGTCGAGGCGAGCCGTGCCGCTTCGACCACCGCACGACCCGAATCCGCTCACTTGGCGAACGGGTGCGACGCCGAGTCCTTCTTCTGCACCACTTCCGAGGCGGCCGGCTCGCCCTTCATGGCGCGTTGGATCGAGAGCTTGGTGGCCTCGTAGTTGTACTGGTTGATCTTGTCCTTGTCCTTGGCCTCCGGGTGGATGAAGACGCCGCAGACGATGCAAAGATCTTCGGCCTTGTCGGCCGGGATCGTGCCGTCGGCCACGCAGTCGGCCACGGCCTTGGCCACGGCGTACTGGGCAGGGCCGAACATCAGGACGGCCTGGTCGAGCCCCTTGATCGTGACCTTCGTGATCAGGACCGTGGCCGGCTTGACGGCCAGGTTCGGCTCAAGCACCGCCAGCAGGTTCGTGTGGCCGTGCGACTGGTTGGCCAGGGCATTGGCGAAGGCCGCGCCGACCGGGCCGGTCTTCGTGCCGATCATCAGGTCGATGTGGGCGACCTCGTTACCATCACCGACCAGGGCCTCTCCGATGAGCAGGGTGTGATCGCTTGCCATCAGTCAGTTCTCCGGGGCGTGTTGCGGGGAAACAGATGCAGGGGCGGATTGCGTTGCGGACGTCCGGCCGATCCATCTCGCTCCATTCCTTTGGTTGCGCAATGGTCCGGCCGGCGGTTGGGTGGCATGATAACAGGACCGCACCGCCTCGCAAGGGTCGGGCGGCGGCTTTGGCCGGGATCGCCCCTCGCGTTTCGCGGCGATCGAGCCTCGCCCGTCCCCGAACGCGTTCACGACCCCGCCGCCCCGATCGATCGCGGAGCCTCCCCTCGTGTCCAGGACGGTCTTGCTCGTCGGGGCCAGCGTGCGAGCCTCCGCCTTCTCGGCCATCCGGGCCTGGTTCGACCCCGTCGCCATCGACCTCTTCGCCGACTGGGATCTCCGGCATGCCTGCCCGGCCCACCGGGTCGATCCCCCGTCCTACCCCGAGGCGATCGAGGGGCTCTCGCTCAGGGCCACCCTCCCGGGCACCCCCTGGTGCTACACCGGGGCGATCGAGAATCACCCGACCCTGATCGACCGCATCGCCCGCGAGCGGCCCCTGTGGGGCAACCCCGGAGCCGTCGTGCGAGCAGTCCGCGACCCCTTCGCCCTGGCCGACGCCCTGCGACGCGCCGGGCTCCCCGCCATCGACGCGAGACGCCACGCGCACGGCCTCCCGACCGACGGCTCGTGGCTGGTCAAGCGTCTCCGATCGGCCGGCGGCGCCCACATCCGACCCCTCGACGCCAACGGTCCCGCCCCGGTCGAGGGGGGCGAGTACCTCCAGCGCCGAATCCTCGGCCCGAGCGGCTCGGCCGTCTTCGTCGGCACCGCCGCCGGATCGGCCCGCCTGTGTGGTGTGACGCGGCAGTGGATCGGACACGACGGCGCGGCGTTTGGCTATCTCGGGAGCGTCGGCCCCGTCCGGGTGGCTCGGGCCGTTCGAACGCAGCTCGGGCAGCTCGGTTCACTCCTCGCCCGTGACTTCGGCCTTCGGGGCCTCTTCGGGGTCGATTTCGTCCTGAGCCGGGGCGCGGCCTGGCCCGTCGAGGTCAACCCGAGGCCCACCGCGTCGGTCGAGGTGCTCGAATGGGCCACCGGCCGTCCCTTCTTCCGCGACCATGCCGCAGCCTTCGGGGCCGAGGCCGCCGAGGCGGGGCACGAGACTTGCGTGATGCGTCCTCGCGGGCGGGTGGGCAAGCTGGTCGTCTTCGCACCGGCCGGGGGCCGGGTTCCGGACGCGATCCGATGGCCGGAGACCGACCCCGGATCCGGGCGCCTGCCGAGGGTCGCGGATCTCCCCCCGCCGGGCACCGCGTTCCTGACGGGTCAGCCGGTCCTGACGCTCCTGGACGCCGGGCCGTCGGCCTCCTCGTGCCGGATTCGCCTGGCCCGACGCCTGATCTCGTGGCGGGACCGCCTGCGATCCTGGTCCCCCTGATTCCGGCCGCCCCCTGCCCCGTGCCCATCCGGCTGACGGCCGAGAACCGATGGCCTCTTCGGTTCGTAGAAGACAACATCTGTCCCTCACAAACGAACACCCTGGCAGACGCCAGTACCTGAACCGAGGAGGAATGGAACCGTGATTTTCGACCCCGTCTACTTCCTGTTTCTCGCCCCGGCGATGCTCCTGGCCGCCTGGGCCCAGATGCGCGTGAAGTCCGCCTATGCCGAGGGGGCCCAGATCCCCTCCTCGGCCGGCGTGACCGGCGCCCAGGCCGCGGCCGAGGTCATGCACTCCGAAGGCCTGAACCGCGTCGACATCGAGCCGGTCGACGGCTACCTGAGCGACCACTACGACCCGCGGCACAAGGTCCTCCGCCTCTCCCCGGGCGTCTACGGCGAGCACTCCCTGGCCGCGCTCGGCATCGCCGCGCACGAGGCCGGGCACGCCCTGCAGGACGCCCACGGCTACGGCCCCCTGGCGATCCGGAACCTCCTGGTCCCGGTCGCCGGGTTCGGGTCGAACTTCGCCTGGATCGTCATGATCGTCGGCTTCTTCATGGGCTCGATGAACATCATCATCGGCGGCATCGCCCTGTTCTCGGCGGTCGTCGTCTTCCAGCTCGTGAACCTCCCCGTCGAGTTCGACGCAAGCCGACGCGCCCGGGAACACCTGCTCTCCACCGGCCTGATCACCGCCCAGGAAGAGCCGGTCGTCGCCAAGGTCCTCAACGCCGCGGCCTGGACCTACGTGGCCGCCACCCTGTCGAGCATCCTCACCCTGCTCTACTTCCTCTTCCGGTCGGGCCTGCTCGGCGGCCGGAGTGAGTGACCGACCGGTCGGACTCTGATCAAAATCCCGAACGGCCCGGCCCTCCCCCTCCATTGAGGAAGAAGGCCGGGCCGCGTTCGTGATGGGCGATGCCCGCCCGTGGGAATGGCCTTTGCGACGAGTCCGACGGCCCCTGATCGGGCCAGTCCCGCTCGGAACCGAGAGGACCGTTGCTAATGACCCTCCCACCCGATGCGAGCCGGCTCCGCGTCTGGCTGATTCCGCCTCTGGCCGTCCTGCTCGCCACCGGCTGCGGCCTCCCGCTCGACCCGAAAGGGACGCTGAAGCGGGCGCGGGACGGCACCATGCGGGTTGGGGCCGTGCATCATCCCCCCTGGGTCGACGTGCGGGGCGGAGGCGAGCCGGAGGGCACGGAGGTCGCACTCGTTCGTCGCCTGGCCGACGAGCTGGGGGCCCGGGTCGAGTGGACCGTCGGCGGCGAGACGGCCTTGATGCACCGGCTGGAGCGTCACGAACTGGACCTGGTCGTCGGCGGGATCACCGAGGACACGGCCTGGCGCGGGACGATCGGCATGTCGAGGCCGCACGACCGCGACGGCGACCAGCCGGTCATCCTGGCCATTGCTCCGGGAGAAAACGGCTGGCTCCTCCACCTCGACCGCTGGATCGCCCGACGCGGCGCGAGCCGGGAGGACGGCCCATGAAACCGCTCGCCGATTTCGAGTTCCCCTCGGACCGGCGCGGATTCTTGCGACGGGCCGTCCGGCTCGAAGCGATCACGATCGCCTACCTCCTCAGCGTCCTGGTCCTGTTCGGCCTGGTCTACGACGGGACGCAGATCATCAAGGCGGAGCTGGTCGAGGTCGGCCTCAGCCTGACGGCCCCGATCGCCTTCCTGGTCGCCCAGCCCTTCCGCGAGCGGTCGCCGAGCGTCCAGTTCCCCTACGGCTTCCACCGGGTCGTCTCGATCGCCTTCCTGGTGGCGTCGGTGGGGCTGGTCGCGCTCGGGGCCTTCCTGTTCCTCGACTCGGGCCTGTCGCTGATCCAGGTGCACCGGCCCACCATCGGCTCGATCGAGGTCTTCGGCCGGGTCATCTGGCGGGGCTGGTTGTTCCTGCCGATCCTGGTCTGGAGCGTCGTGCCTGCCGTCTTCCTCGGCCGGGCGAAGGCCGAGCCGTCTCGCCGATTGCACGACAAGGTGCTCTATGCCGACGCCGAAATGAACCGGGCCGACTGGAAGACCGGCCTGACCGCCATCCTCGGCATCCTGGGCATCGCCCTGGGGTTCTGGTGGGCCGACTCGCTCGCCGCCTTGCTGATCTCCTTCAACATCCTCCTCGACGGCGGGAAGAACCTCCGCGCCTGCGTCTTCGACCTGATGGACCGCGTCCCGCACCGGGTCGACGATGCCGCCGTCGAGGCCCTGCCCGCCCGGATCGCCACCGAGCTGAAGAAGCTCGACTGGGTCCGCGACGCCCGCGTCCGGCTCCGCGAGGCCGGCCACGTCTTCCTCGGCGAGGCCTTCGTCGCGCCGGTCCATCACCGCGACCTCATGCCCCGGGTCGCCGAGGCCCGCGACCGGCTGCTCCGCCTCGACTGGCGGCTGCACGAGGTGGTCATCCAGTTGGAGGAGGGGGCGACCGACGAGGCGGGCTCGTCCTGATCGCAACGGGGCGACGCATCCCGGGCCGGTCAGGAGTCGGTCCCCCATCGCCCCGATCACGCATCCAGATCACGATCCCACATCATGGGATTCTTCGTGACGCCCTCCTGCAAGACCCCATCCGGCTTCTTCACAAGACCCCCGGGCTCGCCTCGCGATGAGATGATCCACGAGGAATACAGCATCGCCAGCGCCGCCGAATAGAAGGCCATCCAGTGGCCTGAAAACCCCCGGAACACTGCCGGGGGCATGTCTCCTTCCGCGGCTTGCTCCCCGGCCGGTGCCATTGCTGCGAAGAAGAGCAAGAAGTTGAAGAAGGCGTAGACGAAGAAGGCCGAGGTCATCCACCGCATCCAGGCCGGGCATCCCCGCAGGGCGACGCGCCAGGCATCCTCCCGTTTGGCCCCCCGGGTCATCTGCCCCGAGGCGAGCAAGGCGGGCAGCCAGACCACGAAGATGCCGAGGTGCAGGCCCCAGGTCGCCATCCCGAGCGGCTGGGGCACCCCCAGCCAGGCGCAGCCGTGGGCGACGAGGCTGAGCAAAAGCCCGACGGAGGCCAGGGCCAGGAACGGGACGATGAGCACGACCATCATCGATCAGAGCGTCTTCAGGTACTCGATCAGGTCCGACGTCTCCTGCTCGGTCAGCTCGCCGAGGCCGGTGACGAAGTCCGGCGCGTGGTCGCCGGTCAGGGCGTCGCGGAGGGTCCGGGCGCGGCCGTCGTGCAGGTACGGGTCGTTGTCGTAGGTCCCTCGGAGCGACGGCGGGTTGTACCCCTTGTGCACGTCCCGCTCTTCTTCGAGGCCGACGATGTGGATCTCGCCGTCGGTGAAGTTCGGGCCGGAATGGCAGGTGTTGCACGCGGCCTTCGGCGATCGGAAGACCTCCCGGCCGCGCTCGGCCGCCTCGGAGATCTCGCCGTTGGGGCCGACGTACGGGTTGCGGGGGTGTTCGAGCGTCTTGAGATAGCTGATGAGGGCCTGCACCTCGTCGTCGGTCGGCGCCTCCCCCTGCATGCTCTTGGTGAACGACTCGACCATGGCCTCCTCGAAGCTCCCCTGCCAGCCGTGCCAGGTCCAGGGCCCGGTCTGATACGCGCCCCGGAGGGTCGGCACGTCCTTCTGGCTGCGGGCGGAGCGGAGGTTCGAGAAGTCGTGCCAGCCGTCGTTCATGGTGTCGAAGCGCTCGCCGTTGTGGTGGCCGTCGCTGTGGCAGGTGTTGCAGCTATACCACTGGTTGTGCGACCGCACGGCGTCGTGGAAGATGATCTCCCCCCGGCGGACGACCGACAGCTCCTCGGGCCCTCCCAGGTCGATCGTCCGGACCAGCTCGCCCGCCTCGGCGTCGATCACCTGCACCGAATCGCCCAGGTAGTTGGCCGCGTACAGGGTCTTGCCGTCGGGGGCGAAGGCCAGCTCGGTCGGCCGGCCCCCGGTGGCGACGCGGCGGAAGCGGCCGTCGCCGCCGAGCAGCGAGAAGTGGATCAGGTCGCGCGAGCCCCCCGTGCGCCACGGGAGCCGTTGCAGGTCGGTCCGGAGCAAAATGACCTCGTGCGATCCCCCCGCCGAAATCGCGATGTACTTCCCGTCGCCGCTGACGGCCAGGCCGTGCACGTCGCCGACGGCGTCCCCCTGCGGGTCGAGCGACTGCGTGGCGTAGTCCTCGGGCGAGCCGTCGAGCGGCACCCGCGTCAGGCGCTGGCCGAGCACCCAGCCGAGGTCGATGTTCCGGTCGGTCGTCGCCATCCCCCGGTTCTCCATGTTGGCGACGTAGCCGAATTCCCCCGAGGGGTCGATCGCCACCTGTCGGAGGTTCGACCCCCGGACCGGATAGGTCCGCTCGACGTTCAGATCCGCCGTCCGGATCAGGGTCAGGTCGCCCGACCGCGTGTTGCCGACGAGCAATCGCTCGCCGTCGGGGCTGAGGGCCAGGCCCCTCGGCTCCCGGCCCACGGCCACCCGCCCGGTGACCTCCAGGCGATCGAGGTCCACCCGAACGACCTCATTCGCCACGCCGACCGTCACATACGCCGTATTGCCGTCCTCGGCGATCACCACCCCCCGGGGCTCGGGGCCGACCTCGATCCGGCCGGTCACCTCCAGCGCGTCGTCCCCCACCCGGAGCACGGCCAGGTCGTAGCCGTACCAGTGCGTCACGGCCCCCCGTCGGCCGTCGGGGGCGAAGGCCACGCCCGCCGGCTTCTCTCCGGTCGGGATCTCGGCCAGCACCTCGCCCGATCCCGTGTCCACCAGCGACACCGAGTCGGCCGTCTGATTCGCGGTCAGGAGGCGGGAGCCGTCGGCCGACAGTGCCAGGGCGATCGGGGAGCGGTGGGGTTCGGCCTGGTCGGTGCCCGTCTCGTCGCCGGTGGTCGGTCGAAACGAGAAGGCCATCAACGTCGCCAGGCCCAACGCCAGGGCGATCGGAGCCGGGGCCAATCGGGCAATCGGGTGATGCGTCACAGCTTACGCTCCTCCGGAAGACTTAGGCGGGCAGCGATCGGCGAGAACGCCGGCGGGGAGGCCGGCCGCGGGCGGAGTCGGTGCGCACGGCGGCGCATAGTCCCAAGCATACGCACCGACCTCGGATCCCGACAAGCTCCGGCACCGGGAGCAAGATCGCGCGCAGGGACGCGAAGTCGCAGGGGAGAGATCGGGAGAGGGATGGCCCGTCCCCCGATCCCCCGCGTCTCTGCGCGCGATCCCGCCCCTTCTCCGGGACAGCGTCGATCAGTCGTCCGTCGGGTCGATCGGCTCCTTGATCGACCGCAGGAAGAACTCCGCCTTCTTCTTCGCCTTGAGCTGCGCCGCGTGCGCCTCGGCGGCGGCCTTCTGTGCGTACGGGAAGGTGGCGACCGGCCGGCCGCCGATGTCGCAGACCGCCCAGACGACCCGCATTCGGGGCTGAGTCAAGGGCTTGCGGCGGCTCGATTCCTCGGGCCTCGGCCGCATGGGGGTGGCCGCGGGGGCTCGGGCGGCGGCCTCTCGATCGCGGGCCTCGACCGCCTCGACCTCGGCGCGGAGGTCGCGGAGGGTCCGACCTCGGGCAGGGCGTCGTGCCATGGTCGTTGACTTCCTTCTTCTGGTGCGTGGTGTGTGTTCGCGGCGTGATGGACGAGCAGTGCCGAGTCGGGCGCGGGCCGGCGGAGGGTCTCGGGCGGTCGCCCGGTTCAGGGGCGATCGAGCCGATAGAGGGTCGCCTCGTCGACCGGCTCGAACCCGAGCGACTGGTAGAGGCCGAGGGCCGCCGCGTTGGCCGCCCGGGTCTGGACGGCGATCGCGTGGATCCCCCTCTGGATATGGTAGCGGATCACCTCGCGAATCAAGTATTTCCCCAGCCCCTGGCGCCGCGATTCGCTCGCCACCCCCACGTCGATCAATCCCGCGCGGAGCCGACCGTCGAGCCGTTCGAACCCGGCCATGTCCCAGGTCGTCGCCGTCGCCGCCGCCCGGCCCGCCGAGTCCTCCAGCCGGAATCGGATGGCATACGTCGCCCCGAGCGCCAGCGCGTCCCACCACGGCCCGAACGCCGCGTCCTCCTCGATCGTCAGCTGGAACCGCCGCCGCAGGAGGACCGACTTGGGGTCGAACCCCGGCTCGGCCTTCGTCCCCGAGAGATCCCGCTCCAGCAAGACCGACCGGGACACCTCCTCGAAGCCCGAGGCCCGCGCCGCCCGGTGAAACCCCTCGTGCCCCTTGAGGATCCCGGCGAATTCGCTCCCCCCGTAGATCCCCCAGTAGAACGGGTTGAGCGGATACTGCCCCCCCGCGTAAATCACCCGGGCCCCTCCGTCCCGGAGCCTGGCCACCGCCCGCTCGATCAGCGAGGGGCCAACCGCCTCGTCCGCCTCCGGGTCGACCGCGAGCATGGCGACCGTCCCCATCGACCGGTCGAGCCGGTGCGACGCCCCGTCCGCCTCGGCCGGGCCGAAGCCCCCGTGGGCGAACCCGACCAGCCGCCCCTCGCCGTCGTCCCGCGCGACGATCAGGTCCCCGAGCGCGAAGCCGAGGCGATTCAGGCAGGCTTCGGTCAATTCCCTGGGCTTCAACGGCCGGGCCACGCCGTACGCGGGCGTCCCCTCGTTCCAGAGCCGGACCAGGGCCGGGATGTCGTCATTGCGGGCGGCGCGAAAGGTGGTCACGAGACAATCCCGGCGGCTATCGATCACGAGAATTCGAGGAACACACGAGCACCTTGGCTTCGACTCAGGCCGGCTCAGTCCAGCTCGGCTCGGCTCAGCCCAGGGCGACCTGAATCTCCTCCCCCTCAATACGCACGTCGTAGACCGGGATCCGGATCGAGCTGAAGGTCGTGCTGCGTCCGTCCCTGAGGTCGAACTGCCACCCGTGCCAGGGGCAGGTCACGACCCCTCCCCGGCAGACCCCCTCGGCCAGCGGACCCCCCTGGTGCGGGCAGATGCCGTCGACCGCGACGATCTCCCCGTCGAGGTTGAACAGCGCGACGATCGTCCCCTCGTGCTCGACTTCCTTCGACGATCCCGGCGGCAGATCCTCGCGACGGGCCAGGGTGACAAACTCGGGCATCGGACTCAGGACTCCCTACCGGCTCGGCGACCGTGACGGACCCTTCGGCGGGCCGGGCGGCGACCTGACGCCCACCCGCCCGGGATCGCTCGCCCCCGAATAGACCGCCCGCGGTCCGATCCTGTCAATCTCCCGGTCCATCATCTCCGAAGGTTCGCCGCCTGCCTACACTCTCTCCGGGGAAAGATCGCCCGAAATTCGAGGGGCGGTCGGTCGGTCGGCCGGCGTCGGTGGAATCTCCGATCGGAGGGGGAATGGACGATCTCATCGTCATCGGCGGGGGATGGGGGGGGCTGGCCACCGCCGCGCTCGCCCGGGCGCAGGGCCTGCGGGTCAGTTTGTTCGAGGCCCACACGAAGCTCGGCGGCTGCGCCGGCTGGTTCGACCGCGGCCCTTACACCTTCGACGCCGGGGCCACCGCGCTCATGGGCCTCGGGCCCGACGAGCCGGTCGGCGGCCTCCTGCGCCTCCTCGGCCTCGACGCCGCCGGGGCCCGGACGCCCAGCTACCGGGTCTGCCTGCCCGGCCGGACGCTCGACATCGTCCCCGACCCTTCCCGCTTCGAGCAGAACGTCCGAACCGCATTCCCCGACTCCGACCCGAAACTCGACCGCGCCCGCACCCGCTTCTGGAGGCTCCAGGAGGCCGTCGGCTCGACCCTCTTCGCCTGCGCCGGCCGCGTGCCGAGGCTCCCGGCCCGGTCGCTCGGCGACCTCGTGCACGACCTCCGCATCCTCGGCCCTCGCGGCCTGCTGGCGGCGAGCACCTGGCCGCTCAGCGTCCTCGACGTGATGCGCCTGCTCGGCCTCGACCGCGATCGCCCCTTCCGCGCCCTCGTGGCGATGCTCTTGCAGGACACCGCGCAGGCCGGGCCGGAGACCGTCCCCTTCGCCAACGCCTCGGCCTGCCTCCAGGCCTACCGGATGGGCATGAGCCGCCCCGTCGGCGGCATGAAGGCCATCGCCGAGGGCATCGGCGAGCGCTTCGAGGCCATGGGCGGCTCCCTCCGACGCGCCACGCTCGTCGACCGGGTCCGGCCCGACGGCCTCGGCCATTTCGAGGTCATCACCCGCCGCCGGCAGACCCTCAAGGCCCGCCAGGTCGCCTTCAACCTGCCGATCGACCTGGCCGCCCGGCTCCTCGGCCGCGACCTGAACGGCATGCTCGCCCGCCGAGAGGCCCGCAGCCGGGCCGCCTGGAGCGCCTTCACCGGCTACCTGGCCATCCGCAAGGACGCCGTCCCCGAGGACGGCCCCTTGTTCTACCAGGTCCTCCGCGACCACCTCGCCCCGATCCACGACGGCAACAACGTCCTCGTCTCCCTCTCCCCCCCCGGCGACCCCGGCTACGGCCCTCCCGACGTCCGCGTCGCCACCCTCTCCACCCACACCCGCCCCGACGCCTGGCACGGGCTCTCGGCCGACGACCATGCCGCGAAGAAGGCCGACTACGCCGCCCGCATGATCGCCGCCCTCGGCCAGGCCCTCCCCGATGCCCCCGATGCCCTCGTCCACGCCGAGTTCGGCACCCCCCGCAGCTTCTCCCGCTACACCAGGCGCACGGCCGGGGCGGTCGGCGGCCCCCCCGTCTCCCGGGGCAACAGCAATTTCCTGGCGGTCGGCCCCGACGTGCTCGGGCCCGGGCTCTGGGTCGTCGGCGACTCGGTCTTCCCCGGCCAGGGGACGATGGCCGTCGTCCTCTCCGGCATCCGGGTCGTCGAGCGCATCACCGGCCGGAGCTGGGAGGCGATGCGGGCCGCCCCGCCGCCCCCGGAAGTCGCCGAACTCCGGGAGCTGTCCCTTGCAAATTCCCGGTAAACCGGTTCGGATGCGACACTCATCGACTTCTCGCGATGCGGCTCCGCATCCCACCGCTTATTGAGGCGTTCAGACTCTCGTGGACGATCCCCAATCGCTCGATGCGCTCGTCATTGCCCCCCATCCCGACGACGCCGAACTCGGCATGGGCGGCACCATCCTCCGCCTGATCCGCCAGGGGTGGTCCGTCGGCATCCTCGACCTGACCAGCGGCGAGCCGACCCCCCTCGGCTCGGTCGAGACCCGGCTGGCCGAGACCGCCGAGGCGAACCGCCACCTCGGCGACCCCTGGCGGTCGAACCTCGGGCTTCCGAATCGGAACCTCGAACCGACCCTCGAGCACCGCCGCGCCCTGGCGGCCGTCTTCCGCCGCGTCCGGCCCCGATTGCTCTTCGCCCCCTTCTGGGAGGACGCCCACCCCGACCACCTCGCCGCCACCCGCCTGATCGAGGACGCCCGCTTCTGGAGCAAGCTCTCGAAGTCGGACATCCCCGGCACCCCCTTCCATCCGGCCCGCATCCTCTACTATTTCAGTGTCCACCTGAAGATCGTCGAGCGCCCGAGCTTCGTCCTCGACATCAGCGACCAGCACGAGGAGAAGCTCGCCGCCCTGCGCTGCTACCGATCGCAACTCGTCGATAACCAGCCGGAAGGCCGACCCGGCGTGATCGACTCCGTCGCCGACCGCACCCGCTTCTGGGGGCACGTCGTCGGCGTCTCCCACGCCGAACCCTTCGCCAGCCGAGAGCCGATCGGCCTGTCCGGCCTGGGAGGATTCATGCTCTAATCTCGTGCTCGACCGATTGCCTCTGACTCCCTCACCCCTCGGAATCGACTCGGATGAACATCTTCACCCCGCATGGAGGGAGAGTTCGACCGAGTCATCTCAACCCTCGCCCCCTTCCGGGGGAGAGGGTGGCCGAAGGCCGGGTGAGGGGGCGATCGACCGACCAAACCGCGATGATTGACCGGGAACCGGAGTGATCCGTCCGGGGCCGTAAGGATCAACAGATGCCGCCGCTCTACCGCATGCCCGTCGTCTACCTGCTCGTCATGCTGATCGGCGGCGTGGTCGGCCTGGCGTCCTGGATCGGCGGATCGCCTCCGCCTTCATCGAGCGATCGCTCGGGCCTTGACGGTCGGACCACCGTACGGCCCAACCAGGATCCCCCATCCACGACCCCAGCCGACACCCCGATCGACGACGGCATCCTCCGCACCGACGCCGGCCTCCGCCGCAAGGTCCTCGTCCGGGAACTCGGCCTCCGCCCTCGCTTCCGGCCCGATCCGAAAAGCCCGACCTCGGCCGACGACCTCGACTACTATTCCATCCACTTCGTCTTCGACGAGGCCGGGGCCGACCCTGCCGACCCGAGCGGTCCGGACTCCGCACGCTTCCTCCAGATCGGCCCGGCCGAAAGTCCTCCGCTCGGCTGGGTCCCCGAGTCCGGCGTCCTGGCCTGGGACACGCGGCTCATGGCCCGCCCGACCCCGGCCGGCCCTCGGCCCCCCCTGGTCATCTACCGCGAGCGCTCCTGCCTGCTCGATGCCCTCGCCGGCCGCCCCTGCCCCGACCACGGAAGCGATTGCCCGATCGAGGGGGAGGAAGCGGCCACCGACCCCCCGCCCGAGCAATCCGCCTCGGAGCCGATGCTCGGCCTCCCCATCCTCTCCAGCGACGCCATTCCCCAGGCCGACGGCCCGGACCGCACGATCTTCGAGGTCGCCAGCCTCGTGGCCGATCGCGCCCCGCCCCCCCCGCCGCCGAGCGAGCCCCCCGAGTTCCTGAAACGGTCGCTCCGGCAGATCAACCTCGCCCTGGTCATCGACACGACCGCCTCGATGCAAGGCTCGATCGACGCCGCCCGCGAGCTGGCCGCCGAGCTGGTCGCCGAGGCGACCCGGCAGGACGTGACCCTCCGCCTCGCCCTCGTCGCCTTCCGCGACGACCACCCGTCCTTCGGGTATAAGGTCCGGATCGTCTCCCCCTTCGCCTCCCCCGCCGTCTTCCGCGGGGCGCTCGACCGGATCGAGGCCGCCGCCCGGGGGGACGGCACCGTGGCCGAGGCCGTCCTCGACGGCGTGGCCGCGGCCCTGCCCGCCCCTCCCGAGGCCCCGATCGGCTCCCGCGATTACCTCGTCTGGCCGACCGGCCGCGAGGGGGACCTGGCCACCAAGCTCCTCGTCCTGATCGGCGACGCCCCCGACCACGACCGCGACGCCGACCGCGCCGCCGCCCTGGCAACCTGGGCCCGCCAGCACCGCATCACCATCGCCGCCGTCTCGATCGAGCGCGACGACCTCCGCGGCGACGAGCCGGAACGCTACCGAAGCCAGTGGGACGCCCTCGCCTCCGGCTCCTATCTCCCCCGCGACCGCTCGGCCGATTTCGAGCGGCCGATTCCCCCCGTCCGTCCCACCTTGAGTGACCCCTCGGCCCTGAAGCCGACCCTGCGGGCGATCCTCGACGACCGCGTGCTCGCCGCCCGGGAGCTGGCCGCCCTGCTCGACGCCGAGGCCGAGGGACGCTTGCAAGACTACGTCGATCGGCGTGGCCTGAGGCTCGACCAGATCGCCCCGGTCCTCGTCGACCTGCACGGCGGCCTGCCCCGGCCCGACCCCAGCCCCGACCCCCGCCAGGACGGCCGGCGTGCCCCCTCGGTCCGCCGCGGCTGGATCGCCGAGGCCATCGGCGGCCAACCCCTCGTGACGGTCGAGATGCTCATGACCCGCCGCGAGCTGGACGCCCTGATCGCCGAGCTGAGCCAGTTCCAGCAGGCCCTCCAGGGCGGGGCCGACGACCTGACCGACCTGATCCGGATCGGCACCGCCGCCGCCAGCGGCGAGGCCGCCTTCCTCGCGTCTGATCGCGGCGACCGCACCTTCGCCGAGCACCTGGCCCGACGTCAGGGGCTCCCCCCCGCCCCCGCCGAGAGCCTGCTCAACCGCTCGCAAGCTGATCTCCTCCAGGCCGACGCCCCGTACCGCTCGGCCGTCTCGCGACGCATCGCCTCGGCCATCGCCCGGCTCCTCGATCGCCGCCAGGCCCCCGACTGGGACGACCCGGGCCGGACCGTCTCGGGGATGGCCCTGGTCCCCTACGACGCGATCGACTTCTGATCGGCCCGGCGGGCGAATGCTCCCGATCCGGCCGCCGGCCGATCGCCCTGACTCATGCAATCCCCCCGGCGGGTCCTCATTGACTTCGACCCCTGCAACTTCTAGGTTTGTCGGTTGACCCGCCCCGGATCGCTCGCGACCTGCCGGGCCGGTTCGGTGCCCGGCCCCGGCCGGACGCACCCTTTATGTCCAAGCCGATGACTCTCTGGGAGGAAGCCTCGATGGCCCGTCCGATCACGCTGTTCACCGGCCAGTGGGCCGATCAACCGCTGGAGCATTGGGCCCCGAAGGTCGCCCAGTGGGGTTACGACGGCATCGAGCTGCCGTGCTGGGGCGGGCACTTCGACGTGACCCGGGCCCTGAAGGAAGAGGGCTACTGCAAGGAGCGCAAGGACCTCCTCGAACGCCACAACCTGCGCTGCTGGGCCATCTCGAACCACCTCGTCGGCCAGGCCGTGCTCGACCCGATCGACGAGCGGCACAAGGCCATCCTCCCGCCCCACGTCTGGGGAGACGGCGACCCGAAGGGAGTGAACGAGCGCGCCGCCGAGGAGATGAAGAACACCGCCCGGGCCGCCGCGAAGCTCGGCATCACGGTCGTCAACGGCTTCACCGGCTCGTCCATCTGGCACATGCTCTACGCCTTCCCGCCCACCCCCTCGTCGATGATCGACGCCGGCTACCAGAAGTTCGCCGACGTCTGGAACCCGATCCTCGACGTCTTCAAGCAGGAGGGGATCCAGTTCGGGCTGGAGGTCCACCCGACCGAGATCGCCTTCGACATGTACTCGGCCCACAAGGCGATCGACGCCGTCGACGGCCGCCCCGAGTTCGGCTTCAACTACGACCCCAGCCACCTGCTCTGGCAAGGCATGGACCCGGTCCAGTACCTCCGCTGCCCGAAGATCCGCAAGCGGGTCTACCACGTCCACGTCAAGGACGTCGCCACCACCCTCGACGGCCGGACCGGCCTGCTCAGCTCCCACCTCGACTTCGGCGACCCCCGGCGCGGCTGGGACTTCCGCTCCCCCGGCCGCGGCCAGGTCAACTTCGCCGAGATCACCCGGGAGCTGAACCTCATCGGCTACGACGGCCCCCTCTCCGTCGAGTGGGAAGACCCCGGCATGGACCGCGAGTACGGCGCCGAGGAGGCCGCGGCCTTCATCCGACGCACCATGATGTTCCCCGCCGCCGGCCGAGCCTTCGACTCCGCCTTCGCCGAGGGCCAGGCCAACGCCTGAGGCGCCCGATCGGCCCACTCCTCCCCCCCCTCCGTCCGACCGCCCGATCGACCCGCCACCCGGGGCCGAATCCCCCTCGATTCGATCCGCCTCGGGTGGCCCGCGCCCACGTCCCGCCGCGCTCCCCTTCGCTCCGGAATCTCCCCGCTCGGAATCGGCGGCCGTGCCCGATCCGAACCCCGTCTGTCGGGCCTTTCCGGGGCGAAACCTCGGACAATCGGCCCCCGAGGCCCGATCCCCGGTCGCAATCACCCGGCCTGCCCCGCGGGTTTCTTTCGTGAAAGTTGGCCGATTTTGCAAGATGATCCGATAACACCCGTTGGGGCGAGTGTTCCCGAACGGGTTCCGGGGACGAGTCGGCCGCGCCGGGTCGAATCGTGACGCTCGATCCGATCGATCCGCCGTCGAAGGGGCGTCGCCGTTCGGCCGGCGTCGGCCCGGGGTCGCCCCCGTGGGCCCGGATCCCGCGTCGCGGGAAGGCCCTTTCGAAGGCTGGCATGAAACTCCGTCATCCTCGGACCGTTGAATTCAAGATGCCCAGAGGTCTGCCCTCGGCACTGCGACTCCGGTCGAGGCCCGGGGGGCGCGAGGCGAGGCGAGGCGAATTCGGGTCCAGATCGGGAGATGCGATCGTGTTCCGAACGAACCGTTATGATCGTCGGGCCACGCCCGGGGGCCCTCGGCCGCGTCGACGTCTTTCGAGACGAGTCGCGCTGGAGGCCCTGGAGCCGAGGACCCTGCTCACGACCCTCCCCGAGGGGTTCATCCTGCGGAACGTGGCCTCGGAGCTGTCGAACCCGACCGGATTCGCCTTCGGGCCCGAGGGGACGTTCTACCTCTCGGAACAGTATTCGGGCCGCATCCAGGTCGTCCAGGACGGCCAGCTCCAGCCCGACCCGCTCATCACGCTCCCCGTCGGCGGCGGCGGCGAGCGCGGCCTGGGCGGCTTCCTGATCGGCCCCCCCCCGGCCGCCCACGACGACGGAGACGGTCATGAGCACGATCACGGGGGTGTTGATTCGAACGCGTATCTCTATGTCTACTACACAGTCAAGGCCGACGCGCCGTTCAATCGCCTGAGCCGCTTCCAGCTCGGCGACGACGGCCGGGTCGCCGGCTCGGAACAGGTGCTCCTGGAACTGCCGCCCCACGGCGAATCGATCATGCACTTCGGCGGCGGGATGGCCTGGGGAGAGGACGGGAAGCTGTATCTCTCCATCGGCGACCACACGCAATCCGAGCTCTCCCAGGATCTGGACAGCCTCTTCGGGAAAGTCCTGCGGCTCAATCCCGACGGGTCGATCCCCGAGGACAACCCCTTCTACGACCAGCTCGAGGGGGATGCCCGGAGCATCTGGGCCTCCGGGCTCCGCAACCCCTTCAAGATGCACTTCGATGAGGATGCGGGGGGCCTGCTCATCTTCGACGTCGGCGAGGCGAGCTGGGAGGAGGTCAATCTCGGGTCGGCCGGCGCCGATTACGGCTGGCCGGCCGCCGAAGGGGTCGCCAACGACCTGCGATTCGTCGACCCGATCTACACCTACAGCCGATCGGGGCCTCTGGGAGGCTGCTCGGTCATCAACGGGGGATTGTATCCCACCGACGCGGGCGCCTTCCCCGGCGACCTGCAGGGGAGCTTCTTCCTGGCCGACTACTGCAACGGCATCCGACGCGTCGACCTCGAGACGGGAGAGGCCGAGCCCTTCGCGACGGACCTTCCCTCGATCGTCGACCTGAAGATCAACGACGCGGGGGAGTTTTACGTCCTCACCTACTGGGATGAGAATTTCTCGGCCCGATCGGGTGCCCTCTACGCGGTCGAATTCGCCAGCGAGCAGGAGCCGTCGATCGTCATCCAGCCGGAGTCGCAGGTCGCCTCGCTCGGCGGATCGGCGACCTTCTCGGTCACGCCGACGGGATCGACCCCCTACGCGTTCCAGTGGCTCCGCGACGGCGAGGCCCTGGACGGAGCGACGCTCCCGACACTCACGCTCGAGAACCTGTCCCTCGACGACGACGGGGCCTCCTTCCAGGTGATCGTCTCCAACGCCTTCGGCTCGGTCAGCAGCGACGCGGTGAACCTGAGCGTGCTGGCGTTCGAGGGGCCGACGATCGACTTCGTCGCGCCGGGCCTCGACACGCGCTACAATGCCGGGGACACCCTCGCCTTCGAGGCCTCGGCCGTGGATGGCCTGGGAGAGCCGATCCCGGCCGAGGGTTTCCAGTGGTGGATCGACTTCCACCACGACACGCACTCCCACCCCTTCCTGACCCCGACGGCCGGCATCACGTCCGGGTCCGAGGAGATCCCGACCACCGGGGAAACCTCCCCGAACGTCTGGTTCCGCGTCCATCTGAGGGTCGAGGACCAGTACGGCCTGGTGACCGAGACCTTCCGAGACGTCCACCCGAACACCGCCAACGTGACCCTGCAAACCAGCCCGGGCGGGGGCGGGATGACGCTCGACGGGCGGCCGCTGACCGCCCCGCAGTCGTTCCAGGGCGTCACCGGCGTCCGGCGGAACCTCGGGGTCCCCGAGACCCTGGAGCGGGACGGCGTCTCCTGGGTCTTCGACTCCTGGTCGGACGGCCGGGCCCCGGGCGAGGCGCTCTCGACCCCCTCCGGCGACCTGGCCGTGACGGCGATCTACGGCGTCGATGGCGGCACGATCGGCGAGGGTCAGGGGATCCTGGCATCCTATTATGATGACGACGAGCTTTCGGCCCTGCTCGCCCGTCGCGTCGAGCCGGCCATCGCCGCGGACCTGATCACCCGACTGCCCGCCTGGCCCGAAGGCCGCACCCCGGTGGCGGCCCGCTGGGAAGGGACCGTGCTGCCCCAGTTCGACGAGCTGACCTCCTTTTACGTGACCACCTCCGGGGGGATCCGGCTCTGGGTGGGGGATGACCTGCTGATCGATCAGTGGGACAACCAGTCCCCCGCCGAGTTCGGCACCATCCCCGTCTACCTGACCGTCGGCGATCCGGTCACCTTCCGCCTGGAGGCGCGCGATCCGGAGGCCCTCGGCCCGGTCGCCTTGCACTGGATCAGCGATTCGATCCCCCGATCGATCGTGCCCAGCCGGCAGCTCAACGTCCCGGCCGGGGTCGAGCTCCCCTTCGATCCCCTCCTGCCCAGTCCCGGCGATCCCCTCCCCGAGGACCCGGACCCCGAGGACCCGCTCCCCGAGGAGCCCGAGCCCGAGCCCGAGGAGCCGACCCCGCCGAAGGACCCCGAGTTCTTCGACTTCGACGGCGATGGCCTCGCGGACCGCGTCGCCTACGACCCGGAGACGGCGACCTGGATCATCACCCATGCCAATGGCGAGACGATCACTCGGCGCTTCGGCGCCCCGGGCGACCTGGCGATCCCTGGGGATTACGACGGCGACGGGACGACCGACCTGGCCGTCTTCCGCCCCGAGAGCGACCTCCTGCCGGGGGCTGCCCACTGGTTCGCGGTCCTCAGCGGTGGCGGCGTGATCGCCCGGCCGTTCGGCGCGGCGGGCGACCTGGCGGTGCCCGGCGATTACGACGGCGACGGGACGACCGACCTGGCCGTCTTCCGCCCCGAGAGCGATCTGCTGCCCGGGGCGGCGCACTGGTTCGCCAGCCTCTCGGGGGGCGGGGTGATCGCCCGGCCGTTCGGGGCGGCGGGTGACGTGGCGGTGCCTGGCGACTACGACGGTGACGGGACGACCGACCTGGCCGTCTTCCGCCCCGAGAGCGACCTCCTGCCCGGCGCGGCCCACTGGTTCGCCAGCCTCTCGGGGGGAGGGGTGATCGCCCGGCCGTTCGGGGCGGCGGGCGACCTGGCGGTGCCGGGGGACTACGACGGCGACGGGACGACCGACCTGGCCGTCTTCCGCCCCGAGAGCGACCTGGAGTCGGGCGCGTCTCATTGGTTCGTGTCCCTCAGCGGGGGTGGGGTGATCGCCCGGCCGTTCGGCGAGCCCGGCGACGTGCCCGCGCCGGGCGATTACGACGGGGGTCGGGTCACTCGCCTGGCGACCTTCCGCCCGGAATCGAGGCAGGCGTTCCTGCTGCAGTCGTCCGACGAGGTCCTGGACCTGGCCTTCGAGGATGTGAGTCGTCGGACCCGCCTGCTCTCGAAACGATGGCTCTGGTTCGGCCGCGAGGGGGACGGCCTGGCCTGATCGGCCGGCCCCCCCGGCCACCCCGGGGGGCCTCGTGATCGTGACACATGTGCATCGGCCAGGGCCCTTCGTAAGGCCCTGGCCGATGGTCGTTGCGGGGCGTGGCGCCGACCCGGGAACGATCCGATCGAAATGCCTCTTGCGATGGGGGATCGAAGGAGTCACGATTGAGAGCCTCTCGGATCCGTCAGGGTTTCACCGGAAGGAGGTTTCTTGATGGAACAACCCCCCTCCGAGTCATCCGACTCGGTGCTGGTCGCTCGGGTGCTCGGCGGTGCTCGCGTCTGCTCGAAGCTTCGACTGCGTTGTGTGGGTGTGTGGCTTGCTCTGTTGGCGGCGACGGTCGCGGCGAATTCGGCCCAGGGCCGGGATGCGTTCGATGAGGTTGTGAGGTCCGGCCGGCTGACGTATGGGAGCGACATGGAAGGGGGCGGCCCCTTCGCCTACCTCGACCCGGATGACCCCGGCCGGCTGGTCGGGTTCGAGGTCGAGTTGATGGATGCCCTGGCCGATCGGCTGGGGGCCGAGGCCGAACTGGCCCAGGGGCAGTGGGACCAACTGCTCAACGTGCTGTCGGCCGGCAACGTCGACACGGTGGTCAACGGCTACGAGCTGACCCCGGCCCGCGTGCGGGGCCACCGGGCGACCCGGCCGTATTACCTCTTCCAATTGCAGGTGATGGTGCGCAAGGGGTCGTCGATCCGATCATGGGACGACCTGAGGCAGCCAAAGCCCGGCGGCGGGCGGTGGCGGGTCGGCGTGCTCGGCGGTTCGTCGGCCGAGCGATTCGCCGAGGAGGAGCACGACGGGACGGTCGAGATCCGTGCCTACACCGGCGCGACCGACGCCATGATCCAGGTGCTCAGCGGGCAGCTCGACGCGACGCTCCAGGACTTGCCCGCCGCGCGGTTCTATCAGCCCCAGTTCCCCGAACTGGAGAACGTCGGCCCCCCGGAAGGGTTGGGATATTATGTCATCTACGTGCGAAAGGACGAGGATCGGCTGGCCGAGGCGCTCGATCGGGGGATCGCCGGGCTGATCGAGGATGGCACGCTTGAGCGCATCTACCGGAAATATGACATCTGGACGGACGCCCAGGAGCGGCTGGCCGGGCTGGACGCCGAGGCACTTGCCGCCGAGATCGCCGGCCTGAGTCGCGAGTCGGAACGCGGCTGGCGGCTGGTCTGGAAGTACAGGGATCACCTGCTGCGGGCGGCCGGGACGACGGTTTTTCTGTCGGTCGTGTCGATGCCGATCGCGATCCTCGTCGGGCTGGTCCTGGCGATCGGACGCCTGTACGGACCGGCGGTCGTGCGGGTCCCGTTCACGATGTATGTGGAATTGATCCGCGGCACGCCCTTGATGCTGCAATTGTTCGTCTTGTTCTACCTGGCCAATTTGCCGCCGTATGTCGCGGGAATCCTGGGCCTGGCGATCAATTATTCGGCCTATGAGGCGGAGATCTACCGCGCGGGGTTGCAGGCGATTCCGGGCGGGCAGATGGAGGCGGCCCTGGCCCTGGGGATGCCGAGGTGGATGGCCTTGCGGCGGGTGGTGGTGCCGCAGGCGGTCCGGATCGTCATCCCGCCGGTCACGAACGACTTCATCGCGTTGTTCAAAGACAGTTCGGTCTGCTCGGTGATCACGATCATCGAGCTGAGCAAGCAGTACCAGATCCTCGCCAATAGCACGGGAGGGGTGCTCGAATTTGCATTCGTGTGCGCCTTGCTGTACCTGGCGATGAGCCTGCCGTTGTCGTGGTTGTCCCGATGGTCCGAGCAGCGTCTCCGAGGAGGCGACACGTCCCGAGCGACGAAGAGGGGGGCCCCCGAATGATCGAGGTGTCTGGATTGGTCAAGCGGCACGGGGCACTCGAGGTGCTCCGCGGGATCGACCTGAGGGTCGGCCGAGGCGAGGTCGCGGTGGTGGTCGGCCCGTCGGGCAGCGGCAAGAGCACCTTCTTGCGCTGCCTGAACGGCCTGGAGCGGTTCCAGGGGGGGGCGGTCGTGGTGGATGGCCTGCCGCTCGATGCGTCGCTGGCCGATCGCCGTCGGGAGGCGGTCCTGCGCCAGATCCGGACGCGGGTGGGGATGGTCTTCCAGAGCTTCAACCTGTTCCCGCATCGGACGGTCTTGCAGAACGTGACCGAGGGGCCGATCCACGTTTTGGGGGTCGATCGCGAGGAGGCCGAGCGGCGGGCGGTGGCGCTGCTCGACCGCGTGGGACTGGCCGATCGGATCCTCGCGAGGCCGACGCAGCTCTCGGGGGGCCAGCAGCAGCGGGTGGCGATCGCCCGGGCCTTGGCGATGGAGCCGCGCGCGATCCTTTTCGACGAGCCGACCAGTGCGCTCGATCCGAGGATGACCGGAGAGGTCCTGGCCGTGATGACCGACCTGGCCAGGGAGGGCCAGACGATGATCGTGGTGACGCACGCGATGAGCTTCGCGAGGCGGGTGGCCGACGTGGTGCACGTGTTCGACCAGGGGGTCGTGGTGGAGTCGGGGACGCCGGAGGAGGTGCTGGAGAACCCGAGCCAGGAGGCGACTCGTCGATTCCTCACGGAGACGGTGGCGGCGTGATTCGGGGGAGATCTTCGCCACGGATGAAACACGGATGGAACACGGATGGGAGAGGGATAAGTGGTCGGATAAGAGATGGGAAGAACGATGGGATTGGAGGAGAAGGGGATTACGGAGCAGGTGATTGGGGCGGCGTTTGAGGTGCATCGGGTGTTGGGGTATGGATTTTTGGAAAAGGTGTATCAGAAGGCGTTGCAGATGGAGTTGGTGAAAAGGGGGGTGAGGGCGGAACTGGAGGCGAAGATCAAGGTGATGTACAAGGGGGTGGTGGTGGGAGATTATCAGGCGGATTTGTTGGTGGAGGATCGGGTGGTGGTGGAGTAGAAGGTGGCGAAGACGTACAACACCGACGATGAACCGCAATTGCTGAATGAGCTGAAAGCGACGGGGATCAAGGTCGGGTTGCTGATCAACTTGGGGCGGGCCAAGGTCGAGTTCCGTCGGCTGGTGTATTGAACGCTACGACATCCTGGTTGCTCTTGATAACAGGTTCGCCTCGATCTTTCGATTGAACCACTCTCCCTGCCCTGCCCTGCGTTGTTCTGCTCTGCCTTGAGCTACCGTCTGCACTCCCTCTCCTGCCCTTCCCTCCCCTCTCCTTCTCGTTCCCTCTCCCTTATCCGTGTCCCATCCGTGTTTCATCCGTGGCTGAAACCTCCCCTCTCCCCCGATCCAGGCGAGGGAGAGGGTGGTTCTCAGGCGATCATCCCAGCCGGGCGACGGCCTCCTGGGCGCGGCGCATGAGGGGGCTGTCGCGGGTGGCGGAGCCGGGGATCTTGCCGACAATCGCGGCGGCGAGGGCGGGCTGCCAGCGGGGGTCGGAGGCGAGCTGGTGCTCCTCCCAGGCGGCGGCGCCGTACTTGTAGTCGTGGCTGTCGCGCCCCTTGCGGAAGATGGAGTGGCGGGTGGCGGCGAAGAGGGCGTCGGGGGAACCGCCCTGGTCGAAGTAGCCGAGGATCAGGGCCGCGGCGCGGCGGTGGTCGTCGCTGATGGCCTCGAAGATCTGGGCGATCGCCTCCTCGCCACTGCCTTCGGGGGCGATCGGATCCATCGAGGTGAGGACGGGGGAGGCGTCGAGGTTCATCCGCCTGCGGAACAAGGGGACCCAGCCGGCACCTTGCAAGAGGGCGAGGACGCGGGTGGTCGGGTCGGCCGAGGCGCGGGAGATGTAGTGCAGGGCATTGGCCGCGGTGACGGCGTGCAGGGGGATGATCCCCGGCTCGCGGACGAGCAGCTCGCTGCCGGAAAGGGCGACGGCGTCCCAGAGGGATTCGGGGGCGATGCCGTCGTTGAGCAGGCGGGCGGCCTCGGCGCCGGCCTCCTCGGGGGAGCCGGAGCGGATGGCGTCGAGCAGGGTCTCGGTCGCGCCGGCGTCGCGGCGGCCGAGGGCCCAGTCGGCCCGGATCGAGCGGGCCAGTTCCAGGTTCGCCTCATATGGCCCCTCGGCCGAGGCGGAGCCGCCCTGGGTGTCGAGGATCCCGTAGGAGAGGGAGCGGAGGACCGGCTCGGCGTGCTCCCAGCCGATCGCCTGGAGGGTCCGCCAGCACTGCATGGCGAAGATCGGCTTGTGGCCGATGTTCCGCCAGTCGCGGACGGCGCAGTGCCAGAAGGGTTCCATCGCCTCGGCGGCCCCGGCGTAGCGGGCGACGGCGGCGGTAGCGGTGTCGGCGGCGTCGGCATCCCAGGCGTCGAAGGCCGATTGCAAGTCGGCGACGGCCCGGGAGGGGCCGGGCAGGCGGGCGTCGTCGACCTTCGAGAGGGTCCAGTCCCCTTCCTGGACGTCCTGGGCCTGGGAGGACTTGAAGTTGTCGAGGGCCCAGAACATGGGCAGGAGGCGGTCCTCGACCGGGGCCGTCTGGCCGAGGAGGTGGGCCGAGTTCATGACCATGACCGCGTGGAACTTGAAGCCGACGGGCCGGGGCTTGATGTTCCGGATGCCGGCCAGGAAGAGGCCGGCCAGCAGGTCGCGGTAGGAGAGGCCGGCGTCGAGCTGCTCGACGGCCTTGTCGAGGGCCTGCTCGCGCGGGGTCTCCTCGATCCAGCGGACGACCGGCTCGATCTCGGGCCGGAAGCGGACGGCCTCGGGTTCGAGGGACATCTCGGCGGCCCGGGCGGGGGTGATGGCGCCGAGCGTCGCCCAGGGGCCGAGCCCGGCCCCCAGGCCGACGGCCGAGGCCGACTGGAGGAACGTCCGGCGGGATCGGTTCGGTGGGGTCGGTGTCTTCATGGCGGGCCTCGTCTCGATCAGGTGCCGCGGGTCGGCCCGGCGGGGCGCGGTCGTGCCGGTCCGTGCCGGGCCGTCTGGAAAGGGAACCCTCGGGCCGCTTCGGCGGCCCGGGAGAGGAGCGGGCGGGATCCCTCCCCCTCTTTATCAGAAGGCGTTCCGCGTCGTGGGGCTAGTCCCTAGTTTCCTGGGAATCGGGCGGAGAACTCAGGGGGCGTCCTCGCCGGGGAGGGCGAGCGCCGGGGATCGGCGGTGCTCGGCCCGGTCTCGGGAGACGAGGTAGATGCCCCAGCCGACCAGGATTCCCGCGATGACCAGCTCCCAGCGGAACGGCTCGCCGCGGATGAGGGTCCCGGCGGCGATGCCGGACAGGGGGGTCATGAAGGCGAGGGTGGCGATCTGGTTGGCAGGGTAGCGGGAGAGCAGGAGCATCCAGACCGTGAAGACGACCCCGGAGACGGCAAGCCCCTGATAGACGAGGCCCCAGACGGCCCCCGGGGTGAACCGATAGGTGTCGAGTCCCTCGAAGGCGGCGCTGATGGCGAGGAACATGGGGATGGCCAGCACATACTGCGTGAACAGCAGGGTGGCCGGCCGGATGATGGGGAAGGTCCACTTCTGGGCGACCGTCTGGACGCCGAAGATCATGCCGGAGAGGAGCACGATGGCGTCTCCGGCCAGGTTGCCGCCGGCCTGGACGGCGGTCGAGAGCAGGACGGCGACCCCCAGGGCCGCGGCGATCAGGCCCATCACCCCCCGCCTGCCGAGCCGCTCGTGCAGCAGGAGCCACGACAAAGGGGCGACGATCAGGGGGTGGACGTTGATGAAGACCGACGACCGGCCGGCCAGGCTCAGGCCCGTGCCCAGGTTGAAGGTGCCGATCTGGAGCACCGTCAGCAGCGAATGGGCGATCAAAAGCCGGGTATGCCGCCGCTCGACCCACATCGGCTGGCCCATGACCCGGCAGACGAGGGCCACCACGGGCAGGCCGATGAGGAACCGGAAGACGGCGCAGCCGAAGGGCGGGATGTCGGGCACGGAGTACTTGACCGCGACGGCGTTGCCCCCCCAGAGGGCGCAGCAGAGCGTCACCCCGAGCACTCCCATGAGGTCGAGACGGCGGGAGGTCGGCACGGGGGGCATCGGCGGGCCTTTGCGGGGGTGGGAGGGTCAACCTGCGGCGGCGGCGGGAGGGAGGGAGCCTTATTGTTCTCCGTCGGGGGGCCGGGGTCAACCCGACGAGCGTGTTCGGGGGCCGGGGCGGCGGGGCGCGGACGGCGAACGCTCCGGGGGCGTCGGGCCGGATCCCAACACCAGTGGGGGGCGAGCTGCGGCTCAGGAGCGTCGGGCGGCGGCGGCCAGGGCTCGCCGGGCGCGGCGATTGAGCGGCGCCGGGCGGTCGGCCAGGGCGTTGCGGAGCGCCCCGGCGCCCGATTTGGGCGAGGACGGGGCGACGGCGGCGGGTTCGTTTCGTAACGGGGGCGGCGGGGGGGCGGTGGGATTGGTTTCGGCCGCGATTGAGGGGGGGACGGGGGAGGGATCGGCCGGTCGCTCGGGAGCGAGCCGCCGCGGGGCGCGTTCGGGGCGGGGGCCGGGAGGGGCCGGGGGCGGTGCCGAAGCGTGCGCTTGTGTCTGCGACTGCGCGGACGATTCGAGCGCCTGGAGACGGCGCAATTCGTTTGAGGCGAAGGAGAAGCGTCGGCGGGCGTCGGCGGCGTAGCGTTCAAGGAGGCGGATGGCGGGCGGGTCGTCGGCATCGAGGCCGAGGGCGGCGTCGGTCCGGGCGCGGTCGTCCCGGGCGTCGAGGAAGGCGGTCAGCCGGTCGCGGAGGGCGGCGACGGTGCGCGCAACCAGGTCGAGGCCGGGTCCGTGGCCGGGGTCGCCGAGGTCGAGATCCCAGGGGCCGGAACCTTCCCGGGCGAAGGACGAGACGCCGAGCAGGTCGAGGGCGAGGTCCCAGGTCTCGTGCGTCCAGCCGTCGTGGCGGTTGAGGGCGTCGTCCACCTCGTCCCAGCGGTCGAGGAGCCAGAGGACACCGTGCCGCGACTGGAGCAGGCGGGGCTGGATGACCTCGGGGCGTCGGGAGAGGGTCGCGGCCTGCTGGGCGACGGCGGCGGCGCGGTCGTCGTCCCAGGATTCGTCGGCGCGCTGGGCGTGTTCGAGCCGGGCGGCGGAGATGCGGGCCTCGCAGAATTCCAGACGCACGGACTCGGCGCAGAGGCGATCGAAGTGGTACTGCTGGGCGGCGCCGGAGGGCCGGTAGTCGAGGCGCCAGTCTGCCTGACGCTCGGTGATGGCGGCGGCCATGTCGGCCGGGGGGCGGCTGCCGATGCTCGACAGGCCATGGGTGCGGGCGTTCTGGCTCGACTGCGCCTTGCCCTCGGCGGTCTTCGGGCCGGTGGAGAGCAAGGCGTTCAGGCGGTTGGCGATCGTCTGCTTCAGCGTTGCGGCGGCCATTGGGGAGGGCTCCAGCAGAAGGTGAGGATTCAAAGGAGGTGGTGTGCGCGGGCGTTCGGTGCCGGGAGACGCGTCGGGCGAGCGTGGCGCGTCCGTCAATAACATCGAGAATGGGACGAGGCTTAATTGCGGAAAATTGGGGAAAGAGGATAAATTTCGCGATTTCGAGGGTTTTGCCGAGGGGCCACGGCGGGGATGGGGGCCGCCTGCGTTCCCGGAGGAGAGGCCGGGCAGGTTGAATGGGGGGCGATGTGACCTGGGGGGGTGGAGACCGGCTGTGGGGTGGGGGTTGGGGACGATCGGGAGAGGTCGGGAGGGGGGAGAGGGCTGAGGATCGAGGGGGGCGTGTTCAAGGCGATCGTTAAGAGGGTGAGGGAGGAGCGTTCTCCCTGCGGCGTGGCTGTCACCTACTTCTTTCGAGGCGAATGGACATCATGGATTCCAAAGGGTTCGGGACGCTGATCGGGCTGGTGATGAGTGTGACGATGGTGCAGGCGGCGGGATCGGCGGAGATCTTGTATGTGCAGGATTTCGAGAACCCGACCGGGTTCCGCAACGACGGGGCGGATGTGAACATTTTTCGGACGGTGAATCAGCTTTATGGGAACCAGCCGACCGGATTTCAGTTTGCCCAGGCGAACACGGTGGAGACGCTGCTGATCACCGGGAACCAGGCGTTCGGGACGGGGTATTCGGACCCGTCGGGCATCGGGGGCAATTACACGCTGGGGATGCTGTCGAGTTTTCAGAATGACCTGCTGGGCCTGTCGTTCGACACGGGGGGCAGGCAGTTCCTGAATTTCCAGCTCACGGTGTCGAGCATCGACCTGAGCGCCTGGAACGGGCCGTTCGTGGCGGCGGGGGCGGTGCCGGTGTTCCGGTTCACGCTGTATGACAACCCGTCGGGGGCGAACGGGCTGTTCGGGAATGGGACGATCCTGGATCGGATCGAGGCGTCGGGGACGGCCTCGGCGCGGTCGGTATTTGATTGGACGACGCTGCTGCTGCCGCTGAACGCCTCGGGGTCGACGAATGGAAGGGTGACGATTCAGATTGACCTGCTCAGCGGTGGTTATGCGGCGATGGATAATTTCCGGATCGTCGCGTCGGACATCCGCGGCGACCTGGGGACGATCCCGGAGCCGAGTAGCCTGATTTCGCTCGGGCTGGGCCTGGCCGGGCTGGGAGGGATGCTGGTGCGGCATCGGGCCGGGAGGGGGCGATCGCAGGTGGCGTGACGGGCGACCGGGCCGGAGGGGGACGCCTTCGAAGGCTCGAAGGCGCCCGACGGTTCGGTCGAGCAGGACGGCGTCATCGGCCGCGACGGGCGGGCCGGGCGGTGGATGAGGGGACGGGGCGGGGGCTATGATGGGGCATGTCGGTTGACATTGCCTTTCCTGCCCGCGAGACGATCCCATGCCCGGCCCCCGATTGCCCAGCAACCCCGGCCAGTTCCCGACGACTCGACCGCGCCGAGCGAGGCGAGAGGACTGGTCGAGGAGGCTGGTGGCGGAACACCAATTGAGTGTGAATGACCTGATCTGGCCGCTGTTCGTGTTCGACGGGCCGGGGGATCGGCAGGCCGTGCCGTCGATGCCGGGGGTCGAGCGGCTGGCGATCGGGCCGTTGGTCGAGGCGGCGGCGCGGGCGGCCGAACTGGGGATCCCGGCCGTCGCGATCTTCCCGGCAACCGACCCGGGCCTGAAGACGCCGGAGGCCGAGGAGGCGGTGAACCCGGAGAACCTGGTGTGCCGCGCCGTGAGGGCGGTGAAGGAGCAGGTGCCGGGTATTGGGATCATTTGCGACGTGGCGCTCGACCCGTATTCGAGCCACGGTCAGGATGGCCTGGTGCGCGACGGATACGTGGTGAACGACGAGACGGTGGAGGCGCTCTGCCGGCAGGCGGTGGTGCAGGCCGAGGCCGGGTGCGACGTGATCGCGCCGAGCGACATGATGGACGGCCGGGTGGGGGCGATCCGCCGGGCGCTCGACGCGGCCGGGTTCGAACGGGTGCAGATCCTTGCGTATGCGGCCAAGTACGCATCGAGCTTCTATGGCCCGTTCCGGGACGCGGTGGGGTCGGCCGGGAATCTGGGGTCGGGGGACAAGAAGACCTATCAGATGGACCCGGCCAACGGCGACGAGGCGCTGCGCGAGGTGGCGCTCGACATCGCCGAGGGGGCCGACATGGTGATGGTCAAGCCGGGGATGCCGTACCTGGACATCGTGCACCGGGTGAAGGAGGCGTTCGGCCTGCCGACCTATGCCTATCAGGTGAGCGGCGAGTACGCGATGATCCGGGCGGCGGGGGATCGGGGGTGGCTCGACGGCGACCGGGCGATGATGGAAAGTTTGCTCGCGTTCAAACGTGCGGGGGCCGATGGGGTGTTGACCTATTTCGCCCGAGAGGCGGCGGAGCGGCTGCGAACCGGGTAACTTGTCTTGGGATTCCGTGTTGGCCCCCAACGAGAACGAGTCTTTCAGATGTCATTGCTGGATCATCCGACGGGTGGGTATCGCGTGTTGCCGGGGATCGAGCCGTATTCGTGCGGCGTGATCGCGGCGGAGGGGTTCGAGATCGTGCATGCGACGTTCGAGCGTCCGGTGCCGGTGTCGGAGGGGTTCGAGCGGGTGCGGGCGCATCTGGGGCGCGAGGGGAGGCCGGTCTCGGCGCTGTGCGGGGTGGAGCTGCGCTCGCCCAGGCCGTTCAGCTTCGAGGGGTTCGCCGCGTTCAATGCGTCTTATGCGAAGGTCTTGAAGGAGTGGGGCGTGTTCCTGGGCGAGGTGAATCCGGTGGCCCGGACGAACGTCGCCCCGGAGGGACAGGCGCCCGGGTCGCCGTCGTTCTACGGATTCTCGTATACGAGGGAGTGCGACCCGACGCTCCCGCCGACGTTCGTGGTCGCGGGGGCGGGGGAGCTGCCCGAAGGGGTGCTGGAGGAGTCGGCGATCGTGCGGGGCGGTGAGACCGATCCGGATGCGATCGCCGAGAAGGCGAGGTTCGTGATGGGCCTGATGGAGGGGCGGCTCCGGGGGCTGGGCGTGGGCTGGGATCGGGTGACGGCGGCTGATGTGTACACGATTCATCCCGTGGCGGCGTTGCTGCCGGGGGTCATCCTGGGGCGGATGGGGGCGTCGGCGATTCACGGGATTCGCTGGTTCTTCAGCCGGCCGCCGATCGTGGGGATCGAGTACGAGATGGACCTGCGGGGCGTTCGGACGGAGATCCGGCTGGCGTGAGGGGCCGGGATCGGGATGCGGGATGGGGGCCGGCACGGCGTTGCGCCGTGATGGTGCCGGAAGTCCCCTCGCCCGGCCTGCGGCCACCCTCGCCCCAGAGTCGGGGGAGAGGGTTGAATCAGCCCCCCTCACGCGGGCCGTCATTCACCCGATCCGTCGCGGGCGGGGGAGAGGGATTGGGGGTGCTCGTCGGGGTCAGGGCGAGGGGAATCAGGTGCGGGGCAGGAAGGCGAGTGAGGATAGGTTCAAACGCCGATGTCCTCGTTCCAGAGGTCGGGGCGGTCGTTGATGAATGATTTCATCAGGTGAATGCATTCGGGATCGTCGAGGATGTCGAGGGCGACACCTTGCGAGCGGAGCAGGTCCTCGGCGCCGAGGAAGTTGCGGTGCTCACCGATGACGATGCGGGGGATTTTGTAGAGCAAGGCGGCCCCGGAGCACATGGGGCAGGGGCTGAGGGTGGTGTAGAGGACGGCCCGCCGGTAGTCGCGGGCACGGAGTCGGCCGGCGCGTTCGAGGGCGTCCATCTCGGCGTGGAGGATGACGCTGTCCTGTTGCACGCGCCGGTTGTGGCCCCGGCCGATGATGCGCCGGTCGAGCACCAGGACGGAACCGATGGGGATGCCCCCCTCGGCCAGGCCGAGCCGGGCCTCGTCGATCGCGGCCTGCATGAAGGGGTCGGGGGATGCGGATGGGCTCATCGGAGAGTTCCTGGGAAGGGGTGCTTGAGCATTTGACGCGCGATTCCGGGGATGGCGGCGAACCTGGCGCGGGATCGGGGTGTCTTGGTCCCGCGAGACGAGACCGATCCGTTTCCGAGAGGAGGTCGCGATGACGACCATGACCCTTCGAAGTATGTCGAATCCGACATCGTACCACAGTGCGCGATTCGCCACCTGAATCCGTCGATCACGCTCGGGGGGACTGTTCCGGCCGTGACGGCGACGTGGCGTTCGTCGTCCGCCGTTCGGGATGGTTCCGGGGATTTTACCGAGCGATTGATCATGTCTACGTCACGATCGTATCGAGAGTTTGCGAAGTCGAACATCGACGAGGCCATCCGCCTGGCCCTGGCCGAGTCGGGCGGGGTGAAGGCCAGGCGGGCGTTGTCGCGGATGATCTGGACGGTCCAGGGCCGTTCGGACCTGCTGCGGCCGGCTCGCCATGCGGGGCGGTCCGATGCGGAGATGCTGCGTCGGATCGTGCGCGGGCTGGCCGCGCTGCTGGGGTTCCGCGCGTCGTGGCTCCGGCCCCTGGAGGAGTGGGAGCCGCGGGGCGAGAGGGCTCGCGGCGTCTTTTCGTCGCTTGCTCATCATTTGCTGGCCAACTACCCGGTGCCGGCGGTGCTGCATGCGGCCTGGTTCGAGGAGGCGGGGTACTGGGCGTATCGGCAGCAACACTGGTTTCATCATGTGGGGATGGGGAGGAGCCTGCGGAGCGCCGGGTTCCCGATCGCGTTGACGAGGCGGATGGCGCACGAGTTCTCGAACGCGCCGGCTCATGTCGAGGTCGGGTTTGCCCTGCGATGGGCGGAGGTGCGGGGGCTGGGGGGCTCCGAGGCGCTGGCGAACGCGGTGGCCTCGACCCGCCTGAAGCGGGAGTTCCTCGGCCAGGAGTTCTGGAGGTCGTTGATCCACCTGCTGCTCAACGCGAGGGGGTTGGAGCTGGGGCAGATCACTCCGATCGTGGAGTACCTGTATCATCAGAAGTTCGCGCAGAGGACGGTGATCATCGGGGAGGACACGGAGCTGTCGATCGATCCGCCCCGGCCCGACCTGTCGATCAAGGGGTGTACCGCGGCCTCGCTGGTGCGGCGGGCGAGGGAGTGGGAGGCGGAGCGACGTCCGGAAGGCCCGGTGCGGAGGCGGTTCGCCTGGGATCGTTCGGGGATCCGGGAATTCCAGGGGGATCGGACCGAGGGCAAGGCCTGGACGATCCGGGAGCTGCTCGACAGCGACGACCTGGCCGCGGAGGGGAAGGCGATGAAGCATTGCGTGGCGACCTATACGGAGTTCTGCGTGAAGCGGCGATCGACGATCTGGTCGCTCGGCCTGGAGGGGCCGGACGGTCGGCGCAGGCTGGCCACGATCGAGGTCGACCCGAGCACCAAAACAGTCGTTCAAGCGAGCATGAAATGCAACGAGGAGCCGGACGAGCCGTGCCGGTCGATCGTGCGGGAGTGGGCCAGTCGCGAGGGCTTGACCGTCGAGTGCTGAACCCCCGGGCCCCACTGGTTCGGGCGATTCATCGACATGCTGATCCGCGAGGATCAGGATGCGTCCTGATCGGGCGGGCCGGGGAGGGACCGCACCAGGGGGCGGATGACCGACCAGAGCTGTTGCTTGATGCGGACGGCGGGCGGGTTGTCGAGGGTGCGGGGGGATCGGTCGGGGGCCGGGGCCGGTGCGAGGAGGCAGATGGTCAGCTCGCCGTCGGTGACGTAGCGGTCGCCGCCCCCGTTGCGCCCGGAGAGGGTCGCGCCGACCCCGGTGACCTGGAAGACCTCGGCGAGCCGGCCGTGCGACCGGAGGTCGGCGATCAGCCCGTCGCGCTCGGCGTCGATGTCGGGGCCGATGTGGTGGGTGATCTGGCCGGTCCGGTGGCTGAGGCCCACACTCTCGTCGAAGGTGACGGCGCCGATCCAGAGGGGGACGCCGTCCCGGCCGAGTTCCACCGACTCCCAGAACCGGACGTGGTGGCGACGCCGGGCGCTGGTGCCGACGGGCTTCTCGAACGCGAGGTCCTGCTTGCGGCCGAACAGGAAGAGGTTGCTGACGGGGGCGTCGGGGTCGGGCCGGTCGCGGAGGACGCTGCCGGCGATGGCGAGGCTGGAACGGAAGGTGATGGGGTCGGCGGCATCCCATCCGGAATTGAGCATGGATTGGATGACCTCGGATTCCGAGCCGATGAGGCCGACGTTGAGCGGGTCGCCGGGGATGCCCTGGGCGGTCCGGGTGACCTTGGGGGCGTTTTCCATGACCGGGTGGTGCTCGTAGTGTCGCCAGAGGATCGGCAGGACGGCATATGCGAGCACCAGCCAGGTGATGATCACGACGAGGAGGACCCCGAGGGCGCGGAGCAAGGCGCGTTGCCAACGCGGCCGGCGACCGGCGGAGGCGGGGTTCGGCTCCGGTTCCGGCTTCGTGGGCGGGGGGATCGAAGAGTCGGCGTCGGCCTCGACGTCGGCGTGCTCGTCGGACATGGACGTTTCCTCGACGTGGGAGGGGGCGGGGTCGGGGGGTGGGGGGGCGTCAGGAGTTATGAGTGTTTTTGAGGAGGATCAGGAGCATGATCGTGGGGGTCCTGGCCCGGATGGCGTGGGTGAGGCCGGCGGGCATCTGGGCGAAGGTGCCGGCGCGGGCGTCGAGGGCATCCGGGCCGAGGGTCAGGGTCGCCTCCCCCGCGATGAACTGGAGGATGGCGGGGGCGGAGGCGGTGTGCTCGGACAGCTCCTGGCCGGCGGCGAAGGTGAAGAGCACGGCCTTGGTGCGGTCATCCTGGTGGATGGTGCGGCTGAGGATGCCGTCTTCGAGCGGCATCGATTCCCGATTCAGGTCGGCGAAGTAGGTGTACGAGGGGCTGCTCATGGGGGGCCTCCGTGGGCGGGTCGGCGCGGCTCGCGAAGGGGGCGGCCTGAGACCATTCTGACCCGCGGGGCGGCTTGGGTCAAAAGGTTTTGATCGTTTGGGCGGGGCAGGACGGTTCGTCGGCGATCGCGGGGGTGTTCAGGGAGTCGGGTAGTGGGATGTGAATGTCTTTGCATCGATCCGGCCCGGTTGGGAGGCCCCGGGCGATCGGGCCGGGCGGCGGGGAGAGGGGGCCGCCGGATCGACGGGTTGTGGCCGTGCTGGAGGCCCTCTTGCTCGGCCTGCGGCAACCCGTTGCCGCGTGCGCGGGGAGTGGGCCGGGGTGAGGGGGCTGAGGCCGGGTCGCAAGGCGGGGCGTTCTCGCCGAAGGCCCCCTCACCCGGCCTTCGGCCACCCTCTCCCCCGAGCGGGGGAGAGGGGCGGAATCGTGCGGGGCTCCCGGACTGGCGGACGCCCGAGGCTCGGAGGGGGCGAGGGGCGGAGGGATGAGGATGTGAGAATCGTAGCGTAATCAGGGGCGTGCGGGGCGGCTGCGCCATTCGCGGACGGCGACGACGGCGAGGGTGATGATGGTCAGGGGGATGATGAAGCCGCCCATCACCAGGCGGAAGGGGGTGAGCCAACCGGGCTCGGTCGCGGCGAAGACGAGGTGGGCGGTGTAGGCGACGTAGTAGCCGAGGAAGAGGGCCCCTTCCCAGCGGGCGATGCGGTGCCCGCTGGCGAAGATGGGCAGGCAGGCGACGGCCACGGCGACCATCACCGGCAGGTCGAACCCGATCGCGGCGGGAGGGACCGGCACCCCGGCCGGCGCGACGGCGGAGGAGAGGCCGAGCACGCAGAGGATATTGAAGAGGCAACTGCCGATGACGTTGCCCACGGCGATGTCACGCTCCCCCCGGAGGCTGGCGATGACCGAGGTGGCGACCTCGGGCAGCGAGGTGCCGGCGGCTACGATCGTCAGGCCGATGACCAGCTCGCTGACCCCCAGCACGCGGGCGAAGGTGACGGACGACTCGACCAGCCAGCGGGAGCCGATGACCAGCAAGGCCAGCCCGGCGACCATCAGCACGACCTGGAGCACCAGCCGTCCCGCCTTCGACGGCTCCGAACCGGCGCCGTAGGCGCGGGCGAATTCGTGTTCGACTTCGCGATCTTCTTTGCGGCTCTGGCGGACGAGCCAGGCGGTGTAGACGAGGATTCCGGCGAAGAGTCCGAGACCGTCGATGCGGCCGATCTCGCCGTCCCATCCCAGGACGAGCAGGAGCAGGGAGGCCCCGATCATCAGCGGCACGTCGAGCCGGATCAGTTGCCCGGCGACGACGAGGGGGGTGATGAGGGCGGAGAGGCCGAGGATGAACAGGATGTTGAAGATGTTGCTCCCCACCACGTTGCCGAGCGCGAGGTCGGCCTGGCCGGCGTAACCGGCCTGGAGCGAGACGGCCAGCTCCGGGGCGCTGGTGCCGAAGGCGACGACCGTGAGGCCGATGACCAGCGGCGAGATCCGCAAGGCCGCCGCCAGGGCCGAGGCACCCCGGACGAACACCTCGGCCCCGGCAACCAGGGCGATCAGGCCGATGACGAACCACAAGGCGGTGAGCATGGGAAACGTCCTGCGGGACCGGGCACGGGTCGGGGGAGCGGGAATCGCGATCCATCCTGATCATCGCGGGCAAATTTGTCCATCAGCGACTCGTTCGCTCCGGGACGATTGCGGGATTCTTCGGGGCGGATCGTGCGTCGTCGTGTCGCCCGATGTGAGGGCGGGGGGCTGGCCGCGGGAGGAGGCGGGGAGTGGGAGACGTCGTCGGGAGCGGTCGCAACCATTGCGCACCGAAGGAGGGGCGATTGGGAAGGGGACGTGCGTTTTCGCGGACTCAAGACACTCGACCACCGCTTGCAGATTCGATCGGCGGGTTCACCGTGTTCGCAACCGGTTGTTGCGGATGGCTTCCGCAGTTGATTGCCAGACATGTTTTGATTGGGAATGGGTGTAGGGTGCTGTCGAGTCTTCGAAGACGCACCACCCAGCGGAAGGCATACCGCCCCGGGGTTCCCAACGTTGTGTGTCCGGTGCGTTTTCGCAGACTCAACGCACCCTCCTCCACTCGACGCACCCTGCGGGGCTCGATTATTCCGGTGACTTGAGAGAATTTTCTGAAATCATCTCGGTTGCTCTGTCATGATGTCCGAAACTGTGATAAGGAAAGATTGCATCACGCCGTGAGTTTGTCTTGGGAAGCACTTCACACGCATTCTGAAGGCCGGTCACTCATTCCGGTGTCATTCGTGCAGCTTTGCACGATGGCGAGAATCCTTCGAATGGTTCGGTTCGACGGGGGCATTCGTTCCCACCGGCCGATCTCACCCAGCACAACGGGGGCATTGCGATGCGAGCATCCACGGGTCTCAAGGTCGGGGTGTTGGCGGTCCTGGGCGTCGGGAGCGGGTTGATCTCTGCGTCGATCCTTGCTCATACGAGGAACGGCGCGGATGAGCCTCGGGTCCCGGGGTTTACCAAGACGCTCATCAGTTCGGACACTCTCCCCGAGGGTACGGTCCTGGAAGAGATGTTCCCGTTGGGCGGCGATGAGTCGACCGCGAGTTTCCAATTCGGATCCATGGAGCTTTCCGAAGACAACGGGACGACGCGTGTCGAGGCGACGATGAAGATCCTGGAAACGAGGCCGGACATCTTCTACATGTGGTCGCTTGTCGTGATGCAGGACACGTACGCGAATGTCATCGGCAATCGTAATTACACGGACCAGCTCTTTTTCGTGCCCCTCGGCGAGCCGATCGATGTGACGTTCGAGGAGACGATCCAGCTTCCCCCGGGCACGTATTTCGTCCAGGTGCGCCTGAATGAGTTCGCATCGAGGGATCAGGTGAAGGATCTGGGTGACGAGGTGCTCCCGCGCACTCAAGCGAACCTGATCCATCACGAGAAGATCGTGATCGAATGAAAATAGCGGGATTGGTGTGGATGTGGGTGAGGGGTCGGCGGTCCGAAGGCCTCCTCACCCGGCCTGCGGCCACCCTCTCCCCCGGAGGGGGCGAGGGTTGGAGTTTGCCTTGTTTGATCAGGGGAGTGTTTGAGGACGCAATGGTTTGCGAGCCGCACGAGGCCCCCCTCACCCGGCCTGCGGCCACCCTCTCCCCGGGAGCGGGGGAGAGGGGCGGGAGGGAGCAATCTCACGCTCCAGGTTCGAGTGAAGATATGTTCGCATGAGCGGAGATTGCGTCGTTGAGGGGCGGGGGATCAGACCTCGGCGAGGGGCTCGTCGGAGTCGCCGAAGGAGTCGAGGGGGACGCCGGCCTTGTGGAGGAGGCTGAGGAAGAGGCTGCACATCTTGCGGTTCGGGGCGTCGAGGTAGTCGAGCACGCGACCGCCCTGGAGCCGGCCGCCGGCGCCGCCGAGGGTGATGACGGGGAGCTGGTTCGCCTCGTGGTTGCCGGTGAGCATGCTGGAGCAGAAGACGAGCATCGAGTTGTCGAGCGCGGTGCGCTCGCCTTCCTGGATGGCGTCGAGGCGTCGGGCGAGGTAGGCGACCTGCTCGACGAAGAAGCGATTGACCTTCAGCCAGTCGTCGCTGTCGGTGTGCGAGAGGAGGTGGTGGATCATGTAGTCGACGCCGAGGTTCGGGAACCGCAGCGAGCTGTGGTCGTTGTTGAGCTTCAGCGAGCAGACGCGGGTGGTGTCGGTCTGGAAGGCGAGGACGAGGATGTCGGTCATCAGGCGCATGTGCTCGCCGATGTCCTGGGGGATGCCGTCGGCGGGGCGGGGGATGTCGGGGGTTTCGAGCGAGGGGCGCCAGCCCTGGAGCTCGCCGCGACGGCCGGCGTGGGCGATCCGGGTCTCGACCTCGCGGACGGAGTCGAGGTATTCGTCGAGCTTGCGGCGATCGGAGAGGCTGATGGAGCGGCGGAGGTCGCCGGCGTCGGCCAGGACGGAGTCGAGCACGCTCTTGTCGCCGGCGCGGGGCTCGTCCTTGAACAGGCGGTCAAACGCCAGGGCGGGGTAGAGTTCGAGCGGGGTCGGGGTGGTGGGGGAGCTCCACGAGATGTGGGAGCTATAAAGCATCGAATAGTTCTTGTGGACCGATGGGTTCGACTTCTCGCAGCCGAGGACCAGGCTGGGGACCTTCGTCCGCGGGCCGACGTGCTGGGCGAGGAGCTGGTCGACGCTGGTGCCCGATCGGATCTCGCCGCCGGAGGCCAGCGGGGCGCCCGAGAGCAGGTTGCCGGTCTGCGAGCTGTGGATGTTCCCCTTCAGGGCCTCGGCGTTATAAAGCCCTCGGAGGAAGAGGAGCGACTCGCGGAAGTCGGTCAGGGGTTCGAGGACGGCGCCCAGCTCCATGTCGCGCCCCTGCCCTTTGGCCCACCACTCCTTGCTGTGGAAGCCGTTGCCGGCGAAGAGGACGGCGAGGCGGACGGGGGGCCCTTCCGAGGCGACGGCCGCGGGCACGTCGTCGGCCCAGGCGGGGACCGATTCGAGCCAGGGCAAGGCCATGCTGACGCCGACGCCTCGGAGGAAGTTGCGTCGGGAGTGCAGTGGGAGGGTCATCGGTCGTCTCCTGGGGCGGAAGGAGGGGGGCGGTGGTCGGACGTAGATGGAGTGATGAGTTTGTTATCCGGTCGGTGTTGATGAGAGGCCGCGGCCGCGGATCTGGCGGAACTGGGGGCTGCGGACGATGGTCTCGATGGCGGCGGAGACGCGGTCGTCGTGGGCTCGGAGATTGGCCTGCATGGCGTCGAGCAAGGGGTCGTCGGAGAGGAGGACGCCGCGGCCGAGGGCGTAGCCGAGGAGCTTGCGGCAGAACTGGCGGGTGAAGTCGTCGCGGCGGGCGGTGAGGAGGTACTGGCGGAGGCCGTCGACGCCGTCGATCGGGGTCTGGTCGGGCAGGACGGTCCGGGTGTCGACGGGGCGGTCGGCCAGGTCGAACCGGCGGGCGCGGCCGATGGCGTCGAAGCCTTCGAGGGCGAAGCCGAAGGGGTCGATCCGGGCATGGCAGCCGGCGCAGCGGGGGTCCTGGGTGTGCCGCTCGACCAGCTCGCGGACGGTCAGGCCGTCGGTGTCGGCCTCGTCGTCGGGCAGGTCGGGGACGTCGCGCGGGGGATTGGGCAGGGGTTCGCCGAGCAGGACCTCGGAGATCCAGATGCCTCGGAGGATAGGGCTGGTGCGCGAGGCGCCGGATTGCTTGGCGAGGGTCGAGCCGAGGCCGAGGATGCCGCCGCGGTCGAAGCGGCGGACGCCGTCGACCCGCTGCCAGTCGGGGCCGGCGATGCCGTCGATGCCGTAGTGCCGGGCGAGTTCCTCATTGAGGAAGGTGTAGTCGGCGTCGAGGATGGCGGGGACGGGGCGATCGTGGCGGAAGAAGTCGGTGAAGAAGCGGATGGTTTCCTCGTACATCGCCGGCCGGAGCGCGGCGAAGGTGGGGAAGTGACGCTCGCTTTTTTCGTCGAGGGCGGGGAAGTCGTAGACCTGGAGCCACTGGCAGGCGAACTCCTCGGCCAGGCGGCGGACGCGGTCGTCGTCGAGCATCCGGCGGGCCTCGGCGGCGAGGACGTCGGGGTCGTTGAGTGCGCCCGAGGCGGCGTTGGAGCGGAGCGTCTCGTCGGGGACGGACGACCAGAGGAAGTAGCTGAGGCGGCCGGCCAGCTCCCAGCTCGACAGGTCGGCCGGCCCTTCGACGGGGGGGGCCTGCTCGATCCGGTAGAGGAAGCTCGGGGCGATGAAGACGCGGGCGAGGGTGAGGCGGAACGCCTCGTCGTGGGGGAGGGATTCGTCGCGGAGCGATCGGTAGAGCTGGGTCAGTTCCGCGCGATCGGCCTCGGAGAGGGGCCGACGGTAGGCGAGGGAGGCGAAGTCGAGCAGGGCGTCGAGGTGGCGGGGTTCGGCGGCGATCAGGGCGGCTCGGAAGGCGTCGGCCTGGGCCTCGATTGGGGCGCGGAGGGGCTCGAAGAGGCTGGGGTCGCCGTCCTGCGAGGCGTATTCGAGGAGCTGCTGGAAGGCGTCGACGGTGGTCAAGGCGTCGTGGCTGATGAAGCGGAGCTCGTCCCAGAGGCGGTCGAGCTCGGCGGCCTGGGCGTCGTCGAGCATCAGGCGGCGAAGGTGGTCGTCTTCCCGGTAGTGGAGCATGAGGGTGATGACCTCGTCGACCGGGACGATCTGCGAGTAGCAGAGGGCCGGGGGGAAGAGGTCGCGGAAGGAGGCGAGGTCGTCGGAGAGCCGGGCGTGGGCCGGGCTGCCCTCGGCGACGACGATCGGCCGGTCGGGGGCCGGGCCCGAGGGGGGATCGATCGGCTCGAGGGAGGCGAGGAACTGGACGCTGGCCGACGCGCCGGCGGAGGGGAGGAGGCGGCCGTTGGCGACGAATTCGGAACCGGCGACCAGCTCGGCGGGGAGTCGGACGGTGAGGGTCGAGGGGGCTCGGGCGGCGAGGCTGAGGGGGTCGATCGGCTGGCCGTCGGGGGCGAGGCCGAAGCGGTCGGGGTCGAGGCCGAAGCGGGGGACGTCGGGATCGCCGTCGGTGGGGTTGGGCGCGGCGCCGTCGCCGGTGGTGCCGAGCCGGGTGAGGAGCGGCCCGCGGAGCGCGGTGAGCTGGCGGTGGAGGGCGGCGTCGGGGGTGTCGGCAACGGGGGGGGGGCCGGTGTCGAGCAGGGTCTGAATCTGATGGGCGAGCTGGTGGGCCGTGTCGAGGTCGGGGGCGTCTTGCCACCGGGCGAGCAGGGAACCGGAGGGGATGGTGGCGTCGGACGAGGCGTCGCGGTCCGGCTCGACGAACAGGTGCCAGACGGCGGGGTTGCCGAGGCGGTCGGCGTGGGGGTTGCCGGCGTCGATGTCGGGCGAGACGTCGGCGGCGAGGTCCCAGGAGGAAGCGTCGGAGGTGATCGTGAGATCGACGGCGGTGAGGTCGCAGGAGTGGTTGCCGTCGCGGGCGCCGATGCTGAGGACGACGAGGTCGCCGGGTTGGATCGGCATGTGTTCGAAGGTGCCGAGGGGGACGGGGGCGGTCCCCTGGGCGATGCCGGAGGCGAGGCGGCGGCGGGTGCCGGGGCGTCGGAGTTCGAGGAGCCAGGTGACGCCGTTGCCGCACTCGGGGTGGGCGTGCTGGACGGCGCCGGAGACGGTGATCGACCCGGCGATCGGGCTCCGCCAGCCGGCGGCGACGCGGAGGTCGGGGGTGGGGTGCATCGCGACGCTGTGCGGGCGGACGTTGCCGGGGATGCGGACGTGTTGATCGGAGGAGTTGGCCACCGCGTTCGGCAAGTCGGGGTGTCCCCAGCCGCGGACGAAGTCGTAGCCGCCGCCGTCGCGGATCGGCGTGGCGAGGAGGGATTCGGCCGGGATTTCCGGCGGGCCGACGCCGATGCCGAGGTAGGAGAACCAGGCGTCGAGGACGGGGCGAGGGATGCCGCGGTCGGCGGCCAGGGTGTCGGGGTCGGGGGGATTGGGAGTGCGGGTGGCCTCGAACGCGGCGTCGAGGCAGGCGAAGGCGTGGGAGAGGGCCTCGGCCCGACCGGCCTGGAGGCGCCGGGCGACGGCGCGGAGGTCGCGGAGCGGCAGGTCGGGGCGGCCGGGGGTGACGATCCGGGGGCGTTCCCAGACGGCGAGGTCGTCGGCGGGGCCGTCGCCGGCGTCGGTGAGGGTGAGTGAGAGGAGGATCTCATCCCCTTCGATGGCGGAGACGTCGGGGATGGGGAGGCGGATCTCGTGGGAATCGACGAGGGGCGAGACCGGCTCCATCCAGGCGGTCGGTCCGCCGACCTTGCCGAGGTGGCCGACGCTGTTGAACCGCCAGAGGGCGTTCTGCCAGGGGGCGATCACGGCGGTCAGGCGCTCGGCGTCGCCGGGGTGGGCCGATCGCCAGGCGTCGCGGAGGCGGTCGAACAGCGGGGAGGGGGTGTCGGGATTGCTTTCGAGGGTGTCGAAGAGGAGGCGGAGGTAGCGGGGGCTGAGGCTGCGATCGGAGGCGACGGATTCGACCGTCTGACTGCCGGTGCGGAGGGCGTCGCGGTGGTCGAGCAGGGCGGCGAAGTACTGTTCGAGGGGCAGGCGGCCCCCCTCGTTGGTGGCGAAGACGATCCCCTGGAGGTTGACGGGGGTGCCGCCGCTGTCGGCGGCGAAGCGGGCGTAGAAGGCTTTGATCCGGGCGACGGCCTCGTCGGTCCGGTCGCGGCGGGAGGTGCCGGGGGAGAAGCGGAAGCCGTCGGGCAGCAGGACGGCGTGATCGGCGATTTCCTTGGCGGCGTCGAGGTACTTTTCGAGGAGCGAGGGGGACATGACCATCGCGGCCCCGGCGTTGGTGAACCCTTCGCCGGCGGCGCTGTCGGCGGGGAATTCGCGGGTCGGGTCGAGCTGGTCGAGGCCGGTGAGGTCGCGGACCGTGTGGGTGTACTGGGCGTTCGAGAGGCGGCGGAGGACGACCGGGCCGGGGTCGCCGGCGCTCGCCTCGGCCTCGGCCCGGAGCAGGCGGGCGATCCAGTCGCGGAGGCGGTCGCGGTCGGCGGGGGGGATCGGGTCGGCCGAGGGCGGCGGCATCTCGCCGAGGTCGAGCATCCGGGCGACCTTCTGCCAGGCCGGGGCGGCGGCGCGGAGGTCGTCGATCCCGTCGAAGGATTCGAGGTCGATGTCGGCCTCGGCGATGACGGAGTCGTGGCAGGCGAGGCAGTGGGTGTCGATGACGGGTCGGGCGACCCGTTCGAAGTCGGCGGCGAGGGCGTCGAAGGCGGGGGAGTCGTCCGCGGCGTTCGGTTTCGCGTTGGCGTCGGCCTTGAGGCGATCGACGGCGATGCCGACGGCCGCGAGGGCCAGGCCCAGCGCGGCGGAACCGATCCAGAGTACCTTGCGGCCGGGCACGGCGGTGCCTCCTGTTCGACGTCGAGCGACCGGTGCCCGATCCTGGACCGACCCGGTGCAGGATGCTCGTTTCGAGGGCGGTCGTGTTTGACAATCGCTTGAGACTCGGTGAACCTTGAATCGTAACGGGAGGGGCGCCGAGGGTCCAGGCGTGTGGTGATGAGGCGGGATTTTGGAGGTGGGAGCGGGGGACCTCGCGCAGAGGCGCGGAGACGCGGAGAAGATGAGGAGGGGGGGAGAGAGGATGATCGGCTGTCTCGGCGACGCTGCCGGCCTGCGCGAGGCGTTCGCCTCCGATCGGCTCAGCGTTGCCAGGAGCCGTTGATGAGTTGTGGGATCCGGGCCGTGCGTGGGGGCGGCGGGGGTTGAGCCAGGAAACGGGATTGCAGATTCCGATCGGGGGATCACGCCCGCTACAACGGGATTCGAGAATGGGAGATGCGGATGATGAGGGGTGAGGGACGGTGGATGCGGATGGGGTCGCTCGGGGTGCTGGGGGTGATCCTGGCGGGAGCGGCCGGGGGGAGCCTGTGGGCAGCTGAGCACCGGCCGCCGAACGTGATCGTCGTGTCGGTCGATAACCTCGGCTATGGGGACATCGGGCCGTTCGGATCGGAATTGCACCGGACCCCGAACCTCGACCGGATGGCGGCCGAGGGGATGAGATTGACGCATTTCTACGTGACGTCGGGGGTGTGCACGCCCAGCCGGGCGAGCCTGATGACGGGCTGTTACCCGAGGCGGGTGTCTTTGCACGAGGACCACGAGGGAGGGCGGGTCTTGCGTCCGGTTTCCGCGACCGGGTTGCATCCGGACGAGGTCACGATGGCCGAGGTGCTGCAATCGGCCGGGTATGCGACCGGGATCTTCGGCAAGTGGCACCTGGGCGATCAAAGCGAGTTCCTGCCGACCCGTCAGGGATTCGACACGTTCTTCGGCATCCCTTATAGCGATGACATGGTGCACACGCACCCGAGGGGCGAGGAACTCGGCTGGCCCCCCCTGCCCTTGCTGAGGGACGAGGCGGTGATCGAGGCCCCGGTCGATCGCAATACCCTGGTGAGGCGCTGCACGGAGGAGGCGATCGCGTTCATCGAGGCGCACCGCGACCGGCCGTTTTTTGTGTACATGCCGCACACGATGCCGGGATCGACGGCGGCGCCGTTTGCGAGCGAGGCGTTCCGGGGGCGGTCGGCGAACGGGCCGTATGGCGACGCGGTGGAGGAGCTGGACTGGTCGCTCGGCCGGGTGATCGAGGCGCTGGGGCGCCTCGGGCTGGACGGGCAGACGCTGGTGATCTGGACCTCGGACAATGGGGCCCCGAGGCGGGACCCGCCGCAGGGGAGCAACGCGCCGATGGCCGGCTGGGGCTACTCGACCGCCGAGGGGGGGATGCGGGTCCCCTGCCTCGCCCGGTGGCCGGGCGTGATCCCGGCCGGGTCGACGTGCGACGAGCTGGCCTCGACGCTCGACCTGCTGCCGACCGTCGCCGCCCTGGCCGGGGTCGAACCGCCCCGCGATCGGCACCTCGACGGGTTCGACATCCGGCCGCTGCTGTTCGGGACCGAGGGGGCGAGATCGCCGACGGTCGCCTTCTACTATTACGACGGCCCGCAGTTGCAAGCGGTTCGGTCCGGCCCGTGGAAGCTGTACCTGGCGATTGACGAATGGGTCAGGCGGCCTCATCCGGCGATTGAACCGGGCCGCCCTGCCCTGTTCGACGTGGCGGTCGACCCGGGGGAGACGGCCGACCGCGCCTCGGATCACCCGCAGGTCGTCCGGATGCTGACCGCCCTGGCCGACGCAGCTCGCAAGGATCTGGGGGACCTCGACCGACCCGGAGCGAACCAGCGGCCGGCCGGGCACGTTGCGTTTCCGAGGCCGCTGGTGGCCGAGGCCGACGGGGTGATCGAGCGCTCCGGCTTCGAGGAATGATGCCGGATCGGCCGGGGGTGTCGCCTTTGCAAGGGCCCGCGGCGTGCGGGCCGACCTGATTGACGGCGAGAGGGGGGCGGCCCGCGCGGCGGGCCGTGCGAACGAACGCCGATCCGGGCGATGTCGCCTGGGGCGTGCCCGGGCCTGGCGGTGGGCGGGGAGGGTCACCGGGCCGGCGGGGCCGTTCGAGCAGCCCCGCCGGGCGCGAGGACGGGAGGGGTCCGGCCCGCGGGGCACGGTGGTTCGGAAGAATTTCTAAAATTTACGGTCCTGGATTCGTCCTTCGTCGTCGGCGTTCTAAGCTCAAGGCATCAATCAGCGCCGAATTCCGATCGTCCCCGTGGTGATGGGGGGTGAGGACGCCGACGCGGCCGATCTGCTCAAGGCCCGATTGCGGCCCCGGGACGATCCCGCGGAGTCGCCGATCGGCGTCGGCGATCGTTCCTCGGACTCTCGGAATCGGCGGGACTGCCGGTGATCGCGGTCCGATCTCTCAATCCTCGAAGGAAGGGCGCCGCCGTGACGCAGAACGACCCGAATGCCCCGTCCCCGACCTCGCACGATGCGCCGCTCCGGAGCGTCCACAGCACGAGCGTGCCGGGGCTGCTGGAGTGGCTGGGGGCCTCGCTGCTGGTCACGACGTACCAGGCGGGGAAGCTGGTGATCTTGCGGTCGGACGGCGGCGTCTTGAACACGCACTTCCGGGGCTTCGACCGGCCGATGGGCCTGGCCCGAGCGGGAGACCGCCTGGCGATCGGCACCCAGCTGGAAGTGTGGGACTATCAGAATGTGCCGGCGGTGGCCCGGTCGCTCGACCCGTCCGGGGGCCTCGACGCCTGCTTCCTACCGCGGTCGGGGCACGTGACCGGGGACATCGACATCCACGAGATGGCGTTCCGGGGCGGGGAACTCTGGTTCGTGAACACGCGGTTCTCCTGCCTTTGCACGCGGGACGACCGGCATAGTTTCGTGCCGAGGTGGCGGCCCTCGTTCGTCTCGGCCCTGGCGCCGGAAGACCGGTGCCACCTGAACGGGCTGGGGGTCGGGCCCGGTGATCGGTTCTGGGTGACGGCGCTGGGGGCGACGGACACGCCCGGCGGCTGGCGCGAGGGGAAGCGGGACGGCGGCGTGGTGATCGACGGGCCGAGCGGCGAGGTGATCGCCCGGGGGCTGTCGATGCCGCATTCGCCGCGATGGCACGACGGCCGGCTCTGGCTGCTCGAGTCGGGGACCGGGCGGCTGGGGTTCCTCGACGAGGACCGGGGACGGTTCGAGGCGGTGGCCGGGCTGCCGGGATTCGCCAGGGGGCTGGACATCGTGGGGGGGTATGCCTTCGTCGGGCTCTCCCAGATCCGAGAGTCGGCGCACTTCTCCGGGCTGCCGATCCGGGAGCCGGGGGTCGAGCGTCACTGCGGGGTCTGGGTGGTCGAGCTTCGGACCGGGGGGATCGTGGGATTCGTCCGGTTCGAGGACGCCTTGCAGGAGATCTTCGCCGTGCAGGCGATGGCCGGGCTCCGGTTCCCGGACGTCGTGAATGACGACCGGGCGTTGATCGGTGATTCGTTCGTCCTGCCCGACGAGGCGTTCGAACGGGTGCCCGAGGGCCTCCGAACCCCCGCGGACCGGCCGGCGGTCTGTTGTTGAACACGGGGGATCGGGCTACGGAAGCCCGCTCCGACAGGTCGGATCGGCGGACGGAAGCCCCTCGTTTGGAGCGGGCCGGATCGGGGAACGGAGTCACGAGCGTGAGATTCTTTCTTTCCAAGTATGTTGTTTGAGGGTTGCATTGATGCGAACGACGTTGTTCTCTCGCCGCGTCCCGAAGGCTCGATCGGGCAAGAAGGTCCGGCATCGAGCCGTCCTGGAGCACCTGGAGGACCGGATCGCCCCGGCCGGCTTCACGGTGACGAGCCTGGCCGATTCGGGGGCCGGGACGCTCCGACAGGCGATCATCGACTCGATGGGGAACGCCGAGCCCGATACGATCACCTTCGATGCGTCGCTGGCCGGCGGGACGATCACGCTGACGACGAACGAGGTCGACACGACGTTCGGGCTCTCGGCGTTCATCATCTCCAACGACGAGATCACGATCGACGCCGGCGACGCCCCGATGCTGACGATCAGCGGCGGGAACACGCTGCGGCCGTTCCTGGTGGCCGACACGGGCACGCTCATCCTGCAGAACGTGACGCTGAGCGATGGGCTCGCCCGGGGGGCGGACGGCGGCGACGGCGACGCGGGCGGCGGCGGCGGCGCGGGCCTGGGCGGGGCCGTCTTCGTGGCCGGGGGCGAGCTGACGATCGTGCAGTCGACCCTCTCGGGGAACGTGGCGATCGGGGGCGATGGCGGTGCGAATTCGGCGTCGTATAACGGCGGCGGCGGCGGCGGCATGGTTGGTGCGGGGGCCAACGGCTCCAAGTCAAGCGCCGGCGGCGGCGGGGGTTGGCTGGGCGGGGCGATCTCGGGCAACGGGGGAGACGGCGGCGGCGGCGGCGGCGGCAACGGGACGACGACGTTCGGGGGAGACGGCGGGTTCGGCGGCGGCGGCGGCGGCGGCGCCGGTTATTCCACGGTGCCGCTCAATGGTGCGGGGGGAGACGGCGGGTTCGGCGGCGGTGGCGGGGGCGGCGGCTACTCGTCGGGTGTCGGCGGGTCCGGCGGGTTCGGCGGTGGCGCCGGGGGGAGCAGCGCAGGGGGCGGCGGCGGCGGGGCCGGCATGGGCGGCGCCATCTTCAACATGGGGGGCACGGTCACCATCACCAACAGCACCCTGACGGGGAACTCCGCGACCGGCGGGGACGGCGCCTCGGGGGGATCTGACGGTGAGGGGCTGGGGGGCGCGATCTTCACGCGCAACGGCAGCCTGACGATGCTCAACAGCACCGTCTCGGACAACAGCTCGGCGACGCAGGGGCGGAACCTCTACGTCCTCGGCGACGGGGCCTCCAATCAGGCGGTGGCGGTGATCAACAACACGATCATCGGCCAGGCCGAGGTCTCGGGGAGTGTGGACTTCTACGCCTCGGGCCACGACGGGGGGATCACCTCGAGCTCGGGCGTCGGCAATCTGATCCGGAGTTTCGTAAACTTCTACGGGACGATCGTCAGCTTCGACGACCCGATGCTCGGGCCCCTGGCCGACAATGGCGGGCCGACCCCGACGATGCTGCCGTCCGACGACAGCCCGGTGATCGACGCCGGCGACGATGCCGCCGCGAGCGGCCTGACGGGGGATCAGCGCGGCGACTCGAGGAGCCTGGGCGAGGGGATCGACATCGGGGCCGTCGAATGCATTCCGAAGCACAACACGACGACTCAGGTCGGCTCGTCCTTGAACCCGAGCGTCTTCGGCCAGTCGGTGACGTTCACGGCGACGGTGGGCGGGGCCCACGGGACGCCGACCGGGACGGTCGACTTCCTGGTCGACGGCATCCTGGTGGCCGACGACGTGGCGCTGGTCGACGGGCAGGCGACGTTCGAGACCGACACGCTGCAGGCGGGCAACCTCCCGATCACGGTGAACTACTCGGGCGACGCGACGTACAAGACGTCGAGCGGGAGCCTCGCCGGCGGCCAGGTGGTGGCCCAGGCGAGCACGACCACGACGGTCACGTCGTCGTTGAACCCGAGCGAATTCGGCGAGTCGGTGACGTTCACGGCGACGGTGGCTGCCGTCGCCCCCGGGGCGGGGACGCCGACCGGGACCGTCGACTTCATCATCGGCATCGTGCCGGTCTCGGTGATGCTCGTCGACGGCCAGGCGAGCTACACCACGTCGGCCCTGACCATCGGGACGACCCCGGTTTCTGTCAGCTACACGGGCAGCGGCAATTTCCAGGTCTCGACGGGCACGCTCAGCGGCGGGCAGGTGGTCGAGAAGATCGACGCGACGATGCAGGTCGGCTCGTCGTCGAATCCGAGCGTCTTCGGCCAGTCGGTGACGTTCACGGCGACGATGGGCGGGGCCCTGGGGACGCCGACCGGGACGGTCGACTTCCTCATCGACGGCGTCCTGGTGGCCGACGACGTGGCGCTGGTCGACGGGCAGGCGACGTATGAGACGATGAACCTGCCGGTCGGCCTGAGCCCGGTGACGGTGAACTACTCGGGCGACGCGACGTACGAGGCGACGAGCGCGAGCCTCGCCGGGGGCCAGGTGGTGACGCAGGCGAGCACGACGACGACGGTCGCCTCGTCGCTCGACCCGAGCAGCTATGGCCAGTCGGTGACCCTCACGGCGGCGGTGGCTCCCGTGGGCATGCCCCCGGACCAGCCGGGGGGGATGGTCGAGTTCTTCAGCGACGGGGCATCGCTCGGGACGGCCGTCATCGACGCGGGGATGGCCTCGCTGAGCGTGACGACGCTCGCCGTGGGGGGGCGGTCGATCTCGGCGACCTACCTGGGCGACTCGAACTTCGTGGGGAGCACCTCGGCGACGATCGTCCAGGGGGTCAACGCGGCGACGCCGGATTCCATGCTGGGCATGCCCACGTCCGGGATCGTGGGCCAGGGGCTGGTCGCGACCTTCTCCGTGTCGGTGCCGGAGAGCGACGTCGTGCCGACCGGGATGGTCGAGGTCTGGGTCGACGGCGTCGCGCAGGAGGTGGTGACGCTCGACGGGTCGGGGGCCGGTTCGATCACCCTGGTCTTCGAGGAGGCGAGGATGTTCGAGGTGGCCTTCCGCTACCTCGGGGACGGGAACGTCGCGGCGACGGATCTGGGCACGGTCGACGTGACGATCGGCCAGGACCAGACGACGACGGCCTTGGCCGTCTCGACGAATCCCGCCGTCGTCGGCCAGGCGGTGACGCTGGTGGCGACCGTCTCGCCGAGCATGCTGGGCGCCGTCACCCCCGAGGGGACCGTCACGTTCTTCGACGGCGAGACGAGCCTCGGATCGGCCCCCCTGGTCGGCGGCGTGGCGACCCTGGTCGTCAGCGACCTGGCCTACGGCAATCGATCGATCCGGGCCGCGTTCGACGGCTCCGGCGATTTCGAAGGTTCGGAGTCGGACGCGGTCCCGGTCCGGGTGACGGTGGTGATGGGGGACTACGACGGCGACGGGGTGGCCGACCTGGCGACCTATGAGTTCGTGCCCGAGCTGGGGGTCGGCCAGTTCGCGGTCCTGCTCTCCGGCGGCGGGACCCTCTCGACCCTGATGGGCGGGCCCGGCGCGGTCGCGGTCGTGGGCGACTTCGACGGCGACGGCAAGAGCGACTTCGCCGTGTTCGAGTCGGGTGCGGACATGGCGACCTGGACCATCGAGTCTTCGCGGACGGGAGAGCGTTCCACGATCGCCTTCGGTGCCGGCGGCGAGATGGATGTGCCCGTGCCGGCCGACTACACGGGCGACGGGGTCACGGATCTCGCCACCTTCCGGTCGGACAGCGACCTGGTGGCCGGTGCGGCGCAGTGGTTCATCCTGCCGAGCGACGGGTCGCCGGCCTACAGCGTCCTGTTCGGCGGCGGCGGGGGGATGGACGCGCCGGTGCCGGCCGACTACACGGGCGACGGGATCGCCGACATCGCCACCTTCCGATCGGACAGCGACCTGGTGGCCGGGGCGGCGCAGTGGTTCATCCTGCCGAGCGACGGGTCGCCGGCCTACAGCGTCCTGTTCGGCGGCGGCGGGGGGATGGACGCGCCGGTGCCGGCCGACTATGACGGCGACGGGAAGGCCGACATCGCCACCTTCCGCGCGTCGGGCGACGGCGAACGGGCCGAGTGGTTCATCCTGCCGTCGGACGGTGCGTCGGCGCTGATGGTCGATCTGGGGGCCTCGGGGACCGTGGCCGCCCCCGGGGATTACTCGGGGCCCGGCAGCTCGGACCTGGCGACGTTCGATCGCGTGCTCAGCCGATGGCGGATGCGGTCGCTGCTCGATCCGGAGGTGACGCAGCAGACCTTCGGTGGCTCGCGACCCGGCGTCGTCCCGGTGCTGGCGACCCTGTCCGACCGGCTGGCCTCGGCCGGCTGGGGGGAGGACGCGACCGGACCGGACCTGATCGACGAGGTCCTGGCCGACTACGTCGATCGCTGGCGATCGGCGCGTGCCTGATCGCCGCGAAGGCGCGTGACGCGATGGTTCGGGGCCGGGGCTCGGCCCGGACCTCCGGGAGGCGGGGCGGTCGATCCAGGCCGCCCCGCCGCGGGGGACCGGGGCCGAGCCACCGTGCTTGGTCGTCGGATTGGTCTGGCGAGGGTAGTGGTGGACGGGGCCCATTGTGTTGTCGGGTCGACGCGGGCGGCCGGCCCGCGCCGGGGGCGAATCCGCGGGTTGGGGGGGTGAAACGTATCGAACCGTCATGGTACGATTACGTTCACCTAGATTTGTGGACTGATCTCTCGCCCTCCCCGAGTTCGACCACGTGAAGGACAGGCAAGAACGCCCCGACGAGGCCGATCGCGCCGGCCTCGCGACCATCTCCGAGGCGATTGTCGACACCGTACGCGAGTCCCTGCTGATCCTGACCCCCGACCTGAGGGTCAGTTCGGCCAATCGCGCCTTCTACCGGACGTTCCGGGTCGGGCCGGGTCAGGTCGAGGGGCGGCTGCTCTACGACCTGGGCAACGGCCAGTGGGACATCCCCGGTCTCCGCGAGCTCCTGGAGCGCGTCCTGCCCGAGCGCGAGGAGATGGAGGGCTACGAGGTCCGGCACGAATTCCCCGACATCGGCGAGCGGGTGATGCTCCTGAACGCCCGCCGGCTGCACCGGGAAGCGGGCCGACCGGGGCTCATCCTCCTGGCCATCGACGACATCACCGAGCAGAAGCGGGCCGAGGCGGCGCGGTGGGAGGCGGAGGCCCATTTCACCTCGCTGGTGAAGAACGTCCGGGACCACGCGATCCTGACCCTCGACCTCGACGGCCGGATTTCCTCCTGGAACGAGGCGGCCGAGGCGATCCTCGGCTACACCGAGGAGGAGATCCTCGGCCGGGAGTTCGGGATCATCTTCACGCCCGAGGACCGTCGGGATGGATTGCCGGAGCAGGAATTGACCGAGGCGAGGCAGACCGGCCGCCGCGAGGACGAGCGCTGGCACCTCCGCCGCGAGGGGGAGCGGTTCTGGGCCTTCGGCATCGTGACCCCGATGTACGACGCCGAGGGGAACCTGGCCGGATATTCGAAGATCCTCCGGGACACCACCGACCGGAAGCGCGCCGAGGCGCAGTTGAAGGCGGTCATCGAGCAGCTCCCGGCCGGCGTCGGGGTGGTCGACCCGCAGGGGAGGTTCATCGTCCGCAACTCGGCGATGCGTCGCCTGGTGGCGGACGTCATCCCGTCTCGGGATGAGCAGACGCGCTGGCGGGAAGTCAGGGGGGCGGGGCAGCCGGTCCCCCGCGACCAGTGGCCCGCCGCCCGGGCCCTGCGTGGCGAGCGGGTCGAGCCGGGGATGGAGTTCGCGTATGCCGACGAGGGGGGCGCGGAGCGCCATGCCCTGATCTCCGCCGTCCCGTTCCGGGATGGTCGCGGGCGGGCGGACGGGGCCATCGTGGTGGTGCAGGACATCACCGAGCGGAAGCGGGCCGAGGAGGTGGTGCGTGCGAACGAGGAGCGGCAGGCGTTCCTGCTGAGGCTCAGCGACGCGCTGCGGCCGGTGACGGACCCGGCGGAGGCGAAGCAGACCGCCTGCCGGGTGCTGGGCGAACACCTGGGGGCCGATCGGGTGCATTACTCCGAGGTCACCCCGGACGGGGAGACGCTCGTGGTCGCCGGCGGCTACGTCCGGGACAGCGTCGCGCCGATGGCGGACCGATTGCGGGTCGCCGACTACGACCAATCGGCCGCCCGGCTCCGCCGCGGCGAGCCGCTCGTGATCCCCGACGCCGCGGAGCTAGGCGAGGAGGAGGCGGCGGCCTATCGGGCGGCCGGCCTGGCCGCCGCGCTGACCATCCCGCTGGTCAAGGACGGCCGGTGGACGGCCCACCTGACCGTCCACCAGTGCGCGCCGAGGTCCTGGACCGCGGACGAGGTGAGGCTGGTCGAGGAGGTCGCCGAACGCATGTGGTCGGCGGTCGAGCAGACGCGGGCCGAGGCGGCCTTGCGTGAGAGCGAGCGCCGGGAGTCGCGGCAGCGCCTCTTCCTGGAGACGCTGCTGGAGCACGCCCGGATGTGCGTCGCGGTCATGCAGGGCCCGAACCTCCGCTACCGGCTGGTGAATCCCGCCTATCAGGCGCTCCGGCCGGGCCTGGAGATGGCGGGGCGCACCTTCGGCGAGGCCTTCCCCGAGGCGGTCGCGGTCGGCGCCGAGGCCCGCCTGAAGCGGGTGCTCGAGACCGGCGAGTCGGAGTATGAACACGGCCTCCACGTGCCCATCCCGGGCAAGCCCGAGGCGAGGTGGGACTATCAGCTCATCCGACTGCCCCTGGTCGAGGGTGAGGAGCCGTCGGTGCTGGTCATCACCTGGGACTCGACCGAGCGGTGGTGGGCCGAGCAGCAGACCATCGAGGCCCGGCGCCAGGCCGAGGCGGCCAGCCGGGCCAAGAGCGAGTTCCTGGCCAACATGAGCCACGAGATCCGGACGCCGATGACGGCGATCCTGGGCTATGCCGAGGTGCTCTCGCGCCAGGTCGACGACCCGGACAACCAGGTGTGCGTCGAGACGATCCGCCGCAACGGCCTGCACCTGCTGGAGATCGTCAACGACATCCTCGACCTGTCGAAGATCGAGGCCGGCCGCCTGGAGGCCGAGCGTCGGCGGTTCGAGCCCGACCGGGTCGTCGCCGACGTCCGGTCGCTGATGGACGTCCGGGCCCGGGAAAAGGGGCTGAGGCTGGAGGTCGACCTGCCCGAGCTGCTGCCGGAGACGATCGAGAGCGACCCGACGCGGCTGCGGCAGATCCTGGTCAATCTCGTCGGCAACGCCATCAAGTTCACCGAGTCGGGGTCGGTCCGCCTGGTGGTCCGCCTGGAGGAGGACCCGGCGTCGCCCCGGTTGCGCTTCGAGGTCGTCGACACCGGGATCGGGATCACTCCCGAGCAGGCCGACCGGCTCTTCCGGCCGTTCGAGCAGGCCGACTCGTCGATGGCCCGGCTCTACGGCGGCACGGGGCTCGGCCTGGCGATCTGCCGACGGCTGGCCGAGCTGCTCGGCGGCTCGATCGGCGTGGAGAGCGAGCCGGGCGTGGGCAGCCGCTTCGGCGTCACGATCGCCACCGGGCCGCTTGAGGGGATCCCGAGGGTGGAGCCCCGCCTGGGGATCGAGTCGCCCGAGAACCAGGCCCCGGGGGAGGGCTCGCGATGCGCCGACTGCCGGGTGCTCGTCGTCGACGACCGCCCGGACATCCGGGCGCTGTCTCGGATGCACCTGGAGGACGCCGGCGCCCTCGTCGAGACGGCGGAGGACGGCGTCGCGGCCATCGAGGCCGTCCGCCGGTCCGAGGCCGCCGGCACGCCCTTCGACGTGGTCGTGATGGACATGCAGATGCCCCGGCTCGACGGCTACGCGGCCGTGGCCCGGCTCCGCCGGGGCGGCTTCGAGCGCCCGGTGATCGCCCTGACCGCGGCGGCGATGCGCGGCGACCGCGAGCGTTGCCGGGAGGCCGGCTGCGACGACTACCTGCCCAAGCCGATCGACCCGAGGCGACTGGTCGAGGTGGTGGCCCATCACGCCCGGAAGCCGGACGATCTCCGAGACGAGGGAGAGGCCGCCCCCCGACGCGACCCGCAGCAGACGCCCGGCACCGCCGGCGCCCGGCGGGTGCTCCTCGTCGATGACAGCCGGGACATCCTCCGCGTGACGGCCCGGCTCCTCCAGTGGTCCGGGCACGAGGTCCGGACGGCCGGCGACGGCCGGGAGGCGCTCCGGGTCGCCGCCGACTTCCGGCCCGAGATCGTGCTGCTCGACCTCGGGCTCCCGGACATCGACGGCGGGGCCTTGCTCCCGCTCATGAAGCGGATCGAAGGGCTGGACGGGGCCATGTTCGTCGCCGTCACCGGCCGAGACACGCCCGAGGACCGCGCGAGGACCCGGCAGGCCGGCTTCGACCACCACGTCATCAAACCGGTCGACACCGACGCGCTGGTCTCCCTGTTCCCCGATCCTCCGGCCGACACCGATGGCGGCGACACCGGAGACCGATGATCGAAGCGCCTCGGCGATGCCCCGCGACGGGATTATGCACGCCGGCGACCGGTCCCTCAGAATCGGGTCGCCCGATCCCGAGGCGATCGTCGCCGGGTGTGCGACGGGAATCGCGATCATTGCCCATCGCAACGATTGACCTGACCGCTCGACGCGATGTGTCGAGAAGGCAGGTGGCAAACCGAACAGGTGCGGGACACGGTTCTGTCCTCCGAACTCCGGTCAATGACCGAGGGTTGGGAGGGTCCAGCGCCGTATCATCCGCACCCGGATGGGATTCCGATTTCGAGAAATCGGAAGGGGTTGTGCTGAGTCGGGGCGAGCCGATTTGAACGGCCGACCTCCTGCACCCCAAGCAGGCGCGCTAACCAGGCTGCGCTACGCCCCGATCCCGAGAGGGTCCGACGGTGGAAGCCGAAGGAACTGGACTCGGCAGAAACGGCATCCGCGAGGCGGGGTGCGTGAGAATGACCGGGCTGGTCAAGCGGGGTCACGAACCCTAGGATGCAAGCGATTCTGTGCTCGTATTCTAAAGAGTTCCGGGGCCCTGTCAATGCGGCCTCGGCCGGGGAAGAGAGATCGTGACGAACGCTGCGGATCGGTTGGTCGCCAAGATGCGCGAGGTGGGCAATGCGGTGGTGGTGGGGATCGACCCGCGACCGAGTCAATTTCCGAGGGAAATCGCGGAGCGGTTCCCGAAATCGGCCGAGGGGATCGCGCGGAGCCTGCTGGCGTTCGGGGAGGAGATTCTGGGGGTCGTGGCCGGGAAGGTGCCGGCGGTGAAGTTCCAGTCGGCGTTCTATGAGGAGTTTGGGCCGGCGGGGGTGGCAGCCTTGCACGCGAGCGCGGCCGACGCGGCGCGGCGCGGGCTGTTCGTCATCATCGACGGCAAGCGGAACGACATCGGCTCGACGGCGGAGGCGTACGCGAGGGGGTATCTCGGGCATCCGCCGGTCGACGAGGAAAAAGGGCCGGCCTGGCAAGGGGATGCGCTGACGATCAACCCGTATCTGGGGAGCGACGGGATCGCGCCGTTCGCCAGGGTGGCGGGCGAGCGGGGGCGCGGCCTGTTCGTCCTGGTGAGGACGAGCAACCCTTCGGCCGGAGAGTTCCAGGATCTGATCGCAGACGGGAAGCCGGTGTACCGGCACGTGGCCGATCGGCTGGTCGGGTGGGCCGAGCCGCTGAAGGGGGAGTCGGGCTATAGCGCGATCGGCGCGGTGGTGGGGGCGACCTATCCGGAGCAACTGGCCGAGCTGCGGGAGGCGATGCCGGGCATCTTCTTCTTGATCCCCGGCTATGGGGCCCAGGGGGGGACGGCCGCCGACGTGGCCGCCGGGTGCGATGCGAGCGGCCTGGGGGCGATCGTCAATTGTTCGCGGGGGATCATCTTCGCGTACGAGCGTCCCGAGCTGCGCGATCGGTTCGGGGAGGACTGGCGCGCGGCGATCGGCTACGCGGTCGAGGAGATGGTCGAGGATCTGGCGAGCAACACGCCGATGGGCAAGTTGAAGGGTTGAGCGGCGAGGCCCCGGGGGCCGGGAGGCCTGGCTCGGTCCCCGGGGTGAGGCGGGGTTCGGTGCGGTCGAACGGGACGCGGATGAGGCTCAGAGCTGGGGGATCCCCCCCCTGCGGGCGAGGCGGACGACGGCGACGGTGCCGACGCCGAGCAGGGCGAAGGGCATGGCCAGCATCAGGACGATGCTTCGGGAGAAGCCGGAGGCGAAGTCGCCGCGATCGCCCGCCGACTCCTCGACGGCGAGGCCCGACTTGCAGTTCGGGCAGGCCGAGGCGGGGGGAGTCGCCGCGAGGGGAAGCAGGAGCGCGGCGGCCAGCAGGGCGAGGCGGAAGATGGGCCGAAGGGGCATGGTCGGCTCCGAAAGGGCAAGCAGGGTCGGTTCAGAAGCCCGCGACCGCGGGGGCGGCCGAGGAGAAGTCCATCTGGTAGAGCATCAGGTAGATGACGACGCCGGTGATCGAGACGTAGACCCAGATCGGGAAAGTGGCCTGGGCGATGACGCGGTGGCGGTCGAACCGCTTGCGGAGGGCGCGGACCACCGTGATCAGGATCATCGGCACCATGACGACGGCCAGGATGGTGTGCGACAGCAGGATCGAGAAATAGGTCGGCCGGGCCGGGCCGACGCCGGTGAACTTCACGCTGCCGACCTGGGCATGGTACACGAGATAGCAGGCCAGGAAGACCGCCGAGAGGGAGAGCGCGGCCACCTGGGCGATGGTGTGGCCACGGACGTTGCCGGAGCGGATCAGGATCCAGCCGAGGATCAACAGGACCGCGCAGGCGCCGTTGAGCGTGGCGTTGACGGCCGGGAGGTCGCGAGCCCAATCGGGGGCCGAGAGGTAGGCGAGGCGCTCGCGGAGGCGCTCCATGCCCGGCTCGTCGCCGATGTCGAAGACGCCGACGACCCGGTTGCCGCGGTCGACGAGGGCGAGCTTCGTGCTGTGTAAGATCGCCTCGGCCCCGGAGGCGAGGTCGTCCTCGGTGGCCTCGGCGACGCTCTGGAGGAAGCCGCGCTCGACGAAGGCGTAGGTTTCTTCTTGAGGGGCGGTGAGGAACCACCAGCGGTCGGGGTCGGCCCCGTAGCGGCGGGCGAAGTCGGTGAGGACCTCGGGGGTGTCGTAGTCGGGGTCGACCGTGATGCTGACGAGCCGGACGGGGGAATCGGCGGGGAGTTCGGCCTGGAGTTTGGCCATCTCGGCCGAGATGCGGGGGCAGCTCGACGGGCATCGGCTGAAGACGAAGGCGGCGACCCAGACGCGGTCGGCCAGGTCGGCGTCGGTGACGTCGCGGCCCGAGCGTTCGGTGAAGGAGAAGGAGCCGAGGGAGCTGGCGGCCGGGCCGAGATCGTAGCCGGCGCGGGTCGGCGGGTTCGGGTCGGTCTGGACGAAACAGACGAGGGCGGAGGCGGCGACCGTCGCCAGCACAATGCCGATGCCGATGCGGTAGGAGCTGCTCACGTCAGGATGCTCGCGGAGGCGAGCCCAAGTGGGTGTTGGGGGCGAAATCGTGGGGCAAGAGTCAGGAGCGTGGCGAGGCAATCGGAGGGGGAAAGGGCAACGGCTTCGCCGCGTTCTTGAAGCATTGTACGAGGCGCGGCGAGTGTCAGGGGGCGGAAGAAGAAGGGAGCAGATTGGCCGAGGAGCTGCAGGCCGAACGTCCGGTCAGGGTTGCGGGTCAGGAGCGGCGGCGGCGATGGGGGCGGCGGGGTTCGGGTCGGGCTCGCCGGGGGGCAGGGCCATGTCGGGGACCAGGCCGAGGACGGTGACGGTGGCCAGGAAGGTCGTCGGGACGAGCACGAGGTACTTCCAGCGCCCTTCGAACAGGAGGTGCATGAAGAAGAGGCCGACCAGCCCGGCCTTGACGACGGCGATGGCCATGAGGCCGCCGATCAGGACCCAGGCCGAGGCGTCGGCGAGGGCCTTGGCGTAGAAGTACTCGGCCATCGTCAGGAGGAGCAAGGCGAGGAAGACGCGGAGGTAGACCTTCACGTGAGAGGTGTGCTCGGCCTGGCTGACGACGATGGTCGAGGGGGTTCCGGTGGGGTCCATGGGCGCCTGTCCTCCGAGTGTTTCATCGGCCGCAATGCGTGGGAGCCGAGGCCGAGGGGCCCCAGCCGATTCTCCCCGGGGGGCCATCCTCAGATCAGGTAGACCACGGTGAAGAGGATGATCCAGACGAGGTCGACGAAGTGCCAGTAGAGCCCGGCCAGCTCGACCGGGGCGTGATTGTGCTGGGTGTAGCCGCCGAAGAGGGAGCGGAGCCAGATGATCGTCAGGGCGATCACGCCCCCGGTGACGTGGGCGCCGTGGAAGCCGGTCATGGTGAAGAAGGCCGAGGCGAAGAGGCTGACCGACGGCCGGAAGTGCCCCGTCTCGCTGACGCCGACCGAATAGTGGTGGCCGGTCATCAACTGGTAATATTCGTAGACCTGGATGCCGAGGAAGGTCGAGCCGATGAGGACGGTCGCCAGCAGCCAGAGGGAGAGCCGGACCTTGTCGCCCCGCTGGATGGCGGCGAGGGCGAGGACCATCGTGACGGACGAGCAGATGAGGATGAACGTGTTGATCGCCGTCAGGTCGATGCTCAGCGGGTTGACGAGGACCTGATACGGCTCGGGCCAGGCGTACGATTCGAGGCCGTCGATGCGGACCTCGGCCCCGAGGGCCTGGAGGCGTCGGTAGAGGTCGCCGACGTCGGCGGGGCCGTAGGGCGAATCGACCAGGACGACGGCGGCGCCGAGGTCGTGGGCGGTCTCGACGAGGTGCTCGACCTCGTCGATCGGGCGGCCGGTTGCGTCGTGGATGGCCTCGACGACGGCCTCTTCATCGGGCCCGGCCTGGACGAGGACGACTCCCTGCGCGTCCCGACGGTTGGTCAGGTCGGTGCCGGGGGAGAAGAGGTTGCTGTACGAGGCGGGTGGGCTGCCCGCCCGGAGGACGACGTACGAGCCGATCAGGCCGGTGAAGAACATGACCTCGGTGGCGAGGAAGAGCCACAGGGCCACCTTGCCGGGCGTGGCGGGCGGGGGGCTGGGGTGCCCGGCCTGCCCGGCGGAGGGGTGGGCGTGATCGTGAGGAGCGCCGGTCGGTTCCTCGCCAAAGGGGGGTGTCTCGGCCATCGGTCGTTCCGTTGCATTGCGTTGCGTGGGGAGACCCGGAGCGGGCCGGGCACGTCGCGTCTCGTGTCGAGCCCGGACGGAGCAAGCACGTCGTGTCGTCGTCGTCTCAGGCCGGCAGCGGGTTGAGCAGGAGCAGCAGGAGGATCGCGGGCAGGTAGAGGAACGAGGCCCCGAGCAGGCGTCGGGCGGTCGCGTCGGACACATGCTGCCAGAAGCGGACCGCCCCGGCCAGGTAGTAGAGGCCGAGCAGCATCGCCCCGACGAAGTAGAACGGCCCGGCCAGGCCGATCGCCACGGGCAAGAGGCCGACCGGGACCAGCACCAGGGCGTGCCCGACCGCCTGTCGAGCCGTCAGGACGCCGAACGGATCGACGCAGGGGAGCATGCGGTGGCCACCCCGGGCGTAGTCGTCTCGGTAGATCCAGGCGATCGCCAGGAAGTGGGGGAACTGCCAGAGGAAGACGATCAGGAACAGGGCCCAGGCCTCGATGCTGAGCTGCCCGGTGGCCGCCGCCCAGCCGATGACCGGCGGCAAGGCCCCCGGCACCGCGCCGATGGCCGTGTTCAGGGTCGTGACCGGCTTGAGCAGGGTGTACACGAAGGCATAGAGGACGAAGGTGACGCCCGCGACGGCCGCGGCGATCGGGTGCGGCCCGATCGCGAGGACGGCCAGGCCGAGCGCGGTCAGGGCCGAGCCGAACAGGGCGGCATTCCTCATCCCGATCCGGCCGCTGGGCAAGGGGCGGCGGGCGGTCCGGCGCATCCGGGCGTCTCGGGGTCGCTCGACGACCTGGTTCCAGACGCTGCCGCCCGCGGCGACGAGGCCGGTGCCGAGCAGGGTCGCGGCCAGCCAGAGGGGGGACGACCCGCCCCGGGCGCCGAGCAGGTAGCCGACGGTGACGGTCACGAGGACGAGGAAGACGATCTTCGGCTTCGTCAGGGCGATGTAGTCGTCGAGAGCCCGGGGGGTGGCCGAGGCCGACGCCGACGCCCCTCGATCGCGCGTCACCTCGACGGCGACGGGGAGCGGGCGGGGTCGGGCATCGGCGGCCGGGGGAGCCATGGGGGTGGCCGTGTTCATCGGATCGCGGCCTCCAGGTCGCGCGGAGCGGGGGCGGTCGGGTTCAGGGACGATGCGGCGGCCCGGGGCGATCGGAGCTGGCGGGACGCCCGGAGGGCCAGGATGGTCGAGGCGGCGAGCAGCAAGGCCCCGTTCGCCTGGTGGGCCGTCCGGACGACGGCCTGGCCGCGGGTGACCGGGCGGGGGATGCCGTCGAACGGGCGGAGGACCCACCACGAGGCGATCCCGAGCGTCACCTGCACGACGACCAGGGCGATCATGGCCCGGGCCGATGGCACCAGAGCAGGATACACGGCCCGCCGCCTGATGACCATCCACGAAACCGCCACGACCGCCAGCAGGACGACGACCGCGAGCGTGCTGTGGACCTCCAGGCCGAGGCTCCGGTGCCGCAACAGCGCACCGGCGACGATCTGAGTATACACGAGGACCGCGACGCCGAGCGTCCACCCCCGCAGGCCGAGGGCGTCGGCCGTCTTCGGCGTGGGCGATTGCCAGCGGCGCCCGGTGACGACGCAGAGGGCGACCATCAGGGCGAAGAAGGCCTGCCCGGTGCAGCCGTGGACGGCGGCCAGGTCGGTCGAGTTGAGGCGGACCCGGTAGCCGCCGAGGGCCCCCTGGATGATGACGGCCGTCAACGCGAGCCAGCCGAGCGCGGGCAAGCCTTTACGCTCGATGACCGCGTACCAGAGGGAGAGCAAGGACCCGGCGACGCCGAGGGCGATGATGACCGCCAGGAACGACTCGGTGCCGGCCAGGGTGATGAGGCCGAAGGCCAGGGCGACCGCCGCGACGACGGCGACGCCCGCCGCCCGCCAGGTGCGCCGGCCGGCCGCTCCGGTGAACCAGAAGGCGAGGATGATGCAGCCGATCCCGGCGAACGAGCCGAGCAGGCGGTGGGCGTGCTCGATGTAGACGCCCCAGGAGGCCGTCCAGAAGTTGTAGACGAACATGTTGATGCCGAACGTCGTCGGCCAGTCGGGCACGGCCATGCCGACGCGGTAGGTCGTCACCAGGCCGCCGACGAAGAGCAAGGGCCAGGTGACCGCGGCCGCCAGGAGCGCCACCCAGAAGGGGCCGGCCCGGTAGGGGGTCGGCGTGCCGGGGGAGCCTGATGATCGGGGGGAGTCGTTCGATGCGTCCATGGAAGGGAATTTGGTTCGGCTCGGGTCGGACCGGGCGGAGGAAAGGCCGGGGAGAGGAATCGAGGGGGGCGCCGGCCGTGTGTCGCGTCGGGCGCCGGCCGGCGCGAGGATCCGCCCGGCGACGGGGCGTCGATCAGGCCATGACCGAATCGAGCGGCTCGGAGTCCGAGGGCCGTGGTTCGGTTTGCGGCAGGTAATCGGCCTCGAATTCGGGCAAGCTGTACTCGTAGGCCGGGTGGTAGACCGTCGGGATGCGTTCGAAATTGTAGTGCGGGGGCGGCGAGGCGGTTTGCCACTCCAGCGAATTCGCGTACCAGGGGTTCGCCGTGGCCCTGCGTCCGGCGACCAGGCTCGCGAAGAAATTGTAGACGAGGATCAGCTGCGTGACACCCAGGCCGAGCGCGCAGATGGTCATGAACTGGTTCATGCCGATGATCGCGTCGTTGTTGAACAATTCGTAGCCGGTGTAGTCGGCGTAGCGGCGCGGCTGGGCGTGCATGCCGACGATGTGCATGGGGAAGAAGGTGCCGTTGAAGAAGAGGAACGAGAGGGCGAAGTGGATCTTCCCGAGGGTCTCGTTCATCATCCGGCCGAACATCTTCGGGAACCAGTAATAGAGGGCGGCGAAGATGCCGAAGGTGCTGCCGCCGAACAGGACGTAGTGGATGTGGGCGACGATGAAGTAGGTGTCGTGGATGTGGATGTCGACCGGCGTGGCGGCCATGAAGATGCCGGAGAGCCCGCCGATGACGAACATGGCCACGAAGGCGATGGCGTTGAGCATGGCCGAGGTGAAGTGGATGCTGCCGCCCCACATCGTGCCGAGCCAGTTGAAGGTCTTGATGGCCGAGGGCAGGGCGATGAGCATCGTCGAGAGCATGAACGTGGCCCCGAGGGCCGGGTTCATGCCCGACTGGAACATGTGGTGCCCCCAGACGATGAAGCCGAGCAGGGCGATCCCGCCGACGGCGAAGACCATCGGCTTGTAGCCGAACAGGGGCTTGCGGCTGAAGGTGGAGATGATGTCGGAGACGATCCCCATGGCCGGCAGGATCATGACGTAGACGGCCGGGTGGCTGTAGAACCAGAAGAGGTGCTGCCAGAGCAACGGGTGGCCGCCGCCGACGCGCTCGGGCCCGCCGGCGACCGACCAGTCGGGCGGGGTGAAGAAGTTCGTGCCGACCGTGCGGTCGAGCAGCTGCATGATGAGGGCCGAGGTCAGGACCGGCAGCGCGAACGCCTGGAGCAAGGCGGTGACGAACATGGCCCAGACGGTCATCGGCATCCGGAAGAGGGTCATGCCCGGGGCGCGGAGCATGAGGATCGTCGTGATGTAGTTGATCGACCCCATGAGGGACGAGACGCCGGCGAAGAGCAATGCCATCAGCCAGATCGTCTGGCCGTTGAGCGAGCCGGGGGTCGACCAGAAGAAGCTGGCGAGCGGGGGGTAGCCCGTCCAGCCCGCCTCCGACGCCCCGCCGGGGACGGCGAAGGAGTAGAGGATCAGGGCGAAGGCCGGCCACATGAACCAGTAGGAGAGCATGTTCAGGGTCGGGAAGGCCATGTCCCGCGCCCCGATCATCAGAGGGATGAGGAAGTTGCCGAAGGCCCCGGTGAGGATGGGGATGATCACGAAGAAGATCATGATCGTCCCGTGCATGGTCACGAGCTTGTTGTAGAACTCCGGCGGCATCACGCCGTCCTGGGCGCTCCAGAGCAGGTCGCTCAGGTGCGGCATGTCGGACCAGGGCCAGGCCAGTTGCCATCGGATCGCCAGCGCGAGCAGGCCGCCGATGACGAAGAAGATCAGGCCCGAGAAGAGGAACTGGATGCCGATGATCTTGTGGTCGGTCGAGAAGACGTAGCGCAGGAGCGGGTTGCGCGGGGCCGGGTGGATGTGCTCGTCGTGCCCCGGGGCGTGGCCGCTGGACGGGATGACGCCGGGGGGGTGGCCCGAGTCGGGGCCGGGAGAGACGGGGTCGGGCGACGAGGGGGCCGGCTGGGGGGCGCCGGAGGCCCCCGGCTTGTCGGTCGGCCCGAGATCCTGCGGGTCGGTGCTCATTGGGAAGATCACTCCACTCGGAGGCCGGAAGCGGCGGCGACATCGGCCGAAGCCGGGGAGGCGGTCGGGTCGCTGCGCTCTTGCTCGCGGAGCGACTGGGCCATCCACTCGTCGAATTCGCCCTGGGATTCGTGGACGACGACCTGGGCACGCATCTTGTAATGTCCCCAGCCGCACAGCTCGGCGCAGAGCAATTCGTAGCGGCCGGCCTTGCGGGCGTCGAACAGGACGGGGATGGTCATGCCCGGCACGGCGTCCTGCTTGATCCGGAGCTGGGGGAGGAAGAACGAGTGGATCACGTCCTCGGCCTTCAGGTGGATGATGGTCGGCTCATCCTTGACGAAGTGCAGGTCGTTGACGGTGTGCAGGTCGTCCGGGGTCCCGAAGCGGCCGTCGGGGCCGGGGTAGCGGATCTTCCACTGGAACTGCCGGGCGGTGACCTCGGCCAGGGGGCGGACGTCGGGCCAGGTGCCCTGGAACTTGACGTCGGCCCAGGCCCGGAGCTGATAGAGGGCGATGAAGACCAGGATGGCGGCCGGGATGACCGTCCAGACGATCTCCAGGCGGAGGCTCCCGTGCGAGTAATGGGCCCGCCGGCCCGGCTGGGCCCGGAACCGCCAGAGGACGACCACCAGGGCGATGGCGACGCCGACGAACGTGACGCCCGTGATGATCAGCAGCAGGATATAGAGGTGGTCGATCTGGCCGGCCGCGGTGGAGACGGTGGCCCGCATCGAGCCGCCCGGCTCGACGACGGCGGAGAGCGCCTCGCCGGCCATCGTCTCGAAGCGTTCGAGCCCGGAGACGGCCCGGTCGATCGCCTCGGACCCCTCGGGGGTGCCGAGGAGGTCTCGGGCCTCGACGACGGCGGCGCGGGCCCGGGCCGCCTGACTTTCAAGGGCTCGCGATCGGGTGGTGAGGAAATTGGATTGGATCGCCTGCCCGAGGAGGGCCGACTGGCGATCGAGCCAGGCCCGGGTTTGGTCGAGCGGCTCGAGCCGCTCGGGGTCGGCCGGCTCGTCGAGCCCTCGGAGCGGGACCAGGGAGGAGGCGAGCCGGGGGGCCTGGGCCTGGATGCCCTCGAGCGTGTCGATGGACTGGGCGTTGGTGGCCCGATAGCTGGGGAGCCACCAGTCGTCGTCGAACGGGGCGTAGACGAACGTCGCGGTGACGATCGCCGAGACCAGGGCGAACAAGACGCTCCAGTATCTCACAGGCAAACTCCCGAGGTCGGGGACCGCGAGGGGACCGGGTTCCAGGAGGACGGGGCGACGGGAGGTCCGGCGACCTCGGCGACTCGGACGTTGGGGCGAAGCGGGGGCATGGCGAGGCTCGGGCAAACAGGGTCAGCGGGCCGCCGTCGAGGCGGCGCCGGGGATGACGTCGGCCCCGAGCTTCCGGACCCGGTCGGGCCGGAGCAAGTCGGGCTGCTGCGGCAGGGCGAGGACGAAGTTGACCAGGTTCCAGAGGTCGTCGGGGTCGCTGAGGGCCTGGACGTGCCCGGGCATGGCGGTGCCGGTGATGCCGGTGGCGATCCGCCAGTAGAGGTCGATCGGCCGACGCCCCCCCTTGTAGACCCCCTTGTTCAGGTCAGCCGGGCGGAGCGGGTCGCCCCACTCGTCGCTCCAGCGGCGCTGCTGCTCGTCGGCGATTTGCTGGAGGGTTTCGAGGGTCGTCTTGTCGGTGGGGTCGTAATTCTCGAGGAAGACGTAGCGGTTGAAGGTGTCCGGGTCGATCCAGCTCGGGCCGTCGCCGGTCCCCTGGGAGCCGTGGCAGCCGGCGCATTCGAGCTTCACGTCGCGGGAGACGCCGAGGAACAGGTCGCGGCCCCGTTCGATGCTTTCCTGAGTGGGGGGGACGCGGGGGGTGATCGGCTCGACCAGGTTGAGGCCCTCGAGGGCCTCGGTCCAGCGGGCGAAGATCTCGAACTCGGCGATGTCGCCCACCTCCTGGCGGAAGAACTCCAGCCCTTCCTCGTCGGCGAACTCGCTGTCCTCGTAGAAGGAGGCCTCTTCGAGGATCATCTGCTCGACCTCTCCGCGGTAGGTCAGGAACAGGACATAGTCGATGACCTGTTCCATCTCGACGTCGGTCATCTGGGCCTTGAAGGCGGGCATCGAGGTGCCGTCGATGCCGTTGTGGAGGACGCGGCGGAGGTCGTCGCGGGTGGGCTTGTCGCCGTACTCGGTCGAGGTGAACTTGTAGAGGCCGCGGCGGTAGTCGCGGGGCCTCGGGTAGAGGAACGCGGCGGTCGGCCCCTGGCCGTCCCCGGAGATGCCGTGGCAGTGCAGGCAGTGGCGCTGGTAGAGGGCCTGGCCGCCGGCGATCGGCACCGGCTTCTCGGAGCCGGCCGGGTAGTAGACGACCGGGCGGATGTCCTCGGGGTCGTCCCCTTCCCGGACCAGGCCGGCGAGGTAGCGGCCGCCTTCGGGGAGGCCGGAGCCCTGGGGGACGCGGAGCAAGGCGGGAGACTCGCCGAACATCTCGTCGACGATGGCCTCGACGGCGCGCCGGGCGTTCGGTTTCTCGGCGAACTCCTCGCCGTCGAGGCGGGGGTTGTGGGCGAACTCGACGGGTTCCGACGCACTGCAGCCGGCCAGGGCAATCAGGCCGATGATCCAGAACTGTCGCCACGCGATGGTCACGCGCGATTCCTCCCCGGTGATCCGGCCGGCCATCGTGCGATCCGGTTCCGGGAGGAACCGGGCCCACGGGGGCCGGACCTGTCGTCGCTCTACGCGGTGTTCCGAGCCGTTCATGGAACGGAGAAAAACAAAGACGTCACTGTCTCGGGCGGAATGGGGGATTGCCGACCGCCTCAGGCGGGAAAGGCCGGGCAGCGGGGCCCGACCATGTGGTCAATCCTATCGGGCAAGGGGACGTCCCTCAAGGCCCGATCGAATTTCGAAGCGTTCGGTCCGTTCAACATTTTCGGCATGTTCAGGCAAATCGGCAAGAATGACGGACGAACCGGCTCAGTTGGGGCCCGGGCCGCGACGATCTGCGTTTGATGTGAGGACTTACCACGAATCCAGCCCTGGCCCGGTCGCGAAGGCTCCCCCGTCCCGGGTGTTTGCCCGGCCGGAGGCGGAGGGAGGGGCGGTGCGACCGCGAGGGGGACGATCGGGGGGCTACTGGGCGGGCTGCCGAGGGGCGTCGGCCGCGTTGGTGATGGTCCTGCCCTTGCTGGCGATCTACGAGGGAGGGATCGCGGCGCTCGGCGGCGAGGCGGCCCTGCGGGCCGGGGTCGATGCCTGGATCGGCCGCCTGACGCCCGACCGGTTCCGGGTGCCGGACTGGGCCCCCTCGGCGGTGCTGGCGCTGGGCCTGATTGCCTGGCGGATCGCCGAGCCGGGGCGGTTCCGGCTCGCCTGGGTGCCGCTGGCGGCGGTCGAGTGCCTGGTGCTCGGGGCCGGGTTGCTCGCCCTTTTCCGGGGGTTCGATCCCTGGTTCGAGACCGCGGGGGGACTCGTGCCGCTGGAGGTCGCCTCGACTGCCGAGATGGGCCCGAAGGCGGGAGAGGTCGTCGGCCTGGTGGGGGCCGGGATCTTCGAGGAGGCGGTCTTCCGGCTCGGCCTGCTGGGGGTCTGCTACGCGGCCTTGCGCATCCTGCAGATGCCGAACGTGCTGGCGACGGCCCTGGCCGTGAGCGGCTCGGCGTTGGCCTTCTCGATGGCGCACCATGTGGGCGAAACGCCCGGGGCGTTCTCCTGGTCAATCTTCGTATTCCGATGGCTGGCAGGGGTTTACTTCGCCTGGGTGATGATCCTGAGGGGGTTCGGCATCGCCGTTGGCACGCATCTCGCGTACGATCTGCTGGTGATGGTCGACCCCTGGGCAACGTAACCGGTCGGTCAAGGGCGAACGCTGAGGGATTGCCGACCGGATCGTTGGGTGATTTGGAGCGACGTTTGAGGACGAAGAGCGTTGAAGATTGTCCACCTGTCTGACATTCACATCTGGCGCTACTCGATCAACCCGGTGAAGCTCTGGGGCAAGCGGGCCGTGGGCATGGCCGAACTGTTTACGGGGCGGGCGAAGAAGTTCCGGCTGGAACGGATGGAAGATGTCGTCGAGCGGGTCAAGTCGATTCGGGCCGATCATCTGCTGATCACGGGGGACCTGACGACGACGGCGCTTCGGCGCGAGTTCGATCAGGCCAGAACGGCCCTGGAGCCGTTGCTCGACGAGCCGGATCGGGTGTCGGTCCTGCCGGGCAATCATGACCGTTACACCTCGCATTCGGTCCGGACGAGGGCGTTCGAGCGGGTCTTCGGGGAGTTTTCGCCGACGAATGCGTTCCCGTGGCTGAGATATCTCGATGAGCGGACGGCGATTCTGGCGCTCGATGCCACGCGATCGCACCTCTCGGCCACCGGAAGGCTGCCGGAGGAGCAGTTCCGGCAGGCGAGGGCGCTGCTGCAGGAGGCCAATCCGAGGCCGAAGCGGCTCATTGTTGCTTGCCATTACCCGGTGGCCGCGCCGGAGGCGTATCGGGCGGAACTGCGGAAGAAACGGATGGTCAACGCGGCCGACGTGGCGCGTTGGCTGCGTCGGGTCGGGCCGCACCTGTACTGCAATGGCCATGTGCACGCGGCCTGGGCGCACCGGCCGCACGAGGTGCCGGAGCAGCTCAACCTGAACGCGGGGGCCCCCCTGCTCCGCGACCCGACCGGCCGACGGCCGCCGGGGTTCCTGGAGATCGACCTGACGGAGCAATCGGTCACGGTCAAGCATCACGCCTGGACCGGCACGGACTGGTCGATCATGCCGATGGTGACGGATTTGCGCCTGTTCGGCGCCCAGCCGAGCACGGTGCCCCGGGATTAAGGGCCGAACCCGATCCAGAGTCATCGTCTGGGAGATGTCGGGTCAGAGTCGACGCCAGCGGATACCATGATCTGCGGCGAGCGGGTCGGCGGCGTCGGGGCCCCAGGAACCTGCCTCGTACGAGTGGGGCGGAGGGGCGTCGGGGCGGTCCCAGGCGTCGAGGATGGGGGTGATGAACTGCCAGGCGGCCTCGACCTCGTCGGTCCGGGTGAAGAGGGTCGGGTCGCCGAGCATCACGTCGAGCAGGAGCCGCTGATAGGCCTCCGGCGCGGGCTGGGCGAAGGCGGTGCCGTAGCGGAAGTCCATGCGGACCGATCGGAGGCGGCGGCGAGAGCCGGGGATCTTGGCCTGGAAGGCGAGGCTCGTCCCTTCCTTCGGCTGGATGTTGAGGATGAGCTGGTTGACGGACGAGCCGCCCTCGGTGTCGGCCTCGAAGAAGTTGGTCGGGGGGTTCCGGAACTCGATGGCGATCTCGGTCGCCCGCTTGGGGAGGCGCTTGCCGGTCCGGAGCACGAAGGGGACGCCGGCCCATCGCCAGGTGTTGAGCATCACGCGGAGGGCGACGTAGGTCTCGGTCGTCGAGTCGGGGGCGACCCCTTTTTCCTGGAGGAAGCCGACGACGTCTTCCCCCTGGAGCGACCCGGCGGCGTACTGGGCGCGGACGACGTGCTGGTCGACCTGCTCGGGGGTCCAGCGGGGGAGGGTCTGGAGGATCTTGACCTTCTCGGTGCGGACCGAGTCGGCCGAGAGGTCGACGGGGGGCTCCATGGCCACGAGGCAGAGGAGCTGCATCATGTGGTTCTGGACCATGTCGCGGATCGCGCCGGCGCCGTCGTAGAAGGCGCCTCGGCCGCCGGCCATGCCCTCGCGCTCGGCGACGGTGATCTGGACCGAGGCGATGTGGCGTCGGTTCCAGATCGGCTCGAAGATGGCGTTGCCGAAGCGCAGCGCGAGGATGTTCTGGACGGTTTCCTTGCCGAGGTAGTGGTCGATCCGGTAGATCTGCCGCTCGTCGAGCACCGACTGGAGTTCGCGGTTGAGCTGCCGGGCGCTTTGCAGGTCGTGGCCGAACGGCTTCTCGACGACGACGCGGCTCCAGGGGGCGTCCTGGTAGCCGGGGTAGATCAGGCCGGCGTCGCCGAGCTGGGCGACGATCGGGGCGAAGAACTCGGGGGCGACGGCCAGGTAGAACAGGCGGTTGCCGCGCGTCTCGTGCGAGCGGTCGACCTCCTCCAGCCGGTCGCGGAGCCTGGCGAAGGAGGCGGGGTCGTCGAGGTTCCCCTCGACGAAGACGAGATGCGGCGCGAAGCGTTGCCAGGCGGTCTCGAAGTCCCGGCCGTCGTTTTCCTTCGCGAGGGTCTCCCGGAGGTTCTCCCGGAACTCGTCGTCGCTCCAGGGCCTTCGGCCGAATCCGACGACGGCGAAGCCCGCGGGCAGCTCTCCGGAGAGGGCCAGCTCGAACAGGGCGGGGGCGAGTTTGCGGTGGGTCAGGTCGCCGGTCGAGCCGAAGAGGACGATCGCGCACGGGTCGACGGCCGAGGTTTGCGGCAGGTGTTCACGCAAGGGGTTCGCGTTGCCGTCGTCAGGGCTCGATGCCGACATCCGTACCGCCTCCGGGCTTCGTGGAGTCTCGCTCGCGGGGGGAGCGTGGTTCGAAGTGTACGCCAGATCGGCCGGTCGCTTCAAGCGGATGCATCGTCGGGCGAGAGCCGCTCAGGCGATCGGTCGTCGGCCGGCGAGGTTGATCCCGTTGCCTTGCCCCTTGTGGAAGTACTCCTGGCGGAGGGAGAGATCTTCGATGTCCACCAGGCCGGCCTCCTGAAACCAGGAGGAGACCTCCTCGAGGGTATGCCTTGAGGCGTACTTCGGCGCGTACCAGTCGAGGGTGTCGCAGACGCGGACCTCGGGGTCGGGGTGCATCGAGACGCCGATGGTCAGGACGTTCAGGGCGACGCCGAGGCGGGCGACGAGCCGGTTCGGGCTGTTCATCAGGCGACGCTTCAAGGCACCGATCGGGGCGGTCCAGCGACTCAGGGTCTCGAGGACCGGGACGGGGAGGCGGGTCGAGACGGCGCGGTGGGCCTCGATGATCGCCTCCAGGGCGGGACGCTCCTTCTGGTAGACCCAGATGGCGATCCGGCCTCCGGGCTTCAGGCATCTGGCCAGCGAGAGGAAGGCGCGGCGGGGGTCGGGGGTGTGGTCGAGGACGCCGAGGGAGTAGATGTGGTCGAACGCCCCTTCGGCCAGGGGCAGGCGGAAGAGATCGGCGCGGAGGAGGCCGACGGTCGGCAGGTCGGCGTTCAGGTCGCGGGCGGCCCGGACGGCCTCGCTCAGGTCGATGCCGACGACGCGGGCGCCGGCCTCGGCGGCGACCCGGACGTAGCGTCCCATGCCGCAGCCTCCGTCGAGGATGAGGGAGCCGGCGAGTTCGGCGTCGGTCAATCCGGTCCGGTTGCGGAACGTCGCACGGTCCTCCTCGGGGCGGAGGATCCGGTAGCGGTTCCACTGGAGGGAGTAGGTCGAGATGGTGCGCGACTGGGTGAGCTCGGGCATCGTGCGACGGTTCCGAATCCGGTGCGGCCGGGATGGATCACGGGTGCTGGGCGTCTCGTTTTTCCTCGGCGGCGCTGCGACGGAGGTATCGCGGTTCGAGGGTCCAGGGGTCGGCCCGGTCGCCGTCGGCGAGGGCCCGGGCGGCGAGGCTGAGCAGGGCCTGCCCGTCGGGCCTGGCCTGCTCGGGGGGGCCGATGGAGGCGTGCTCGGGGAGCATCGCGGCGATGCGATCGGGGGTCGGGCAGAGGACGAAGCCCCCGGTCGGGAGTCCGGCGGCCCAGGCCTCGGCCGGGATGATCTGATCGGGGGCCTCGCGGAGCAAGGGGCTGCCGGTAGCCTCGCGACGAAACGAGGCCGAGAAGAGGTCGCCGCGCTGGGCATCGATCGCGGTGACGACCCGGAGGGCGTCGGTCGGGGCGTTCTGGGCGAGGATCTCGAGGGTCGAGAGGGGGAGGATGGGGCATCCGACGGCGAAGGCGAGCGTCTTGGCCGCCGTCACCCCGACGCGGAGGCCGGTGAACGACCCCGGCCCCACGGCCACGGCCACGGCGTGCAGGTCGCGCGGCCGCAGGTCGGCGCGGCGGAGCAGGTCGCGGATCGCGGGGACGAGCAGGCGGCCGTGCCTCGGGCCCGGCTCGGGATGCTCGAACAGCGATCGGCCGTCGAGACACCCGAGCGCGACGGCCGAGTGGAGCGTGGAGGTGTCGAGGGCCAGCAGGTTCACCGGGGGAGTTCCTTCGGGCGCGGATCGGGCGATCGGGGAGGGGGCCGACGCATCCTGGCATGCGGCCCCGGCTTGGGCTTGACCCTCCCGCGTCCCTGGTTCTACGATACCCTATTCTGACCCTCAGCGAAATTCAAACGGAACCGGTCTCCGTCCGCGCGACGCCAGCCTCCCGTCGCGCGTCGCACCGGTCCGGCCCGGAGATCCTCCCGTGCGTCGAGCATTGATCAGTGATATTCACGGGAATCTCGAAGCGTTGGAGGCCGTGCTTGATGATATTCAGCAGCAACGGATCGACGAGATCTTCTGCCTGGGTGACATCATCGGGTATGGCCCGAACCCGCGGGAGTGCATCGACCTCGTGATGCAGAATTGCGAGGTCTCGCTGCTCGGCAACCACGACGAAGGGGCCCTGTTCGACCCGAACGGATTCAACATCGGGGCGGAACGGGCCATCTTCTGGACGCGCGACCAGCTGGAGACCGGTGGCGACTCGGCACAGCGGGAACGGCGCTGGGATTTCCTCTCGGAATTGCACCGGACTTACCGGACCGGCCCTTATCTGTTCGTGCATGGTTCGCCCCGGAACCCCTTGAGCGAATACATCTTCCCGGAAGACATCTACAATCAGCGCAAGATGGAGCGGCTGTTCCAACTGGTCGAGCACTACTGCTTCCAGGGCCATACGCACGTGCCCGGCGTGTTTACCGAGGGATATCAGTTCTACGCCCCCGAGGAGATCGACCACGAGTACACGCTGGGAGACGGCAAGGTGATGGTCAACGTCGGCTCGGTGGGTCAGCCGAGGGACGGCGACAATCGGGCCTGCTACTTGATCGTCGAGGACGGCGCCGACCCCAAGGCCGGGACCGGGGGCGACGCGGAGGGCGGCGAATCGTCGTCGGCGCCGGTGGGGACGCCCCGGCTCTTCTATCGCCGCATCCCGTACGATTTCGAGGCGACGATCGAGAAGATTTACGCGATCTCCGAGCTGGAGCCGTTCCTGGGGGATCGGCTCCGCCAGGGACGCTGAGGTACGATCGTCGCGCGGTTCCGCCTGATTGAGAGAAGCGGGGCTCCCGGGGTCGGCCGGCCTTGCCGTCGCGGGGACCAACCGATCGGATCGGGGGCACGCGAGTCGAAAGGGCTCGGCGTCGGTGGTCGCAAGCTCTCCTGCTCGCCCTGTGCTGTGCTGCCCTGCCCTGCCCCGTTCTCGCGTCTGAGTCCGCCCCGCGTCTCGTCCTCGCCCCGGATTGTTGCTTGAGCGCGGTGGTGATTGTCCATGGCGGGTGTCCTCGGCCGCGTGCCAGCGGGCCAACACGCGTCAGAGGGCAATGAGCGAACGAGCCGCCCCCGTCGAATTGCCCACGGTGAGTTGGATTGATCGACGAGTCCTCCCCCCCGTCCTGCTTGCCTTGCCTCTTCCTCCGTTGATCCCCTGATCCCAAGGTTCCCGAGCCGATGAGCACCGAGCCGAATCCCAACCAGGATCCGAAGCGACTGTTCCTGTTCATGATCTTGTCGCTGATCCTGATCACCGGGACGAACTACACGCTCAGCCGCCTCGGCCTGCTTCCCGAGCGCGAGGTCGAGCCCGAGGCGCCGCAGGCGGCGAAGGCTGACCCGGCCGAAGCGGGCGGCGATGAGCCGGCCGACGCGGCGACCGTGGCCGACGCCGAGGGAACGGCCGGGGATGGCCCTGAGGCGGATGCGGCCGGAGACGAGGCGGGCGCGGGCGATCCCGCCGCGGTGACGGGGGCGGACGCGGAAGCGGTCGAGCAGGATCGACCGGCCGCCGAGGTGGACCCAGGGTTGCTGGTGCTCGGCTCGGTCGAGGAATCGGCGGCGGACGGCTACCATCTGCAGGTGGTGGCCGACCAGCGGGGGGCGAGCGTCCGCAGCATGGTCTCTGCGCTGCACAACGCCGAGTACGAGGAGGGCGAGCCTCGCGAACGGCCGATGACGCTGGTGCGATCGGTCATCCCCGAGCATCGACCCCTGGCCTTGCAGATGCTGTACGTGACGGAAGACGGCTTCTTCCGGCCGATTTCCGACCTGGATCGGCGCCCGTGGCAGGTGCTGGTCGACGGCGTCCCCTTCGACGAGCTGGAGGAGGCGGCCCGGGCCGGGGCCGATCCGGTCGCGATCGTCCGGGACGAGCAGGGCAACGAGATCGGCCAGGAGCTGAGCTTCCGCACGACGTTGAGCGAGCCGGCCGACCTGCCCCCGGTCATCGTCACGAAGACGTATCGCTTGCTGAAGGGGACCGATGCCGTCGCGCTCGACCTGGACTTCGAGCTGCCGGAAGGGGCAGGCGAGGCCAGGGAACTGCTCTACCGCCTGGATGGGCCGTCGGGCATTCCGATCGAGGGGGAATGGTACACGCATACCTTCCGCAATGCCTACTTCGGCAAGGGGAAGGAAGGAGATACGGTCGAGGTCTGGACCTATTCGTCGTATGACGTGGCGAAGAATCCCGGCGAGTACATCAATAACGTCTATCCGACCGTCTTCGCGGGCGTCGAGAACCAGTACTTCGCCACCTTCTTGAAGCCGAAGGCGCCGGCCGATCAGGTGGCCGAGGCGGTCATGACGGTGGTGGACTCGGATCCTCGCGAGCTGAAGAAGGCCGACGTGGCGGTGGATCTCGTCTCGAAGCCGGTCGAGGTCGAGCCGGGATCGACGACGACGCATTCGTATGACATTTTCGCGGGCCCGAAGACCGAGACGGCGCTGCTGCCGTTCGGCGCGGGAGAGCTGGGGATTTATCGGCAGGTGGGCCGGATCCCGGTCATCGGCTGGTTGCTGGACATGATCTGGGCGATCGTCGATCCGATCGTCGCGCTGCTGTCGGTCTACATCATCATCCCGTTGCTGGCGGGGATTTACTCCCTGACGGAGACGATCGCCGGCTGGTTCGGCGGGACGCGGGGGAGTTACGGCATCGCGATCATCTTGCTGACGGTCGCGGTCCGGCTGGCCCTGTTCCCGCTGAGCCGCAAGCAGGCGGCCTCGGCCAAGAAGATGCAGGACCTCGCCCCGCACATGGCGGCCCTGCGCGACAAGTACAAGGACGATCGCGAGAAGATCGCCCAGGAAACCTTCGCCCTGTACCGCAAGCACGGCATCAACCCGCTCGGCGGCTGCCTGCCGGTGTTCATCCAGATCCCGATCTTCATGACGCTTTGGCGGGTTTTGAACGTCAGCGTGTCGCTCAGGCAGGCGCAATTCCTGTGGATCGACAACCTGGCCGCGCCGGACATGCTGTTCAAGCTGCCGTTCACGCTGCCGCTGCTGGGGCCCTACTTCAACCTCCTGCCGCTCGGGGTGATCGGCCTGTTTTTGCTCCAGATGAAGCTGTTCACCCCGCCGGCCACCACGCCGGAGCAAGAAGCTCAGCAGCGGATCATGAAGTTCATGATGGTCTTCATGATGCTCATGTTCTATCGCGTCCCGGCGGGCCTGGCGTTGTACTTCATCACCAGTAGCGTCTGGTCGATCAGCGAGCGATTGCTGCTGCCGAAGGTGAGCAAGGCGACGACGATCGACACGGACGGCGAGGAAGGCACCGACCGCGACGGCAAGGGCCGGGGTCCCGGCGGCAACGGCAAGGGGCCTGACTCCAAAGGCGGATCGGGCGGGTGGCTCTCGCGGAAGCTGAACGACCTGATCCAGGAAGCCTCGAAGGAAACGACCTACCGCCGCGAGGAACTGGATCGGAGGCGGCGCGAGCTGGAACGCTCGGGGAAGGCTCCCGCCCCCGAGCCCGGTCGATCGCACCCCAACAAGAAACGGTCCAAGCCGGGCAAGCGTCGCTGAGCATCGACCCGGGGGGGAAGCGGGACGGGCGGGTCGAGTCCGTTCTGCCTCGCCTGCGGAGGGGGAATCGGGTGGGTGTGTCGGTACCGCATCGTTGTCCGGCCCCGGTGAGCCGAACTCGCGATGGACTCGTTTGACACGATCGACACGATCGCGGCGATTGCCAGCCCCCCCGGGCCTGCCTTGCGGGGGCTGGTGAGGCTTTCGGGGCAGGAGGCTCCGGCGATTGCTCGCGCCGTCGTGTGCCTGGACGGAGGCGAGGAGCCGGAGCAGAGCCGCCCGTCCTGGCGATCGGGGACGATCGACCTGGACGGCCTGCCGCTGGATGCGTCGGTGACGTTCTGGCCCGGGGCCCGGACCTACACCGGGCAGCCGATGGCCGAGATTCACACGACCGGTTCGCCCCCCCTGCTCCGCCGGGTGCTCGGGTGCTGTCTCGACCGGGGGGCACGGCTGGCCGAGCCGGGAGAGTTCACGCTGCGGGCGTTCCTCTCGGGGCGGATCGACCTGACGCAGGCCGAGGCGGTCCTGGCGGTCATCGACTCGCAATCGTCGGCCCAGGTCGAGTCGGCCTTGCAGCAGCTCGCCGGGGGGCTGGCCGGGCCGATCGAGCGGGTCAGGGATCGCCTGATCGACACGCTCGCTCACCTGGAGGCGGGGCTCGATTTCGTGGACGAGGCGGACGTGGACCCGATCGGTCGCAGGCGGTTGGCCGACGACCTGGCCCGCGACGCAGGCGAAATCGCGAGGCTGGCCGATCGGCTCCGGGGGCGTGATCGGCCGTCCGGGATGCCCCGAGTGGTGCTGGTCGGGCCGCCGAACGCCGGGAAGAGCCGCCTGTTCAATGCGCTGACGGGTGCCGATCATGCCCTGGTGTCTCCGGTGGCCGGGACGACTCGCGATTATCTCTCGGCCCCGGTGTCGTGCGACGGGCTGCAGGTCGAGCTGATCGACACGGCCGGGATCGATGAGACGCTGGATCCGATCGAGGCCGAGGCCCAGGCCCTCCGGGCCGCCCAGGCGGCGGGGGCGGACCTCCTGCTCGATTGCCGATCGGGCGATGCGTCGCACGGGGTGGAATCGCCCGATGACCGACCGAGACTGATCGTCTGGACCAAGGCGGATCGCTCGGTCCAGGCCCCTCCCGTGGGGGCCATCGCCACCAGCGCGGCGACCGGACAGGGGCTTGAATTCTTGAAATATGAGATCGCCGGAATGATTCGGGCGGGGGCCGCCGAACACGACCCGGCGGGGTTGACCTCGGCCCGATGCCGCGACGGCCTGGTGCGGGCGTCGAAGGCGATGGGGCACGCCGCCGAGGCGATTCGCCTCGATGCGGGGGACGAACTGGTGGCGGTCGACCTGCGCGACGCGGTCGAGGAACTCGGGCGGGTCATTGGCGCCGAGATCGACGACGCTATCCTGGATCGTATCTTCCGGCGGTTCTGCATCGGCAAGTGAGTCTGACATGCCCCGCGTCGTCGTGCTCGGATCGAGTGGTTACGATTTGACGATCCGCCTGCCGAGGCTCCCCCGGCCGGGGGAGACCCTGCTGGGCGGCGAATTGCTCCGGGGGCCGGGGGGCAAGGGGGCCAATGCGGCGATCGCGGCGCGGCGGGCCGGGGCCGAGGTGACCTTCCTGACCGCCCTGGGAGACGACGACTTCGGCCGATCGCTCGTCGAGCACGACCGGAAGGAGGGGATCGACCTGAGCTTCGCCCGGACGGTGGCGGGCGAGGCGAATCAGGTCGCCTTGATCTTCGTGGGGGACGACGGGTCGAACCTCATCGGGGTCGCCCCGGGAGCCAGCGCCCATCTGACCCCGGAGGACATCGACGCCCTGCCCGATGGGGCGTTCCCGGCCGGCGGCGTCCTGCTCGCCTGCCTGGAGGTGCCGGTGGCGACGGTGGCCCGCGGCCTGGCCCGAGCGAAGGCGAGGGGCATGACGACCGTCCTGAACCCGGCGCCGGCCGATCGGGCGATCCTGGAGAACGGTATCCTCTCGCATGTCGACTTCCTCACGCCGAATCAGGAAGAGGCGGCCGAGCTGGCCGCCCTGCCGGCAGGGCGGGTCGAGCAGGCGATCGAGGCGGCCAAGGTACTCCGGGACCGGGGAGGGTGCGGGGTCATCGTCACGCTGGGGGCCCGGGGGTGCCTGGTGCTCGGCCGCGACTGGGGTCAGAACCTCGTGCCGGCCCCGGAGGTCAGGGCGGTGGACACGGTCGGCGCGGGTGATGCGTTCAACGGGGCGCTGGCGGTGGCCCTGGCCGAAGGGCTCGGCCCGGTCGATGCCGCGGTCTTCGCCTGCGCGGCCGGATCGCTGGCGGTCACCCGGCCCGGTGCTCAGGGTGGCCTGGCAAGCAGGCAAGAGATTGAACAGGTGCTCGCCGAAAGATGATTCCCTGCGCAAGTCATTGACGGGAGGTGATCGATGGTCGGCAGGATCGCACAGGCTTTCCTCGGTCTCGTGGCGCTGGCGCCGGTCGTTCACGGCCAGGACGCGGTCCCCGAGCCCCCGGCGGACGGGCAAGAGGCGGGGGCGGACCGGGAATATTCCCGGGAACTGGCCGAAGACCTCGCCATGCTCGAGGCCATGCTTCGGGTCCGAGAGACGCGCGTGAGCGAGGCGGACCGGCAGGTCGGATTCGAGCGGGACATCCTCCAGGCACTCCGCGAGCGTCGCGAGGCCGGGGGGATCCCCGCCCGGATGGTCGAGGAGGCCGAGGCGCGGCTGGTCGGGGCCGAGGCCCTGGTCGAGGCCCGACGGGCGGACCGCGATGAGCTGGCGATCCGGCTGGAGCAGGTTCGGCGGATTGCCGACTCGCCCAGCCCGGAACCGGACCTGGACGAGCAGCGGGCCCGGCTCGACGACGAGGTGCGGATTCGAGAGGCCCGGTTGCGTGCCCGAGAGGCGCGCGTGGAGGCCGCCGAGGCCCAGCTCTCGGCCGAGGAACATCAACGCGAGCAGTTCCGCGAATCGGTCCGGAGGGGTACTGAGGGGCCGGGCCGGATCCGCCAGGCGTCGCATCGCGTGTCCGAGGCGGCCGCCCGGCGCGATACGATGATCGCCGAGCGCGATGTCGCCCGCCTGGTGCTCGATCGGGCGACGCGGCGCCTCCAGCAATTCGACGACCCGGAGGCGAGCGACCCGCTCGTCAATCGGCCCGGATCGGAGGATCTGTCGGCTCGGGTCAATGCGCTGGAGTCGCTGGTCGAGATCCTCCGGGACGATCTCTACCAGGTCCACTGGGAGTTGCAAGGGCTTCGGAATCGTATGCCCTGATCCGATTGCCGGCTCACGCAGGCGACCTTGGCCACCGGGAGTCTCGCCATGACTTTGCTCTGCTCGATCGTGTTGGCTGTCTCGATGTGGGGCGAGGGCCCGACGGGACGTCAGGAGCCATCGGAGCCCCAGCCCCCGGTCACCGATTCGGAGACGGCGGGGGGACCCGGGGGAGGCCCGGAGGTGGAGATCCCCGCCGACGTGTCCGACACGATCCGGGAGCGGCTACAATTGCTGGAGAACCGGCTCCGGGTCCGGGACGTTCGGGTCCGGGAGGCGGAACGGTTCCTCGAACTGGAGCGAATGATCCTGGAGGAGAACCGGAGGCAGCAACGCATCGGCGGGGTGGCCCCGCGACAGGTGCAGATCCTCGAGGTCCGCGTCGCGGACGCCGAATCGCAGCTCGAGTCGCGTCAGGCCGAGCGGGCGCAGTTGGCTCGGATGCTCGACGCGATGCGACGGCGGGTGATGGCTCGGAGCCCCGAGCCGGATGTCGACGAACTGCGGGCCGCGATCGAGGGGGATATGCTCGCGTCCCAAATTCGGCTCCAGGCCCAGGAGGCACGACTCAGGGCCGCCGAGTTGCAGGTCGATTCGGAACTCGCCAGTCAGGAGAATTTCCTCCAGGCGGTGCGGGACGGATTGAGCTCGCCCATGGCCTTGCAACAGGCCTTCTACCGGGTGGCCGATTCGCGGATCTGGCGCGACCTGATGGAGGCTGAACGGGACGCGGCCCGCCTCGCCTTCGAGCGTGATCGGCGCCGACTGAGCGACTTCGACGAGGGGAAACGCGACGTGGAGACCGCCGTGGAAGAGCTGGCCAATCGGCTCCGCTGGCTCGAGAACGAGGTGCAGATCCTGCGCGACGAGAACTACTTTCTGGAGGAGAGCCGGCGGCGAAGTCGATACGGTCGCCACGATCGATTTGGCCGGACGGGGTCGACGGAGCCTTGATATGGTCGGGTTTCGACGTGACGATCGAGTCTTCCTCATCGTCCTCGGAGCATCACCATCATGAATCGCTTGCCGTTGCCGGCCCTGCTGCTCGTTGCCACCATGACCAACCTCGCCCATGCCCACGACCGCCCGACCGGGCCGATCCACAAGAGCCGGTCGGCCGTCCTAGCCCGACACGGGATGGCGGCGTCGAGCCAACCGCTCGCCGTCCAGGCGGCCATCCGCGTGTTGCAGGAAGGCGGCAATGCGATCGATGCGGCGATCGCCGCGAACGCGGTGATCGGGGTCGTCGAGCCGATGTCATGCGGGATCGGTGGCGACCTGTTCGCCATCGTCTGGGACGCGAAGTCGGGCAAGCTGCACGGATTGAATGCGTCCGGCCGCGCTCCGGGGCGTGCGTCGATCGAATTGTATCGGTCTCAAGGGCATGAGTATGTGCCGGTGTATGGTCCGCTGAGCTGGTCGGTTCCCGGTTGCGTGGACGGCTGGGCGACCTTGCACGAGCGATTCGGGTCGGTCCCTTTCGCGGACTTGCTGGCCCCGGCCATTCGGTATGCCGAGGGCGGATTCCCGATCAGTGAGGTGATCGCCGCGAACTGGAAGGACGACGAGGCGCGGCTTGCGGAGGTGACGTCGTCGGCGGAATGCTTGCTCCCCGGTGGCAAGGCCCCCGGATTCGGGGACGTCTTCCGGAATCCGGACCTGGCCCGGACGCTGCGGGTCATCGCGGAGGAAGGCGCGGCGGCGTTCTATCGGGGGGGGCCGGCGAAGGCGATCGTGGCGTACTCGGACGAGGTCGGGGGCCTGTTCACGCTGGACGACTTCGCGAGCCATGAGAGCACATGGGTTGATCCCGTCTCGACCAACTATCGGGGTTACGACGTCTGGGAGCTGCCGCCGAACGGCCAGGGGATCGCGGCGTTGCAGATGCTGAATATCCTCGAACCCTTCGACCTGGCGAGCCTCGGCCATAATACGGCCGAGACGCTGCACCTGATGATCGAGGCCAAGAAGCTCGCCTTCGAGGACCGGGCGACCTATTACGCGGATCCGGCCTTCGCGGAAGTACCGGTCGATCGACTGATCTCGAAGGCATACGCCGAAGGGAGAGCGGCCCTGATCGATCCGGAGCGGGCGATGACGGAGCTTGAACCGGGACCGATGCAGCAAGGGGATACGATTTACCTCACGGTCGTTGACAAGGACTTCAACTGTGTGAGCCTGATCCAGAGCAATTTCCACAGCTTCGGCTCGCAGCACGTGGTGCGGGGCCTCGGGTTTCCGTTGCAGAATCGGGGCTCCTGGTTCGCGCTCGATCCCTCGCACGCGAACCGGCTGGAGCCGGGGAAGCGGCCGTTCCACACGATCATCCCCGCCTTCGTGACGAAGGACGGGAAACCCTGGCTGAGTTTCGGCGTGATGGGCGGCGACATGCAGCCGCAAGGGCATGTGCAAGTGCTCTGCAACATGATTGATTTCGGCATGGACGTCCAGGAGGCCGGGGAGGCTGCTCGGTTCCGTCACTTCGGCTCATCGGAGCCGACGGGGCAACCGGGCGAGGGGGGCGGGGCCGTCTCGCTGGAATCGGGGATCGGGCCGGAGGTGCGGGAGGCCCTGGAGGCGAAGGGGCACCGGATCGACGATCGCCCGGGAAGCTACGGCGGGTATCAGGCGATTCGGATCGACCTGGAGCGAGGGGTACTTCAGGGAGGTTCCGACCCCCGGAAGGACGGCGCGGCGATCGGCTATTGAGGCCGACCGCGGGCCCGAGTCGAAGCTTGCCGCGGAGGTCGCGGACGCGAGCGAAGCACTCGCTCGACCCGATGCGTCCAGGGCATCGGGTCGATGCGGGGGAGTTCGATCGGCGATGGGTTTCCATGCGGCGAATCGAGCCGGATCGAGAGCGGGAGTGGATCGATCGGCTAGGGTAACGGGCGGTGGACGTAATAACTGCTCAAGGCCCGGACCCGGCGCACCTGATAGGAGACCACGAACCCTGACGCCGCGAGGGCCGAGGCGAAGACGAAGTGTCGGTAAGGGGCGTCGTAACCCTGCTCGGGGAGTCCCTCCCTGATGGCGAGCGCCGCATAGCCGGCGACCGAGAGGAAGGTGGTGAGCCAGACCGTCCGCTCCTGGAACCAGAGCCCCGAGGCCGAGACCAGGAGGAAGTAGCCGGAGACGAGCGCGGTGTTCAACCCCTGGATCTCGTAGACGAGCAGGCTGAAGAGCAGGACATCGAGGGCCGACCAGGCATAGCGGGCCAGGGTCGCCCAGCGTTGCCGGTGCAGGAGTCGCTGGCAGAGAAACGAGGCGAGGGCCCAGATGACCACCATGGCGATGGAGCGAGACGACGCCGATCGGGTGGAGGTGATCAGGGTGTGGTTCAGGTACACGATCAGGCCGCAGGCGGCCATGGTGCCCAGTCGGGAGGCGAGGGCCGGCTCGCGGCGGGCCCAGCGACGGAGGCGGTGCCAGGGGCCCCCCCGGGTCGCCTCGACGGGCTCACCCCGGAGGAAATGGTCGAGGTCGTCGGCGAGGTCGCCGGCCGAGGCGTAGCGGTCGACCGGGTCCTTCTCAAGGCACTTGAGGCAGATCTTCTCCAGCGGTCGGGGGATCGCCGGGTTGAGGTCTCGGGGCTGGGGCGGTTCCCCCTCGATGACCTGGACGAGGGTCTCGAGCGCGGCCTGGCCGTCGTGCGGGGGCCGACCGGTCAGGCATTCGTAGAGGATCGCGCCCAGGCTGTAGATGTCGCTGCTCGGGCCGACGTCGTGCCCCTTGCCTGCTGCCTGCTCGGGGGCCATGTAGCCGGGGGTGCCGACGATGGCGTTCGAGGCCGTCATCGCGTCTTCGGTTTCGAGGAGCTTGGCCAGCCCGAAGTCGGAGACGTTGGGGTTGCCGGCCTCATCGATCAGGATATTGGAGGGTTTCAGGTCGCGGTGGATCATCCCCTGGCGGTGGAGGTAGTGGACGGCTCGGGCGACGATCATCACCAGCCGAGCCGTCTCCTCGATCCCGGGGCGGCACTCCCGGATCACCTGGGCCAGGCTCCTGCCGGCGACGTACTCCATGGTGAAGAAGTGCTGGCCCCGGTGCTCGCCGACCTCGTAGATGCCGACGATGCTCGGGTCTCGGAGCCGGGCCGCCGATCGGGCTTCGGCGTAGAAGCGGGCGATCTGCTCGTGCGAGGCCAGGTGGCTCGACAGGATCATCTTCAAGGCGACGATGCGCTCGAGATCCTTCTGCCTCGCCTTGTAGACCACCCCCATGCCGCCGCGGCCCAGCTCGCAAATGAGCTGGTACTTGCCGAAGTCGCGGGCCACGGCGATGAGCGACCGGGGCGGTTCGTCTCGGAGCGTGAAGCCGTCATCCTGGCTGGGGAGGGCATCGGGGGAGATGGTGGCCGTGTCCCGGAGATCGGGCGTCTCGTAGTCCTCCGGCGCGGAGTCACCGACCGGCGCAGCCTGGACCGAACCCAGAGATGAGGGAGTCGGATCGTGATTCATTTCGAAACGCTGCGCAGGCTGGATGGGTTCAACGGTCCGAGGTGTCGGGCAACGTTCGCCGATTATCGCGCATTGACGCGTGAAGAACCAGTGGTGATCGCGGGCCTTGGACGATCCGGCGTCAGGCCGAAGAGGCGCCTTCCGCGGGACGCTTCCAGATGCCGAGGACCGATTTGCCGAGCCGATAATTCAGCAAGGGGTCGACCACGCGAGAAGCCCTGACCAGATAGCGGTCCCAGAAGGCGATCTGCCTGGGGTTGGGCATGGCGCTGTTCAGGACCAGGCGATTGCCGAGCGAGGCGAGCAGACCGGCCGTGTCGAGATACCGCAGGCGGACGCGATCCAGCCCGGGGGGGGAGAGGGCGGCGAGCGATCGCTTGCTGTAGCGTCGGTAATGGCCGATCGCCTGGTCGAACGGGGTGAAGAGCCACTGATGGGCCGGCGAGAGGACCGCGAGATGCCCGCCCGGCTTCAACAGGGCCGCAGCCCGGGCGAGTTCCTCGGCGTCGTGTTCGATGTGTTCGACCACGTCGATGTAGAGGATCGAATCGAAGGAGTCGTCGGAGAGATCCGCCGTCGTGCCGACGGAGACCCGGCAGCACGGCGGCAACGAGCCGTCGGCTATGGACGCGGAGAGCCGATCGGCGAGGGCCTCGTCCGGCTCCAGGCACACCCATCGCCGGTGATTGCCCTTGCACAGGAACCGGGTCGTCCCGCCGAACCCGGCGCCGACCTCAAGCACCTCGGCGCCGAGGAACGGGGCAAGCTGGCGCCGGAGGTTGGACTTCCAGACCCGGGCGTCGGCAAAGAGGTCAAGCTCCGAACCCTCGTAGGTGTACTGGCTCATGATTCACCCGGATAAAGATTGCGAAGCGGGGCGGCGAAATAGCGGTAATCGCGGATGGGCAGGAACGTCAGCCCTTGCCTCCCGCTGAGGGTTACGAAGCAGAACAAGAGCGCCAGCATGACCGCCTGGGCGAGGAGCACGAGCGAGATGCCGACCGCCGTGGTGGCCCAGCCGGGGATGGCCAGCGGCGTCACCAGTCGCACGATGACGGCGGCCACGGCGCCGAGGAGCACCAGCAGGATGAGCACGAATGCGACCATCAGCATGCGCACGCCGATCAATTCGCTGTGGACCGAGATGGCGCTCAGCCCGTGGACGACGAGGCGGACGAAGTTCATGGTGGGCTTGCCGTGCAAGCGGCGGGCTCGGACCGTCGGGACGCTGCAATGCGGCTGTCTCGAATTGAACGCGGCGGCGGCGTAATGATTCCAGAGCTCCGAGACGACCACCAGGCGATCGAGCACCGATCGCGGGATGACGCTGAAATTGCCGACCCGGACATCGAAACCGGTCAGGAGTCGGTGGGCCATGCGGTAGAGGTGGTAGAAGAATCGGAATTTCAGGGACTCGGAGCGGCGGGTGCGGTCGGCGAAGACGATTTTCCGGCGATGCTCGGCGCGATAACGATCGAGCATCCGGGGGATGTCGCGGGGGTCGTCTTCCCCGTCGCCATCCATCACGACGAGGGTCTGGCATGCCGACAACTGATCGGCGACCACGGCGAGGCCGATGGCGATGGCGCGCTGATGCCCCAGGTTTCGCTTCAAGGGGAGGATCTGGACACGCCCGATGGCCTGATAGGACCGGGCCGCGTGCTGGGGTTCCGTGGACGAGCCGTCGTCGATCACGAGGACGTCTGCCGACAGTCGGTGCGCTTGCAGGACGCGGTCGATTTCCGGGAGGAGCAAGTCGAGGGCGACCCAATCGTTGAAGACGGGGATCATGATGACGAGCGGATTGCCCGCCGTTCGTGCGTCGAGGTCGTCGAGAGCACTCATCGGGGGGATCGGCCTCCCGGGGCCGACGGTCCTCCGGGGATGTCGGGGGCCGGCCGATGTGGGGTCGGAAACGGTTTACCTGGATCGATCGGGGATTCGAGGCATCATCCGTTGTGCCTCAAGGCCGGAGTGTCCCGCGCCGCTCCCGATCGATGATGATGGTCGTACCACAAGGCCTGGAACCTCGCAAGCGCGATTCGAGGCGAGGAGATCCGGGCCGGCCCGAGGGCTGCGACATCACGCGGATTTTAGATTCCCGAGAGCCCGTAAGCGTCGCCGTAGCGGGAGCGAAGCGACTGGATCAAGGGTCTCGAGTCGGGGGCGGATCCGGTGGCCTCCGCGATGAGATCCGCAGGTCGATAGCGACGGGCGTGATGGTGGATCCGGTGGCGGAGGCAGTCGAGCAAGGGTTGGGTGTCGCCTCGGGACAGGAGCGTGTCGAGATCGCCAAGGGATCGGGACGCCGCGTCGAACAGTTGGGCGGCGTAGACGTTCCCGAGCGAGTAGGTCGGGAAATACCCGATCAGGCCGGCCGCCCAGTGAACGTCCTGGAGGCAGCCGTCGGCGACATCGGGGGCGACGACGCCGAGGTCGCGGCGGTAGGCATCGTCCCACGCTCCCGGGAGCTCGGCCGGGGGGAGGTCGCCCGAAAGCAAGGCCCGTTCGAGGTCGAAACGAATCATGATGTGGAGATTGTAGGTGACTTCGTCGGCCTGGGTGCGGATCAAGGACGGCTCGACCCGGTTCACGGCGCGGTGGAATTTGTCGAGATCCGCGGAGCCGAGCACGCCGCGGAAGAGGCGCTTGACGATGGGGAACCAGAAGATCCAGAAGGCCCGCCCGCGGCCCACGAGGTTTTCCCAGAGCCTCGATTGCGACTCGTGGATGCCGAGCGAGACGGATTCTCCCATCGGGGTGCCGAAGCGATCGGGGGGGAGCCCCTGCTCGTAGAGACCGTGGCCGACCTCGTGCAAGACCCCGAAGAACGATTCCTCGAAGTCGTCGGGGCGATAGCGGGTGGTGATCCGGCAGTCTCCCGGCGCGATCCCCGAACAGAACGGGTGGGCCGAGGTGTCGAGGCGCCCCCGGTCGAAATCGAACCCGATTGAGGCGGCAACGAGCTCCCCGAGGGTGCGCTGCGTCTCGATCGGGAAGGTTCCCCGGAGGATCGACGGATCGGGACGGCTTGATGACCCGGCGATGGCCTGGACCAGCGGTATGAGGTCGGAACGCAGGCCGGAGAAGAGCGTGGAGAGTGTGGCGGCGGTGGCCCCCGGCTCGTACTCATCGAGGAGCGCATCGTACAGGTCGCCCGATTCGTGGCCGACACATTCGGCCTCGCGTCGCTTGAGGGTGACGATCCGATCGAGCCAGGGGAGGAATCTCGGGAAATCGCGGGCACGACGCGCCGCAACCCATTCGTGTTGCGCCGTCGAGGTGACGCGGGCCAGTTCCTCGACCAGTTCGCGGGGCAACTTGGCCTTCCGATTGAAGGCTCGCCGGAGTTCCCGGACGTTGACGGCCTCGGGGGCCTGAGGGTCGGCGATCAGGTCGGACTCCTCGACGGAGTGGAGCAAGGCTTCGATCCTGGGGTCGGTGGCGCGTTCGTGCTCGAGGCCGGCGAGCATGCCAAGCTGTTCGCCGCGGAACGCAGAGCCGCCGTCCGGCAGATAGGTTTGTTCATCCCAGGAAAGCAAGGCCGCGCACGAGGCGAGGGTGGACCACTCGCGGCTCCGTTGAATCAACTCGTCGTAAGCGGCCTTCGCGTCCACGTCGGAAACTCCTTGGGAAAAGCGGGGCGGTGCCGAGCGCACGCCCTTGAACAGGACCAGGGTGAGCATGGGGATTCTGAGCGATTCCGAGGTGTTCGATCAAGTCGTTCGCGTCGCGATGCCCGGGGCACGAGGGGAAACCGGGCGGGATTGGGGCGGGAGAACGAAGACCCCGGGTCGAGGAGAATCGTCGCGGACACTCGATGTTTCGCGAAACGGGGCGCACAATCATGCAAGCGAACTGAGCGTCCAACGCGATTGGCGGCTTCGCACGTTGAGACCCCTGGAGTACGGATCCCGATGAGCAGGTTGCAACCCTATCTGGCGGTCGCGGTCATTGGTCTGGTCGTCGCGGCGATGGCTCCTCCGGCCGAGGCCCAGGGAACTCTGGCCGATTATCGTCGGGCCGATGAGCTGCCGGGCAGGATCCGAGGGACGGTCTTCAAGACCCGGATTCGACCGCACTGGTCGCAGGATTGCTCTCGGTTCTGGTATCGGAATGACCTTCACGATGGCAGGCGTGAATTCGTCGTGGTCGAGCCCGATCGGGGGATTCGGCGGCCGGCGTTCGACCATGAGCAACTCGCCAGGTCGCTGGCCGAGGCCACGGGGGAGGCGGTTGAGCAGGATCGATTGCCGATGGATCGGCTCGAATGGGCCGACGATCATCATTCGATGCTGTTCCGAGCGGCGGATTCGTGGTGGCGGCTCGATGCCGAGACAGGGGAGCTGGAGGTCTCGGACGGGACCGATCGGCCGGCCGCTCGCCGCTGGGAGTCGGTCCCTCGGGCCAGTCGACGAACCGGGCAGGAGACGGAAATCGTCGTTGTGAATCGTACTGAGGATTCCATCACCTTGGTCTGGCTCGACCCATCGGGCCGCTCGCGATCGTACGGGTCGATTCTGCCCGGCGGGGAGCGTCGGCAGCACACCTTCGGGGGGCATGTCTGGTCGATCGAGGATGGGGAAGGGGTTGAGATCGACCGGTTCGAGGCGGAGGACCAGCCTTCCCGGTTCGAGGTGACGGGAATCCAGGGCGAGCCGCCCCCCCCTCCCCGAGAACGGCCGAGCCGGCGGCGGTCGGACCGAGCGACCGCGAATCTGTCTCCGGACGGCCGGTGGGAGGCATCGGTCCAGGATCATAACGTGGTGGTGCGTGATCGGGAGTCGGGCGACGAGTTCCGACTCACCCGGGAAGGCACGGAGGAGGACGGATATGAGGATCGGGTCTACTGGGCACCCGACTCGCGAAAGCTCGTCGCCATGCGGAGGGCGAAGGGGGACGATCGAAGGGTGTATCTCATCGAGTCGTCGCCCCGGGACCAGGTTCAGCCGAAGCTCGACTCCTATGAGTACCTCAAGCCAGGCGATCAGGTCGCGATTTCCAGGCCGCATCTGTTCAAGATCGAGGAGCGTGAAGAAGTCCCGATTTCCGACTCGTTGTTCGCCAATCCCTGGCGCATCAACGACGTGCGATGGTCACCGGACTCGTCTCGATTCACCTTCGTCTTTAACGAGCGAGGGCACCAGCATCTCAGGATTCTTGCGGTCGATGCGGCGACGGGAGGGGTTCGCACCCTCGTCGAGGAGGCGAGCGAGACGTTCATTGACTACAGCCAGAAGTACTTTTGCCGGTATCTGGACGGGACGGGGGAGATTCTCTGGGCCTCGGAGCGTGATGGTTGGAACCATCTCTATCTGTTCGATGCGCAGACCGGCGGCTTGAAGCATCGGGTCACTCGGGGAGAATGGGTGGTTCGGGGGGTCGACTGGGTGGATGAAGACGCTCGGCAGATCTGGTTCCGAGCGGCGGGAATCGTGCCGGATCAGGACCCGTATCAGATACACCACGCCCGGGTGAATTTCGACGGGAGTGGCCTCGTGCTCCTGACCGAGGGGGACGGCACGCATTCGATCGAGCATTCGCCGGATGGCCGATTCGTGATCGACACCTACTCGAGAGTCGACATGCCGCCGATTACGGAGTTGCGATCGGCCGAGGATGGCATGCTGATCTGTGAATTGGAACGCGCGGATGCGTCTCGATTACTGGCGACCGGATGGCAGGTTCCTGAGCGGTTCGCGGCCAAGGGTCGCGACGGCGAGACGGACATCTACGGGGTCATCTTCGGGCCCTCGGACTTCGACCCGACGCGGTCCTACCCCGTCGTCGAGCAGATCTACGCCGGGCCCCAGGGAGCATTCGTCCCCAAGGAATTCTCACCCCTGCACGGCCCTCAGCAACTGGCGGAGCTCGGGTTTATCCTGGTTCAAATCGATGGGATGGGCACGAACTGGCGGTCGAAGGCATTCCATGACGTCTGCTGGCAGAATCTTGCCGACGCGGGGTTTCCGGATCGCATCGCCTGGATGAAGGCCGCGGCGGTCGATCGCCCGTACATGGACCTGTCGCGGGTGGGAATCTTCGGAGGATCGGCGGGAGGTCAGAATGCGCTGGGGGCCCTGCTCTTTTACCCGGACTTCTACAAGGTGGCCGTCGCTGATTGCGGTTGCCATGATAACCGTATGGATAAAATCTGGTGGAACGAACAATGGATGGGATGGCCCGTCGGGCCGCACTATGAACGGTCGTCGAACGTCGAAAACGCTCATCGATTGCGCGGGAAATTGTTGCTGACCGTCGGCGAGTTGGACCGAAACGTCGATCCCGCGTCAACGATGCAGGTGGTCGACGCATTGATCCGAGCGGGGAAGGATTTCGATTTGCTCGTCATCCCCGGGGCGGGGCACGGGGCCGGAGGGGGGCGTTACGGGGATCGTCGCCGTCGCGATTTCTTCGTGCGGCACTTGCTCGGGGTCGAGCCGCCGGATTGGAATCGGGGTGACGTTCCCGACGCCGGTCTCACAGAAGGAGGCATGTGATGCGTGAGGGATCGGACGCGGTCTCCGGGCGTTGACGCGATGGGAAGGCCACTTGCGACCGGAGCCGGGCTTGGGCCACCCTGTAAGGGAGGTCCGGGCTGCCTTCGGAAGGGAGGACTTTCGAGCGATTCCGATCGGTTGGGAGCTACCTGACCTGACGAGTCGGGATTCCACCGTTCATGCTGGGGTGTTCAACCCTGTCGAGAAATGAGCGGTTCGGGCGAGTCATCACGACGATTTGACAACGCAAGCCCTGCTGATAGACTAAATCTAAAAATTTGCCCAGCCGTTCTTGTTGCCCGGGACTTCCTGGTCTTCGTGATTTGACTGGGGGCGGTGGGCGCGTAACGGTCTCCTGGGTGTTCGAGCGAGGCTCAGGGGAGCGGTGTCATGACGCTTCTGTCGGGACGCGAAAGTCAACCGTCGTCCCCGCGACACTGGAGAAGGCGATTGCTTGTGAGGCTCGATGGAACTCCGTGTGACCGGCCTGGGATCGATCGTGGCTGACTCGAGTCGCGGGCTCGCACGTCTTCGGGAACGTGATGCGGTGTGGGGGCGTTCGGATGGTCGTCTCCCAAATTATGCGGGGTTCTTGATGCGAATGAGGCCCGTAAGGTTCGGTGCTCTTGTGTCGGGTAGTCGGCGATTCCCTCAAGCGATGCAACCGGAGACGTGATCCGATGTCCAAATTCAACCGGACGGCAGGGCGAGCATTGAGGCATCGAGCATCGCGTCACTCCTGGTTTCACCGGCGACGACTGGCCCTGGAGGTCATGGAGCCGAGGGAGTTGCTGGCAACCTTCACGGTGCTCAATGCGGACGACGCGGGATTCGGATCGCTTCGACAGGCAATCCTTGACGCGAACGAGAGTCTCGATCCGAGCGATGTCATCGAATTCGGGGTTTCAGGGACGATTGAACTGGCCTCAGCCTTGCCCTCGATCGAACGGCCGTTACTCCTGGATGGGACCTCGGCACCGGGTTATCTCAATGAACCGGTGGTCATCCTCGACGGGAGTGGCGCAGGAGCAGGGGTCGATGGATTGCACCTGGCCGCGACCTCGGGCGGGAGCATCATTCGCGGGCTTGATCTCCGATTGTTCTCCGGTGCGGGGATTCGGGTCGAGTCTTCTGACAACGTCATCGCCAACAACCGCCTGGGAACCGACACGACGGGGGAACTGGACCTGGGAAACCTGGGCGGCGGGGTGATCTTCGAAGGCATCGGGGCCTCCGACAACACCCTGGGCGGGACGGTTTCAACCGATGCGAATGTGATCGGCTGGAATAGCGTGGGTGTTCAGGTTTCCGAGGCCACCGGGGTGGCAATCCTTGGCAACGCGATCTTCCGGAATTCCGGCGCGGGCATCGAGTTGATCAACGGCGGGAATAATGATCAGCCATCACCGAGCTTGACCTCGGTCGATTCGGTTGACCAGAACACCATTCGCGTGAACGGGACGTTGAGTGGGGCTGCTCCAAACACGTTCTTTCTGATTCAGGTGTTCGCAAGTGATGGGAGCCCGAGCGAGGCGGAAGGGAGACAACTCCTGGGCGAGTTCAACGTCATCACGACTGGCTCCGGGGAGGTGACGTTCGAGACGCTCGTGGGTGCGGATCTCTCGACCCTCGTTGGTACCGCGATCACCGTCACCGCGTCCCGGGTCGCCGGCCCGGGGAGGGAGACCTCGGAGTTCTCCAATGCCGTCGAATTGGGCGGCTTCGTCGTTACGAATACGAACGACTCGGGTTTCGGATCGTTGCGGCAGGTGATCTTGAACGCGAATGCGGCTCCCGGCCTCGACGAGATCACCTTCGCGATCAACGGCACCATCTCGCTGCAGACCGCGCTGCCCATCATCACAGATCCGGTCATCATCAACGGATGGTCGGCGCCCGGGTGGGATGGGCGACCGGTCGTCGAACTCGATGGGAACGAGACGATTGCGGTGGGCCTCGAAGTGGCGACCACCGCCGCGGATTCCTTGATCCTCGGGGTGTCGGTGATTCGATTTGCGGATGCCGGGATCCTGGTCGACGGCGCGAGCGGCGTCGGGATCCTGGGCAATTACCTGGGACTCGATGTGGAGGGGACCCCCGCAGGCAACCGGGTGGGCCTTCGCCTCCTCGATGCCACGACGGCGATCGTCGGAGGTGCCGGCCCGATCCAGGGGAATGTGATCTCGGGGAACCTCGATGCGGGAGTGGAAATTGTCGGCGCATTGGCCTCGGAGAATCGTCTGACTGGCAACCGGATCGGCACTGATCCCAACGGGTTGGTCGACCTCGGGAACGGTTCCGATGGGGTCTTGATTGGGGCCGGGGCATTCAACAACCGGGTCGACGGTGACAATCAGATCGTCGGGAGTGAGACGGGGCTCCGGATCCGAGGGGCCGGCACCTCCGGGAATCTCGTCACCGACGCGACCATTTCCGGGGCGAGCGAGGCCGGCGTCCGGATTGAGGAGGGAGCGACCGGGAACACGATTGGAGCGGGGACACTGATCTTCGGGAACCGGATCGGCGTCCTGATGACGGGCGTCGGGACGGACGACAATCTCGTGACCGGGGCGTTCCTCTTCGACCATGACACGGACGGCGTTCGGATTGAGGAAGGTGCGTCGTTCAACGCGGTGGGGGGTGGTAATTCGATCCAGGGGAACGGCTTCTCCGGCGTGACGATTACAGATGTCGGCACTTCCGGAAACAGTGTCTTTGGGAATCAGATTATTGAGAATCTGAATGGAGTCGTGATTCTCGGAGGCGCCTCCGAGAATCGCGTCGAGGGGGCGAACGAGGTTTCGGAGAATGCGGCGATCGGTGTGTGGGTGTCGGGGGAGGGGACTTCCGGAAATGTCGTGTCTGGGAATGCGATTGACGGGAACGGTGACGCGGGAATCCGGGTGGCAGAAGGCGCATCCGGGAACGCGATCGGCGGCATGTCATCGCTGGGGAATCGGGTCCGGTCGGGCAACCGAGACGGGATCGTCATCGAAGGCCCCGGATCGCTCGACAATCCGGTGGTCGGGAACGAGGTGGCGGACAATGCCCGGGCGGGGATCGTGGTCCGCTCGAATCCCGGGGGGCTGATCGAAGAGAACACGGTGACCCGGAACGCTGTGGGGATTGAGATCGTCGACTCGTCCGGCGTCCTCGTGCATCGCAATCGAATCGTGAGTCAGCGGCTTTTCGATGAGTCGCCGTTGATGGGAGACGGCGTGTGGTTGCGCAACGCCCAGGCGGTTGAGTTGCTCGAGAACACGATTTCCGGGAATGCAGGGGTTGGAGTCCGGATCGAGGACTCTTCGAATAACACCCTCCGCGGCAATCGCATCGGGACGACCGAATCGGGGACCTCGGCGTTCGGGAATCAAGGATCGGGGGTGGTGATCGGCTCCGGGCAGGAGAACCTCCTGGAGACGAACGTGATCTCGGGCAACCAGGCGCATGGGGTCGAGATCCGGGGGTCGCTGGCCACTCGCAATGTCCTCGTGGGGAACTGGATCGGGACCGATTCGACCGCTGATCTGATCCTGCCGAATCGCGCCTCGGGGGTGTTCATCCAGGATGCACCGTCGAACACGGTCGGGGGTTCGCCCAACGTTATCGCCAACAACTTCGGCGATGGGATTACGGTCAACGGCCCGGGTGCGACCGGGACCCTGATCCAGAACAACCTCTTGTACCGCAACATCGGGTCGGGCGTGGCGGTGGTCGAGGTCGTCGCCGACGAAGCGGATGAGGTGGTGATCGTCATCAACAACGAGGCCACCGGGAACATCCTCGACGGTGTGAATCTGGATCAATCGTCCGGGCATCAGATCATTGACAATCGTATCCGAGCCAATCGGCGGGATGGGATTCATGGAGAACGGTCGTCTCTACTGCGAATCGTCGGCAACCACGTGATTGGTTTCGAGGAGTTCCTGCCGGGCGAGCCGGGATTCGACAGCCCGGTGCAGCGCTTCGGGATCGCGATTTCTGGCGACGCGACCGATGTCGAGGTGGTGGGCAACACGGTCGAGGGATCCTTGAGCCATGGGATCCTCTTCGTCAATGTCTCCGATTCGACCCTGGGAGGGACCACCGAGCCCCTGCGCAACGTGGTCCACGACAATCAGGGGAGTGGGATCGTCGTCCGAGGGGGAAGCGACGTTCGAGTGATCGGGAATCGGATCGGCTTCGTGCCATCGCTCCCCTCCGCGGGGCAGGGGAACGGGGGATTCGGCATCCTTCTGGAATCGACCCGTTCGGCGATCGTTGGGGGGACGGCCCAGGGTTCGGCCAACATCGTCGCGGATCACGGTCGCGACGGCATCGCGATCCGATCGTCGAGCGTTGATGTCCAGGTCCTCTTTAACGAGGTCGGGCGGCTGGTCGAAGGCCCGGGCGGCTCGACCCTCAATCTCGGGAACAGGGGGCATGGGATCAGCGTGTCGGGGCAGTCGCTGGGGACCTTGATCCGAGGCAATCGGATCCTCGCCAATCGAGGCAGTGGTGTTCTGATCGACCAGTCGGCGATGACGCAGGTCTTTGCAAATCAGATCGGCCGTACCTCGCTGGGCGATTTGCCCGAGCTGGGGAATCAAGGGGATGGCGTCACCCTTCGCTCCGCCTCGCAGAACGTGATCGGTGGTGCTTCGGAGGGCGGAGTCAGTTATCGAAACCTGATCTCTGGGAACTTCGGCGCGGGAGTGTCGTTGCGGAGCGGTTCCTTCGACAATCTCGTGCTGAACAATCTGATCGGTACCGACCTCTCGGGGACGCAGGGGGTCGGCAACGCGGGGGTCGGGGTCCTGATTGAAGGCTCGCCCGGGAATCTCATCGGGAGCCCGGGGCTGGGCAACGTCATCTCGGCCAATGGGGGGGCTGGGGTTCAGGTCCTCAACGTGCAGCCGTCTTCAGGGATGCAAGGGGCCGTGATCCAGGCGAACCGGATCGGGACCGACGAGGCCGGCAATGCTCCCCTGGGAAATGTCGGCCCGGGCGTTTTCGTGCTGGATTCGAGCGGGACCCTGATCGGTGGCCCCTCGATCAACGCCGGCAACGTGATCGGAGCCAACGGCGGCTCAGGTATTGAGGTGTTCGACCGCCCGGAGAATCAGTTCCCAGCCTTGCAGAATGTGATCCTCTCGAATCGCATCGGCCTCGGGAGCGACGGTTTGACGGTCCTGGGGAACCGGAGCAACGGTGTCGCGCTGAACCTCGCATCGGGCAACGTCGTCGGCCTGGCGGGGGCGGGCAACGTGATCGCCGGGAGCGGCGATTTCGGTGTCCTGGTGGCGGGAGGGGCCGACAACACCATTCAAGGGAACCTCGTCGGGACGCTGGACGAGAACCAGACGCGGGCGAGAAACGCCCTGGGGGGAATTACCCTGTTTCAGGCCCCCGGGAGCTTGGTGGGCGGCCTGCAGCCGGGGGAACGGAACCTCGTCGTCGGGAACGGCAGCCATGGCATCTTCGTGATCGGCCCGGGCCCAGGAGCGCCCGACTCTGTGAGGGTGTTCGGGAACCTCGTTGCCCGGAATGACGGGGACGGCATCCGTTACATCGATGCGGCGATCCCGGGTGGCTCTCGGGTCGGCTTGGCGTCGAACGAGGTCCTGAACAATCGGGGATCGGGGATTGTCCTGACCAACCTCGACTCCCCCGCGGAAGACTCGGAGTCGGGACTTCGGATCCTGCACAACCGATCGATCGGCAACGATGGGAACGGCATTGAGATCACCGACTCGCCCCGGCTTCGGTTGGTCGACAACGAGGTCTCGCTCAACGGTGACAGCGGGATCCTGGTCGTCGGTTCGAGCGATGTTGAGCTTCGCCTGAACCGAATCCATCGGAGTCGAGCGTTCGGGGTGTTGACGCTGAATGCCCAGGGACTCCAACTGATCAACAGCCGGGTGTCCGAGAATGCTGAGAGCGGCATCCTCCTGAATCAATCGGGCGGGGCCGTGATCCAGGGCAATTTGATTCTGAGCAACGGCTTGCCGACGCGGGCCGATGGCATCCGGTTGCTCGATTCGAACGGCGCGAGCCTTGGTGGTGTCGAACTCGCGCAGGGGAATACCATCATCGGGCAGTCGGCGGGGGCCGGGATCCGCCTGGTCGACACCGATCAGAGGGGACCATCCCCGGAGACGCGCATCCAGGGAAACCGGATTGGTTACCTCGGGCTCCTGCCGAACGAGGCAAATTTCGTCGGTCTCGTCCTGGAGAATGCCTCAGGGGTGGTGGTCGGAGGGGCGGTCGGAGCGGGCGGCAACACGATTTCCGGGAATACCACGTCGGCCATCGAGGTCTTGCAAACCCTCGGGAACGTGTCCTTCTCGGGAATCGAGATTTCCGGGAATTACCTCGGCACGAACCTGAACGGCACGGCCCTGCCGTCGTTCGATGGGGTGAACGTGTCGCAGCAAGATGGAGTCGTGCTGACCAACGCGATCGGGGTGACGGTCGGCGGCGCCGACTTCGGAATGAGGAACGTCATCTCCGGGAACACGGGGACCGGGGTCCGAATCGACGGGCCCCAGTCTCGCGAACTGCTGGTCGTCGGCAACATCATCGGGGGGGCCGACAATCCGACCTTGACCGCATTGAACCAGGTTCAGACCGAGATCAACGCGCCACCCTCCACCCAGATCCGCCCGCTGGTCGGTGTGGATGGGCTGCCGATCGACCCGGTGGCCTTCACCTCCATCACGTTGATCAATGGTCGGTTCATTTTCTCGCCCGACCAACCCGAGGTGCAGGACGTTGGGGTCTTGATCGACCGGACCTCCGGCAACCGGGTGTTCGGGAACGCCATCGCCTACAACGGGGTCGGGGTGCAGTTGGAGGAGACCCCCTCCGCGGAAGCGGCGCTTCCCGGGGTGGCCTATGTGCCGAATCGGGTCCAGGGGAACGTGGTCTTCCGCAACATCAATGGGGTCTACCTCTCGAACGCCGCCGGAAACGAGATCGGGGCGTCGCCGGCCCCGGTCGGGCAGCGAGGGCCGGGCAACCGGATCGAGCGGAACATCTCCACGGGGGTCACCCTGTTCGGGGGACGGTCGCTCGGCAATTTCGTCACCGGGAATCAGATTCGAGCGATTCCTCCCGAGGACTTTTCCCCGGACAATCCGAATTTGCCGAGAGACATCGGCTCGGGCGTCTTCATCGATAGCGTGGCGATCACGGTTTCCCCCTCGGAGCTCGCCCAGGAGCAGGCTGCCCTGGCCAACCTGCTTCAAGGGGGGCCTGGGACTCCGGGGAGGCAGTTCATCCAGCGCAATTACATCGGGCTGGGACCGACGGCGACCTCGGGCCTGGGCAATCAGATTGTGGGGACGGTCTTCGCCCCGGTCCCGGGCCAGGGCCAGCCCCGCACCACGGTGGCGGGCGTGTATCTGTTCGGTGGATCCGTGGGGAACGTCGTCCAGGCCAATCGGATCACCGACCCTCGCTACGGGGTCCTGCTGCTCGACTCGCCGAGGAATCTCGATCAAGTGGCCCGACAAGGGCCCGATGCCAACATCATCCAGGCCCGCGAGGGAGACGTCGTCGTGCTCCAGCAACGAGCCGTCAGCAATCCGGGGCGGCGGGCTCAGCCCGCCTCGCGAGCTCCCCGACCATTGCCGGCTGGGCCGATGGCGTTTGCCGGAAACCGGCGCTGATGCCCAGCCAGAACGATCGTCGGGGCAGGCCCGTCGGGTCGGGCCGAGGAACGACCCGCCGTGGCAATTCGAGGGCCATGGCATGGCCGAGCCCCGACGCTCAGTTGCCGATGATCGGGGGAGCCGTGGCGTAACGCAGCCCGGGTGCCCGGGCGAATGGAGGTGCGTTTTCCAGGCGGTTCGCACCACCGAAGTAGATGTTCAAGAGCACCGCGACCTCGAAGTCGAAGGGCCGGGGCCCCGTGACGGGGGTGATGATGGCCGAGCTGAGCAGGGCCCGATCCGTCAGGCCAACGTTCACTCCATAGGTCAGGTTGACCATGTCGGGAGTCCCGAACGGATCCTCGACGTCGAACGGGTCGCGATGAGTCAGGGGGGTGTTGATGTGGACTTCGAAGGTGGGCGCGATGAGCGTCAGGAACCGGTCGGGGCTTTCCGCCTGATAGAGCACGTAGCCGAAGCCGATGTCATTGTAGAGGAAGGTCGGCAATTGATCGGAGGCAGGGACGTCGATCGAACTGAAGCCATGGGCGTAGAAGCGTCCCTGGTTGAAGAAGTATCCCACAAAGGGTTGGATCCAGGTCGGGTTGAGCCTGGCCAGGAAGTCGGCATTGGCGAAACTGGCCGGCCCGGTCGGGGCCGACACCTGGAGGCCCGCCGAGACGAGTCCCACGTCCCCTCGGTAAACGATGTGTTTCAGGAACAGTTGCATGTTCCCGACCGCCGTCGAGGTGCCGGCGAGCGCAGCGGCGCCCGGGGTGATGCCCACCGCGGAGACCGTCTCGATCGGCACGCGGAGCCCGAACGATCCCAGTCCGCCGAGGTAGGTCTTCTCGAAGCCCAGGACGTGGCGGTAAACGTTGATGTCTCGGAAGGGGATGTTCAGCGATTCGTTGATCGATTCGTTCACGTCCTTGTAGTAGTTGAACGAGTAGAAGACACGGTCCTGAGGGATGGGCGATTGGTTTTCCGAGAGCTTGATGCCCCTGATCGAGACCGGGAGGTCCCGAACGTTGAAGTCCCCTACCTCGGGAGGTTGAAGCGGAGGGACGGTCCCCTGGGCCGCGCGTTGCTGGCGGATGAAAACGGGGCCCATGTCGCCAATCAGGCCGGGGAGGCCGAATCCCCCTCGTCCGACCGCACCCCCGAGTCCCGTGGCCGGCGCCCCTGCCGACGCCTCCAACGCGAGGTCACCGAGCGAGGAAGGTGGGGCCGGCGGCGTCTCGAAATCAAACCCCTCGCCGGGGGTCGGGGGGAGATCCGGAGAGACAGGGGGGACTGGGGAGGGTGGTCCCGCGTAGGGCAGGCCCGAGCCAGGGTCGATTCCAGGGGCGGCCCCGCCGAATTGTGGCGAGGGAATGTCGGTCCATCCCCCTGGGGGAGCCGACATCGGCGAGGGGGCCCCGAGCCCGGATTGATCGCTCCCGAAGGTTTGCCCCGAAGGAGTGACCATCGGTCTGGCTGGTCCGAGCGTTCGAGAGCGATAGCCGCTCTGTCCTTCCACTGCATCGGAGCCGAGGGGCAGGACCGGGACGGTGGTGTATGGCGAGTCGGCCCCGAGGATCGACCCTGGGTGCTGATAGCCCTGGGGATAGGCCGTGACGCCCGGTGGAGGGGTGAGTTTAGTCGGCGATCCCGGAGGATGTGGTGACTGGCCGTGAGCGAGGCTCGTGGCGATGAGTCCGCTTGCCGCGAGGCCGGTGATTCGGAGACGTCGGGACATCCACTTCATCGCTGTCTCACTCCTCACGTCAGGTCAATGAGGGGCGCCGAGCTCCGAGGCCGCAACGGCTCGGACCTCAGCATGTCCGTTCGTCAGCTTCCCCACGTCCGCCGATCAACACACGGGAGGGCCATGAGAGGTCATGGTTTTATCGACTGGACCGGTGTGTCGACTTGTTGGTTTTCTGACGGTTATGCTGAAACGTGCGAGAGGTGGAATCGTTGCTCGACCGGACTCGTGGTTGCCGAGCGCCGGCTTGAGCGGGACCGGACGCCGCGATCGGTGCGTGTCATTTCACAGTAAATGACTTTCCTGCCGAAACTTAGAGCGGAAGGATTGTCGCATGCGGTGGCTCTTGGCATCAGGTGATCGGCCGCGAACTTCCTCAAGGATCGGCATGCCCGGGAGGGGCGTTTCGGGAGCAATTGCCTCGGTGATTGTGGCGATTCCCATCGTCGCATGGTGGGCCTCGGGCGCGGTCGGCCAGTCATCGATCCGCGATTTCGAGGAGCCGATCCTGGTGCACAACGGGGGCGGGCACTCGGCCGAGTTGCGAGTGCTTGCATTCGCAGACGATCGGACGCTCCTTTCCGCGGGCATGGACAAGGTCGTCAACGTCTGGGACTTCTCCGACGGTCGAGAGCGACTGTCGGCCACGCTTCGGCCGCCGATCTTCCGCGGCCTGGCGGGGTCGATCTACGCCATGGCGCTGTCATCGTCGCCCGATGCCGAAGGGCAGAGCCTTCTTGCGGTCGCGGGATATGGGGTGGAATCGAGCGGGGGTGAAATCTCACTCTACTCATATCCGGGGATCAAGGATGGCAATGAGGACGCGCCCATCGCCCGGATCACCGACCTGGACCCGCAGGCTGCACCCGGGGGCCGCATCGGCCACCGCGACGTGGTGAGGGGGCTGAGCTTCTCGCCCGACGGCAAAATCCTCGCCTCTTGCAGCCTGGATGGCACGGTGCGCCTCTGGGACGTCCAAAAACGCCCACCAACCCCGATTGCCACTTTGGCCGATCATGTCGGAGGGGTGCAGGCGGTGGCGTTCCTCCCCGATGGACAGCGGGTCTCCAGCGCGGGGGATGACGGGATCGTCCGGGTATGGGACTGGCGGCGAGACCTTGTCTTGCGTTCGCCCCGGCCGGGGAATCTGAGCGATGACCAGCTTCGGATCAACGCGCTGGTGGTCGACCCGACAGGGCGATTCGTGGTTGCCGGTCGGGAGAACGGCTTCATCATCCGCTATGAAACGGCGAATCCGAACATCTTCGAATTCCTGAATCGCGACGACCTGGATGCGAATGGCCGGCTGACACGCGGATCGATCGAAGGGCTGGCCATCAGTCCTGATGGCACTCTGCTCGCGGCCAGCGTCCTGAAATATCGATCAGAGCATGAGTCTGAGCTTCCTCGGAGTGAATGCGATATCGTCGTTCGGCGGTTCCCGGACGGTCGTCGTCTCAGGAATCTGCTCTACACGAGGGGCCGTGCGCTCGGCCTGGCGTTCAGCCCTGACGGGTCAAGGTTGGCGATCGGCGGGGGCGACCGCCAGGCCGTTTACGTCGCCGATCCTCGACGGGCGATCGCGGATCAGCAGATCATGACGCTGGCCGGCGATGGCACGACGCTCTGGGACGTCGGGTTCCTGAACGACGAGGGGACCTCGCTGGCGTTTTCTCGGCGGCGGCCGATCCTGCCCGATGAGGATCGGCCCTACGAGGGGTTCGACCTCCTAGGGCGGGCGATGGTCTCCGTCGAAGACACCGACCAGATTCGGGGCGCCCGGGAGACCTTCGAAGGCTGGTCGGTCAGGCCGAGGGGCATCTATTCGCTCGAGGTCATCGGACCAGGCGGGCAGGTGCAGGCGACGATCGAACTCGATCGTGTTCGCGAGCGTCGCTGGTGGAGCTACAGCTTCTTGCCTGCGGCGGCGGGTCGCGAGGAGTTGATGCTGGCGGTCGGCTGCGAAGGGGGAGTGGTGGTCTACCGCGCCCGAGACGGCCGAAAGACGAGGGTTTTTGCCGGCCATGAAGGGCCGGTGTTCGCGACGGCCCCGTCAACCGACGGTCGATGGCTTGCCACAGCGTCGGACGATCAGACGATCAGGCTTTGGTCGCTCGACGGGATTGATCGGCGACCGCCGCTCGGTGCGACCTTCCGAAGGGACGATGAGGGGCGCTGGGAGGTCGCCGAGGTCGTCGCCGGCAGCATGGCCGACCTGATGGGGCTGAATGCGGGGGATCGGGTCGATGAGGCTGGAATCGAGGGAGTCAATAATAATGAACCGATCCCGATCGAACGGTTTGCGGGCCTGGTGGACGATTCGGTGCCCAATCGGCTGATTTATCTCCAGGTGATTCGGGACGGTCAACCCGATCGTTTCCCGGTGGGGACCACCAAGCGGGACTCCCCGCGCCTGAGCTTCTATCCCGGGATCGACCGGGAATGGGTCCTCTGGATGCCGGAAGGGTATTACGATACGTCGATCGCAGGCGACCATCGCCTCGTCGGATGGCACGTGAATCCCCCGGTCGGGGCATTGATGGGGCCGACACGGTTCCATCCCCTGAGCCGATATGAAGAGCAACTGCTGAGGCCTGAGGCGATCGATACCTTGCTGCGCACCGCAGATCGAGACGAGGCCCTGGCCGTCGCCCGGGGAGGGGCTGATGAGGCCCCTGCCCGCGTCCTCGCCCCGCCGACGATCGTGTTCGAGGGCGTGCCCGCACAGGTTCAGGACCCTGCTGTCACGATCGTGGCGACGGCCGACGCCGCCGAATCCCGGGTCATCCGGTCGTTGGCATTCCGGATCGGCACCAGGGAATTCGGCAATGTCGAACCGGCCGATTCGCCGCCTTCGCTTCGGGTCGAGCGGGAGTTGGCCCTCCAACCCGGCGTGAACCGGATCGTGGTCGAGGCCGTCGACGATCAAGGGGTGAGCAATACCGAGATGGTCCGCGTGCTCTTCGAACCCCCGGCCCCCCCCGAGCTGCCGCGCAGCCCGGCCCTGGTGATTCGGGCGATCGGGGTCGAGGCGTTCGGGGAAAACGTCCCGGCGATCGCCTCGGCGGCTCGAGACGCGGAACAGATCGCTGCCTTCCTGGCCGCACCGACCGATCGCCCCCGCTTCTCGGAGACGAGCATCGATCGGCGTGTCCTTGGGACGTCGAGCGAGGCCGAGGGAGGACCCTCGGCCACGAGCGACCAGATCGCCGAGGTCTTCGAGGAATTGCGAGAACGGGCTGACTCGGGGTCATTGAGGGCGGGCGACTCGGTCTTCGTCGCCCTGGAGTCGCATCTGGTGGTTCCTCCCGGAGGACAGCGCCTGCCCCTGTTGCTGGGAAGCGATGCGACGGGAGGAACCACGCCCTCCCCTGCCCTGGATGCCGGGCTCGTCGCCGAGGCCCTGGAACGGCTGTCGAGCGAGGGTTGCCTGGTCGTCTTGCTCCTCGATGGATTGCATCATCCCGATTGGATGGGACGCGGCTATGAACTCTGGGTGCGCGACCTGGCCTATCGGCGGGGGGTGATCGTCCTGGTCGCCTCGAAGCAGCGGCCGAGCGAGCGGCTCGCGACGCTCGGGGCGTTTGCTCAGGCGGTGATCGAATCGGTGACGGTGAGGGCCCGCATCCGGCCGATGGTCGATCCCGCCGAGCCGATCACTCTTGATGACTTCCGCGCCGCCGTGATCCGAAGGGTCGCCGAGTTCACGTCGAACCGACAGGTTGCGGATCTGTACTACGACCCCGATTTCTTCGCCCTGCCGGGCGAGATCGCCATTTTTGATCCGCAGCTTCCCGAACCCAGGGGGGTGGCTTCGAACGAATAATCGCCGGTGAGGATCGCCTCGACCGGGTCATGGGCGTGTCGACCCACCCTCTCGCCCGGCTGGTCTCCGGGAGGGCCGAAACCGTGGGGCCGGCACGCTCAGGGGAGCACGACGATCGGGAAACTGCTCGATGAGGAATCGGCCGCACCCTGCGCGACACCATTGGCATTGGGAGCCTCGCCCTCGCCTCGAGCACCTCGCATCGCGAGGGGGATGCCGAGAAAGTGGTCGGCCAGGGCGGGGAGGGTCAGATTGGCATAGCGCCTTAGCTCGTCGGCCCGGATCAGCGAATCGCCGTTGAGATCGGCCATCGGATACTCGTCGAAGATCGTCAAGCCCTCGACCTTGCGCAACCCGGCCGCTCCCATCCCCCGGAGCAGGCTGTAGCTGAGCAGTCCGTGTTCGAGTTCCGAGGATTCGAGCGCGCGCTCCCCACGGCGAGCGGCCAGGATGTACGAGGTCCGGGACTCGTAGGCGTCGCGGTCGGCCAGCCGTCGCATCAGGAGGCCGACTCCCCGGTCATCGAAGATGGCATCGGCCTGGCATGCGTCGATGATGACGAGTCGGTTGAGCGCCTCGAGGGTGAGCAGTTGGCGATAGACCTCGGCATAGGGCAAGACGGCCGGATCGAGGATCGGATCTCGGCCGGGACGCCGAGCCCGATTCCCGGGAGAGTCCTGGGCCCCTCGCATGGCGACGAGTTCGGGGAGCGGGAGGTTCGTCCCTTCAGGAGGGAGCGAGGGCAACTCGGCATCGGGCAGGAGTAGGCAGAAGAACTCCCGGCGGACATCGGTGTGGCCGGCCAGGAAGACGACCACCGTATCCTCGGGATGGTCGCGGACCTCTTGCCGAAGCGATCGGAAGACCCCCTCAACGGCTCCCCGGCTCACGGCGTCGTCGGTCAGAACGACCGTCTTGCCGACGCTTCCCGGGGCATGCGTCCCGAGGTGGCCGGCCAAGGCCTGGGCGTCGAGGTGGGCGAATTGCAACGCCTGATCGGGATTGTTGCGATACTCGCTGACGCCGAGTGCCAGCACATGCAAGCGACCGGGGGTGGGGACGTCGCACTGGAGCCGGAGGATCTCGGATCGGCCGTCGATTGCCCCGGGACGGCTGGCCATCGCATAGATCTGATTCTCCCCCTCGACCAGTGTCAGCGGGAGTCGGATTCGCCCGCCTTCGGGTTCCGGGGCCGCGATGCTCGACCCGTTATGGTAGAGCCTCAGCCCCTCGGCATCCTCTCCGCCGAGGCCAACGACCAGTTCGACGACGCGGCGATTTGAATCGTAGAGCGCGGCCGGCTGCAGCGTGACGAGCGGTGGCCTCGCGGTCGGCAAGGGGGGCGGCTCGGGTCGTTCGCCGCGGCGGAGCGCATCCGTCAGTCCATAGACATGCCGTTGCGAAACGAGTTGATCGAGGTACGCGGGGCGATCGTCGCCGGTTCCCCGGCCGAGGCGGTCGTTGATGCGCCAGGAGACCCGACGCTCGCCATCGGGAGAGGCGTCGAAGAGCCCCTCGGGGGTGAACGCGACCCAGCTTGCACCATTCTCCGATGCGGTGAGGGTGCCGAGCAGGTCCGGCTCGTCGGTCTTCCAGAGTCGGATCGTCGCGTCGTGACTGGCGCTGGCGAGGATGGGTGAACTGGCCCAGAAGGCCAGCGTATTGACCCGTTCCAGATGGTTCGGGCCCCTCGGTTCAAGCCCGATGGGGCGGGCGGGATCGGAAACCCGCCGGAGAACGATTCGGCGATCGTCGCCGGCGGCGGCCAGGAGTTGGCCGTCGTCCGAGAACGCGACCGCCGCGACGGAGCCGTCGAGCCGGGTGACGGGGGTGACGGCCCCGGTCCCGGGATTCCAGAGTTCCACTCGCCCGTCTCGGCGGCCAAGGCAGACGACCGGGCCGTCAGGCGGGGCGATCGCCCCGGCCGTGATCTCGATGGCCGAGCCGTCCGGGAGCTGGTCTGCGGGATCGAAGACCCGGGGGGGGAGCATCGGCTCGGCCTCTCGATCCAGGTCCCAGACCTTCGCGATGCCGAGATCGTCGGCCGAGAACAGCCGGTGGCCGTCGTTCGAGAGGTCCAGGGCAGCCACGCTGCCGTCGAGATCGCGCATCGGGGTTGTGAGGAGTTCGCCGGTCGTCGCATCCCACAGGCAGATCATGGGCGGGCCGGTGCCGTTGGCCGCGGCGATCCGGGTGCCGTCGCCGGAACCGGTCAGCAAGGTGAATCGAGAGCGAGAGGGCCGGTTCCGCACCGATGGTCGATCGAAGCGGATCGGCAGTCGAGCGAGGGTTGGAACGTCGAAGACGGCCGGTCCCCCGGGTGTCTGCCCGATTGGGGCGTGGAGGAGGGCGAGGCGGCGATCGCTGAGGAAGGTGCCGGCGAATTCGAAGCGGCCGGGAAGGGCCCGGACGCCCCGGCCATCGACCTCGGCGAGGTCCCAGATCAGGGCGGTTCCCGTGGATTCATCGTCCTGGACGAGCTGGAGCAGGTGACGGCCGTCGGGGGAGACGGCGACGTGTCGGATCGCCCCGGTCCCTCGGGCGACCACAGGCCGAGCAGTCCCCGCCGGCAGTTCCCAGGATCGAAGGCTGCCCTGGCCATCACCAGACACCAGGATTTCGCCGCCAGGGCTGAAGGCGAGGGAAAGCGTCGCCCCATCCCCTCCATCGTCGAGCGGGAGCTCCTGTGCCGATTGGCCATCGGCGGCGAGGTGCCAGGCGAGAACCTTGCCCGAGAATGCGGAACAGGCCGCCAGGCGTCTTCCGTCGGTCGAGACCGCGAGGTGGGCCACCGTCTCGCCGAGGTCGAGCGCGGTCGATCGGGCGTGATCATCCTCGGGGATCACGATCACAGACGATCCGGCGGCGGCCACGAGCCCTCGGGGGAAGACATGAAGCTGGGAGGCAACCTCGCCGATTCGATGCTCGTTCAACAAGCGGCCATCGACACCGACGGTGACGATGCGGCCATCGGTCGTCCCGATCAGCACACGATCACCGGAAGGCCCGATGGCGAGCGACTCCGAGGCCATTTCCGGGGCGCGCAAGGCGCGGAGGAACTGGCCCCCGGCGGAATAAAGCTGGAGTTGTGGCGACCGATCCTGACTGATGAGGAGCGCGAAGCCGATGCCCTCGGGATGGTCGGCTGAGGAGACCGCGAGGGCCCCGACGTCGGCGACGATCGTAGAGAGTTCGACCTCAGACCGGGTCAGATCCCAGACGGCGGAGCGTCCCGCCTCGTCGAGTGTGACGGCATGACTCCCGCCCGGTAACACCCGAGCTGATCGAACGGGAGATTCGTGGACGAGGGCCCTCGGGGATCGCCAGCGCTCCAGGATCAGGTCGTAGACGGCCACCTCGCCCTTGCCGCCGCCGATGATGAGGGTCGAGGCGTCGGGGCTGATCGCAAGCGACCGGGCACCGACCAGGACGGCGGGCAAGACGCTCAGGAGTTCCTCCCCTGCCCCTCGCCAGATGCGGACGGTCGAGTCCATGCTCGCGGTGATCATCCTGTCCCCGTCGGGTGTGAACACGACGTCAGTGACGCGGTCGCCGTGGCCGCGCTGGACGATCGGTTCGGCATCGAGAGCACGCGCCGGACGGATCGCGCCTCGAAGGAGGGAGAGATTGGGATCGAACCCCCCTGAGGTCTGGAGGCGCTGCTCGGCGAGTCCCGGATCGCGGCGAAGTCGATCGAGCGTCTCCGAGAGGTTGCGGGCACCCTGGCGATTGCCGAGGGCCTCGATCAATCGCGAGGTGAACAGGCCGCGACCGTCCCGGGTCTCCTGCGCGGATCCTTCGGACGCGGCGATCCAGGCGGACGTCCCCGGCCATCGCTGAATGCTGCGGAGCATCTGGGACGCCGGGGCGGGCTCGTACGGTTGACCGTCGGGGGCGGCTGGACGGACTCGGCCCGCCGGGCCGGTGTCGAGCAGGCAGAGGATCGGGTGTTCGCCTCGGGAGGCGATCGGGTCGATCGCGTCGCCGAGCGACCAACCGGTTCCATCGACGTCGGAGAGCCGCGTGTCCAGCGGGAGGAGATAGTCTCGGGAGGGAGCCCCGGCCTTCGCGTCCGGGCTGGGCGGGAGACTCACGGCCTGGCCGGCGAAGTAGACGACGATGCGGTCTCCCGGCTGGATGCGCCCGGTGAGCCATGTGTTCAATGCGTGGTCGAGGTTGGCGCGGACCGGGCGCAGTTGCTCCGAAGCCCGGGGCGTCATCAGTCGGATGTGGTCGGCCGGCCAGCCGGCCTCGGTGCGAAGCCAGGCGGCAAACGCCTCGGCATCGCGGACTGCCCCTCGGTTACCGGGCAGGGCACGCCCCTCCTCGTATTCGTCGATCCCGATGACGACGGCCCAGAGGTTGGGGGCCGAGCGGGCCTGGTCCTCCTGGGGCACGGCAAGCCCGACGAGCATCAGCACCGCGGTCGGAAGGAATGCCATGGTGTTCATCCTTTTCGGCCCAATCAGCCGAGAACGGGCTGCCGGACCATCGTTGGTGCCGGTCATTCCGCCTGAGGAAGGGCGGCGGGGTCGGGAGGAAGGGGGAGACACTCCACGACCACCCGGAAGCCGAGATCGTAATCGCTGTGGTGCAGAGGGGCCTTGTAGTCGCCGGTTGAGGCGTCGGCCCGCCAGGTTGTCCGGGCCGTCTCGGGGAAGGCCGAGAGATAGGAGCCGCCCCGGATCACATAATTCGCCTGTTCTCGATCGATGGGTTGCTCGATCGGATCGGGGGCGGCGGTGTGGCGGCCGTACGGCCGCCAAACGTCTCGGCACCACTCGCGGAGGTTCCCGGTCAGGTCGAGGACTTCTTGATCCGTGATGTCTCCCGCGGCGATCCGATTCGTGAGGCGGTCGGCGGGAGAAAGGGTCGCTTCGTGGGTCGGGGCCAGCGAGAAGACCAGTTCCGAGTCGATGTTGGCCAGCTTCTTGTTCTGCTCGACGCCCCAGACGAAGGGCCGGTTCTGGCCACGGGAGCGGGCGGCGTACTCCCACTGAGCTTCGCTCGGGAGCTGGCCCGAGACGTGCTGAGCATACGCCTCGGCAAGTTCCCGGGTGACTCCCGCGGCCGGGTGGGCGAGGAACTTGACCCCGGCTCGCTGGAGATCGTCGATCGATTGCCGGTAGACTTCCAGTTCCGACGCGGAGCGATCCCACGTTTCGACCTCGCTGAGGAACGCCTCCATCTCTCCCACGGTCACTTCAGCCTGCTGCAAGTAGAAGGTGGAGAGGACGACCCGATGGGGCGGTTGCTCCTCGGGGAGGGTTTTCATGCCCCCGAATTCGTCAGGTGCTCCCATCTCGAATCCGTACTCGTCGGTCCCGAGCACGAGCATGAAGCGGGTGCCGTCCTCGCGGACGATGGCGTTGGGCAGCCCGTCGGTTTCATCCGAGGCGGTGTCGGGGGTATACCCCCTGGGGAAATAGGCGCCCCCGTGTCGGAACAGGCGAAGGCCGTCCGACGATCGGACGATCACCGACGGGCTTCCGCTGGGGTCAGGCAGGGCCTCCTCGGTGGGGGTGAATCCCCGGTCGTTGAGATACTTCAACAAGCCCTGGGGAAACTCACTCGGAATTTCAGGGTCGTGGGTCGAGGCTTGGGGGAGTACGCCACTCGCTCCTCGGTCGAGGTTCCGAATCGCGAACAGGGACGCGACCCCGCAGACGGCAATCGCGAGGACTCCGATCGCCAACCGCCTGCGCCTCTGCTTCTGTCGGGGCTGTCGTTCGGCATCAGGGGCAACCGGTGGAGCGGGCTTCGGTGATGGGGGAGGCTGGAACCGCCGAGGCTCGGTCGGCGGCGGGGTCTGGAACTCGGTGAAGACCTGTGCGGGGCTCAGAACCGTGAAGATCGCCTCGAGCAGTTGCTGGCGGAGTTCCTCGGCGGAGGACGGCCGATCGTCGCGGTCCTTCGCGAGACATCGGAGGATGACCTGTTCCAACGCGGGGGGAGCCTCGACTCCTTCGTGGGTCGAGAACGGTGGGGGGGCCTCGAAACAGTGAGCGTAGAGGAGCTGTTCGGGTTTTTTCTGGGGGAACGGGCGGTGCCCGGTGAGCATCTCGTACAGGATGACCCCGAGCGAGTACAGGTCGCTCCGATGATCGGGGGACTCGTCCTTGATCTGCTCGGGGCTGGCGTAGGCGGCGGTGCCGATGAAGCCCTCGGTCCCGAGCGTCTGAGTGGCGACGCCGCTCTCGGCGTCATCGTCCTGCTCGATGAGCTTGGCGATCCCGAAGTCGAGGACCTTGAGGAACTCCTTGCCAGGGTCGCGGTCGGCGAGGAGCATGATGTTTTCGGGCTTCAGGTCGCGGTGAACGATGCCGTGGCGGTGGGCTTCCCCGAGCACGTCGCAAAGCTGCGAGGCGAGCCGGGCGAGACAATCCAGGGGGATCGGGTGACGCTCGCTCAGTTCGCGGCGCAGTGAGCGGCCCCGGATGTATTCCATCTCGATGTAAGGCACACCGTTAGCGACCCCCGTTGCGTGCACGACGGTGGCGTGGGGGTGCGAGGAGATCCTGGCCATCAGCTTCGCTTCGCGGTTGAACCGCTGGCGGAGCGACTTGCTCCCGACCAGGCTCGGATTGATGACCTTCAGCACCCGTTTGGCATCCAGGCCGGTATTCCGGACGAGCCAGACGGCCCCCATACCTCCCTCGCCGAGGTGCTCGAGCACCTCGTACTGGTCGAGCAGGACCATGCCCGGATGGATCAGCCCGATCTGCCTGGGCAGGTCGGCGAAGGGATGGTTCTCGGTTTCGGGACCGTCGCTCGAAGCGGGTCGGGAACCCTCCTCGGTCGAGGAGAGCTCGCCGGTTGATTCCCGTTCGGTCGGCGGGGCCGGTGTCGGGGAGGATTGCGACGACGATGGCGTTGCCCTGACCTGTGACCCGGAGGGTGCGAGCAGGTTGAGCGTCCTACCCGGATCTTCGTCCGGTTGCGAGGGGGAGTTCGTGTTGGGGGTTGGATTCGGCTTCGGATCCATGATCTCTCCCTTGAGTTGACCCCTGGGTCGACGGAGATCACCCGCGACGGCCACCGACCCGCCCAGCCCTCGCGATTGACCCTCGGCGGCCGACGCACCAGGGCGACTGATCAGGGATTTTCCCGAGCCGGTGGGCTGTCGAGCATCTCGGGCGTGATGGTCACGTTCCCGACCCGAAGTCGCCAGGGATACTGGTTGTCTTCTTCGAGCGTATGGTCGAAATACATGTACTTCCCGGGAGTCAGCCACTTGTCGGGGCTCGCGGGAGGTTTCGTGACGATTTGCTTGAGCGTGCAACTGATCTCGTCGTGGGTGATCGGCTCCCGGACCGGGTCGCCCTCGCGTCGCGACAGCGTGACGACATAAGCCCCGAAGGGGGTATCCGTCCTTCGGACGCGCGTGACCTTGGGGTCGATGGCCGCCTGGACCGTCAAATAAGACTTCCAGGACATCTGGTGAAACCGGATCGTTTTCTCTCGGATCGGTCCCGCGTCGGGGGGCGCCCCTTCCTCGAAGACCTGGATGCGTAAGTATCGGTCCTCGTCCCGGGGACGAACGTCGACGGCTTTCATCGTCGTCCTGACCTCCCAGGGCGTGCCGGGTTGAAGCTCGACACCTTTGGTCTCACCCAGGGGAATCGGTTCGTCTTCCTGGCCATCGGCGGGGAGCAAAGTCCGCACGATCCGCACGCGGATTGGTCGTTGGCGGGTGTTGCTGATCGTCAGGAGATAAGGCAGATCCGTATCCTGATGCATGAATCCGGTGCCGTTATTCAAAGCGAACACGTCGTAGCGTTCCGGGGTGACCGAGACGTTGAACGGCTCCAGTTTTCGCCGGAGCGGTTCCAGGTTCTGAGCGATGGTGATCTCAACCGGCTGGCCGAAATCCCGGGCGACGATCGGCAGCACGAGCGGTTGATTGCCGTCTCCCTGGATCACTCTTCCCCGATAGAAGCCGCGGGCCTGAACGTTCACGCCTGGTGAGCCGGTCACGTCCAGATCCTCCTGAGTCGCCACAAATGAGACGGACGGGGGATCGGATTGCACCAGTTGACCGACCGGCAGAATCCCCCCTGGGATCCGGTCTGGCCGGCTCCCTTCGGAAGTCTGTTCGGCCCGGATGCTCAGCCAGGAACCCGACTCTCCGGCGGGCATCAGCGCCGCGACGAACGCGAAGCCCTCCGGGACCTCGGCATCCCGGTTGGCCATCGTGATTTGAAAGGCAACGTCATCCCCATCGGGGCTGATCTCCAATCGATCGGCGCTCGGTTGCCAACGCAACGCGAGCACGCCGGGTTTCGGTCGGATCTCAGGGCCTCCCTGGATCTCATCGACACCGATCCAGGACTGGGCTTCGTTCGCGGCTCTCCGCAGTCGCTCCGCCCCGTCCCGATCGTTGTCTTCAACGAGTCGTTGCGCGTGCAGTAGGGCGGCAAGGCGCTGGCCGAAGGCGTCGAGCCGCCGGGTCGGCTGGTCTTCCCGGGCATCCTGGCCCCGGAGTTCGAGCTCGGCGGGGCATCGAAGTCGGTCCCGCGATTCATCGTTCCAGAGTGTGCTGAATAATTCGTCGGAGGCGTTCGGGAGGCGACGGGCGAGGCTTCCCGAGAACGACCGCCTGACCTCTCCGACGGCGTCGGAGAACGAAGCGAGGCGATCGAGCAGGTCGTCCGGGGCTCCAGTGTCCTCGGTGCGGATGAGTCGGGCACGGAGATCGTCGGCCGCCCGGTCCAGGCGGAGGAGAGATTCAGAGGCGCCATCGGGGGCGGTCGCCTCCGCAAGGAGGCGGAGCCGAGCATCGAGTTTCGCCAGTGCGGACGCCTCGGCCAGCAGGGCACGATCGAGCCGGGCATCGGGTTCGGCTTCGTTTCGGGGCTGGCGAGAGGGAGGTGGTTGTTCGGTCGATCGCCAATCCGTGGTGTCGTATCTCAGGAGCGTTTCGCGGGTCTGCCAGGGGACCAAGGGGGTGGCAAGGAGCTGGTGGAGGGCTTGCCACTGACCGCGAGAAAGCCTCGCGGCCCGTTCGTTGAACTGGTCGAGCAGTGCGTTGAAGGCCCGGCTGGCGGCATCGATGGAGCGGTCGAGTTCCTCGAAGTCCGTGGGGCTGGCCCCGGAATCCTTCGCGACCATTGCAAGCCGCTTGGCCAGCAAGTCAGACGCATCGAGTGCTCGCGTGACGACATCGGGCAACGGGGATTCGTCGCTCGGGGCGATCCATGAGGCATCGCGGACCTTCCATTCCGCCAGCGCCGGGAGCTGGGCGAAGATGCGTTCGAGGAGGGCACGGCCTCGAGCAAACCGGTCGATCGAATCCCTCGCGGATTGGTAGTGGCCCTGGGCCTCCTTGAACCGGTCCTCGATGGTTTTAGGGACGGCGTCATTGACGGCAAACAGGTGGTCCTGGACTACTCGGCGCGCATGATCGCCTTGCTCGATCAAATTCCAGATCCCGAGCAACCCACGCCGATCGCGCGCGAGGGAGGCTTCGGCGACGCGTCGCAAGAGCGTGTTCCGGATGAGCAAATCGCCTCGGGTCGCGTTTCGAAAGTAGTCGGGACGATTGAACGTATCACGCTCGGTAAATCGATAGGCCCAGCCGGGAAGTTGGAGTTCGAGGTAGGGCATCTCCTGGACTCCCCGGGTCGCCGCAATGAGCTCGGACGGAGGGGCAGGCTGTCGCTCGTCGGCCACCGACGAGTCGGCATCGACCTGCTCAGCACCTTCGGAGGAGGGAGAAGTCGAGGCAGGAGCCTCTCGCCGAGCGAGTTGCTCGACGCCCCGACCGGTCAAGAATTCGAGACATTCGCGGAGAATGCCAGGGGCGTCCCGATCAGACTCAAGGGTGCGGATCGGGAAGCGCTGCTGCTCGGCGAGTCTCCGGGAGATGGTGTTGGTCAGGTTGCCCCGAAGGCTCCCGGCCTGCATGAGGCGCTGCGATGCGGTTTGCCGCATCTGAGGATCGCGGAACGCCTCGCGGACGAGGCGGTCGGCGAGCAGCAGATCCCGCTCGTAGAGTCTCCATTGCGCGGGGACGAGTCGGTACGCGGGAGGGTCTCCGAACGCCAGTGAATCGTGCGCCTTCCACTCGTCGATGAGTGCGCCCAGCAGCGTCTCGCGCGAGTCGGGGTTTGGCGGCGGGGTGAGGCGTTCCGGATTCTCGTCGCCCGAAGCCGTTGGCCCGTTCGCATCGGCGAGAGAGCCGGAGTCGCTCAGGGCCCTGGGATCGGTCGAGGAATCCCCGGGCGATGGTTTCCCTGCAATCCGGATGGGTGAAAAGGTGATGCGATCGGGCGACCTCCCGAGCGTGACGAGTTCCGGGTATTGAATCGCGCTTCGGTTCTCCTGGGCCCAGGTGGCAACGTGGTGCCGAACGTATCGGGAAAGGCCGTCGAGCGTGATCTGGCCACCCCGGCCCTGCTCGGACCAGGCAACGGCCTCGCCTTCGAGTGCTCGTTGAAGGTAGTACGAGAAGGCCGATCGCCCGAGGTCATCGATCATCCAGCTCGTTTGGCCCGGGCCACTCGAAAACAGGACGCCGATCCCCGGCGATTCGGCCGGCACCGAGATGGCCCGAAGCGATTCGGAGAGCCCCCGGGTTGGTGCGTTGCCGAAGAGTCCTCGATCACGATCGCTGGAGAGTTGGGAGAGATCAAAGGCGAGCAGGATCGGTCTTCGAGATTTCTGCGCGACCTGGGCGACGAGTGAGACGATCCGATCGTGATCGAGTCCGCCGCGTTGGGGCCCAGAGGCGATCGCAGGGGCCGAGACGGAGACGACGAGCGGGTCGCCTCGGCCGGAGACGGCGTCGTTGATCGCGCTCTCGAGTTGATTGAGCGCGAGGATTCGACCGTCGCTGTCGATCGCCGCGTCAATCAAGGCGCGTTGGTCGGCCCCCTGATAAGGCACCCCGAGTTCCGGGACCGTGAAGGCCCGGATGGCCGTGGCACGGGGCGATTGCCAGATGAACCAGATGAGGAGCCAGGCAATCAGGATGAAGGAGACCGTGGCGGCGGCGGCTTCGAGGATCAGGCGAGCCTGAACCGGCTTGGCCAGGGGGGGCGTCACGGTGGCCATGGGGGATCCTTCGAGGCTTGGGAGGAACTGAGTGCGACGCCGGGGTCATCGCCGTCTTCTCTCCCTGTTCACCGACGAAGCAAGACGCATCACCTTGCATCCAATAAATCAATTCCTGCCGTCGAACACAATGGTTCATCTCGACCGAACTGTCGTCGAGAGCTTGAGATTCGCCCACGTGCAATGGCCTTGGGCCGGGGTAGTTGCCGCGCTTCCGAGGGGTGGATCGCTTTGGCATGTCGCCATTCGTCGCCTTTTGACTGCGCATGATCCGATCAGGGGCAAGGGAATCCGCGTGTCGCAGCGAAGATCGGGTCAGCGTGCTTGAGGGCATTCGTCGGGGCGAGGCTCAGGAAATCGGGACGCTGCTCCAGATGAGGTGGAGTTCGAAGACGAAAAAGGGGCCGTCTTCCTCGATCCGCCGATTGGCGTCGGCGCGATACCGCTGGGCGTCTTCTGCTGACTCGAAGAGTCCGAAGCGGTTCAGGCGATTGCTCCAAAGCCGTCGGAGCGTCGGCCGCTCGTCGTCGGACATCCCACAGTTCGAGAGTGCGCTGGTGAACCCGCTATTGGCGACGTCGTATCCGATGCGTGTCCAGGCGGGATCAGGGTCAGGGGGACGGATCGGCGTGTCGAGAATCGCGCGACACCATTCATCCTCGGGGAAGGTGCTCTCATTCGGATCCTGCTCCGGGAGAACCAGCCCGACACTGAGCCCGGCGTCTCCCTCGGGCGTTTTCCGATGAGGCACGAGCATTTGGTTGAGGTCGTCCCAAAGATCGAAAAGCTGAAAATGGGTGTTTGCCGAGGCGGGATCGAGGACGATCACGTCGGCTCCTTCCAGGCCGGGAGACGCTTGCGCGGCCCCGAGCTGGAACCGTGAGGGCCAGACGGCGCGGTCGATCGAAAACGGAAAGTTCAGATCGGGCCGGAGCAGGAAGCTCTCGCGGCGTTCGCCGGTCCAGAGGCTGCGAAGCCTTGGTGAGGGAGCGAGGCGGATGTCAAAACCGATCAGCCGGCCGAGTGGACGCACGATGGACCTCCTTGGGGAATCCCGATCCGGGCAAGAGAACACCAGAGGCCGAGGGGATCACATCGGGACCGCTCCAGGGGGTGGCTGAAACGCCTCGCCCGGATTCAGGCAGGTCGGAGGCTTGAAGTTTCGTTTCCAGAAGCACCGGCAATTGTTCGGGTTCTGCATCCTCATGAACCAGTGGACGTGATCCCCCGCACAGGGGAAGTGTGGCTTGGATGGCGGGACCCGATGGATCTCGTACGCCACGGTACCCACCGGGGGGGCACAGGGCGGGCAGGGTTTCCTCGGGCAGTCGGTGGTATCCGACGTGGTGTCGGTGGAGACACGATCGGTGGCGTTCTGGATCGCTTGGTAGGCGAGGATTCCTCCCGCGACGATCAGGACGGCGACATCCCATGCGATCGTCGGTGGGCTGATCGGAGGGGCCAGTGGCAACGCGGTGGCAAGGATCATGGGACGTCGGGGCCTATTTCAATGGACCTGAAGTCTTGAGGGGGAGCGATCGAAGCCCGATGGACCGTGCTTCAGGTGGATCGCTGCGCTTGTTCAATCGCCGAGCAGCGGTCTGTAAGGAGCTGCATCTTCTCGTCCGGCGTCAATCCGGGAGCCTGGAAATATGCCTTGATCTGGAGATGCTCGTCAAAGTCGGGGCCGTTGGCCAGGGCAAACCCTACGTACTGGGAGATGCCTCGCTCGGTCTGGATTCCCAGTCCGATCGCCTTGCGGTCCGCCTGTGCAACGCGATGGAGCAACTCGGCGTCGTCCCAGGAGGCGGTGAGTTCGGGGAGATGTTGCCGGTATAGCTCGGCAATCCGCCGATGCAGGCCGGCTCGCCGGGCTGTGCTCATTTGTTCGAGTTGCGAATGACGCATCGTGAACATGGTGAGCCTCTCTTGAAGGACCGGAACTTGCCGTGAGGCCGGCCTGAGGTTGAGGTTGAGGTTGCGCCACGATTCCATCATGGGGGATTTCGCGATCCAATCGTGTGATCGCTCGTAAGATTCGGGGGAGGAGTCAGGCTGACTCGATCTTGACGGAGTCCGTTTGGCACAATGGAGAAGCGGCGGAGTTCGGCGGCGCCATCGCCTTCGACCAGAAATCCTTGAACCGGGCCGAAGAAGTCACGGGCCTCGCCGGGTGTGCAGGAGGGCAAGAAGATGGAGAGCACTCTGGGGTCATAGAATCGGAACACGACCTGTCCCCCTCCCTCGTGATTGATCGTGAGGAAGCGTCGAAGGTGTTTGCGAATCGTCTCGAACGGAGAGGGGGAGACGAGGAGAATCCCCCAGCTTTTTCCCCAACCCTGAGTGGCAAGTGTTTCCAGGAACGGCGAGCGGGAAGGGAGTGACACCAGATAAGGGGCGGACTCAACAAGCTGGTCGGCAAGCAGGCCTTCATAGAGCGATTGGAATCGCTCGGAGCAGGTGTTCAGCAATGCGAGGATCAAGGGGTCGCGGGCAGCATCGAGGACGACGAACAGCGGGTGCGGCTGAGATCGGAGAATCCCCAGTGCACTCGGTGGAGAGACTGCTCGCTGCGCGGGGAAACGCGCCTCGTCCTTCGTCGCCGGTGTAGGGGCAGGTGAGGGCCTGGAGGCAGGCCGACTCTGGACCAGGATGCGAACGGCGAAGCGGCTCACCCCGGCTTCGATGATGTCGCCATCGCGGAGCGTGGCTTCGGTGACGCGAGTGCCGTTGACGAAGGTGCCGAAGCGGCTTGATTCATCGCGGAGCCGGAGCATCGAATCGCGGAGCGAAACCGTGAAGTGAAGGCGGGAGAGCGAGGGATCGGTGAGGACCAGGTCAGACGTCTCGGCGCGGCCGATCCGGACGGTCGTTCCCGGCTCGACTCGGAAGGTCCGAGGAGCGTCTGGACCTGCGAGGACGTTCAGGAAGACGGCGACATCGGCCACAACTTCACCTGGTCATCGACCGCGATCCGAGAGTCACTTCGAGCAGACCTCGCAAAACGGCGCGCCCGTTTTGGCGGCCGAGGCAAGGGCCGCACCCTGGCCGGTCATCCCGATCAATACCGTGGGCATGCCCACGCTGATGATGCCGCCGTGAAGCGTCGAATCGCCGAGGCGAGCGGCCATCATGTTCCCGATCAGGACCGTCGGGGACCCTACCGCAATCGAGTCGGGCGGCCCGACGCAGGTGGCCATGTCTCCGACCCGGGCAGCGGGTTGACCGCCGATCAGGACGGTGGGGCAGCCGGGGGGCAGGATCGGTCCCCCGACGTGAGGGACGGGCGGGGTCCCGGGAGTGACCATCGGGCAGGTATGCAAGTCGCCAACACGCGCGGCGGGTGGCATGGTGGGATCCTCGACACGTGAGAAATGAGGGTTCGTCGCTGACTGCTGTGAATGGGATCGCGATCATCACGAGGAGGACTTCTGGCCGGTCTTGGCGTCGTCCGCCTGTTCGGGGGCAACGGGTTGGGCTTCCAGGGCGTCCGTCGGGGACTCGGGAGCCTCGGGCGACTTGGGGTTGCTTCCGCTGCCTGCTCCGGCGGCCCCGCCCGAATTGATCAGGACCATCGTCCCCTGGATTGCCACGCCGGCCGGCCCGATATCGACGAAACCGCCGGGGCCTTTGAGCGTGAGTTGCGCACCAGCCTCGATCACGACCCGCATGCCTGCCTTGAGATGGATTTCCATGCCGGAATCAACAGCATGATTCATCCCGGTCTTCTCGAACGAGTTGCCGCCGATGGTGAGCGATTTGTCGCCGCCGATCTGCTCACTCCGGTCGGAGCCGACCTGGGTCGACTGCTGGCCACCGATTTGCAGCGATTGGCCTCCCTTGATGGTGAGAGATTGATTGCCGTCGACCTGTTCTCGGCGGCTTCCTTCGATGTGGTGGTGGCTGTCGCGGCGGATCAGTTCCTTGCGGTCGGCGTCGATCACGATGTCGACATTCCCGCCCTCCTCCGGCCCTTTGCCGACGAGCAATTGGAGGTTCCCGCCGATGTGTTCGACCTGATGACGCCGGACGTAACGATGTTCGTCCCGATAGATTTCCTCATGATGACTTCCGCCCGAGTCGCCATCGTCCTCCCAGCCGATCACCCGATGGGTGTTGCCGTAGATGCGATACTTGGCGTCATTCTTGACGCGGACATCCAGGTTGCGTTCGGCGTGGAGGAAAACCTGTTCCTTGTCCTTGTTGTCATCGAATCGGAATTCGTTGAAGCCGGAACCGCCGGTCGACGTGTTGGACTTGAAACCACTCACCTTGTTGTCATTCTTGTGGGCGTCGTCGGGGCCGTCTCCGAGGTACGGGGGCATCTGATCGGCGTTGTAGACACTGCCGACGATGATCGGCTGATCAGGATCGCCTTCGAGGTAATCGACGATGACTTCCTGGCCGATGCGGGGCCAGAAGGACGTCCCCCATCGCTTCCCGGCGATCGGTTGGGCGACACGGACCCAGCAGGAGCTCTGCTCGTCGTTCTTCCCGTCTCGATCCCAGTGAAATTGGACCTTGACGCGTCCATATTTGTCCGTATAAAGCTCCTCGCCCTTGGGACCGACCACCACCGCAGACTGGGTCCCCCGGACGACCGGCTTGGGGGTTCGTCGCGTGGGGCGATAGGGAAGTGCGGCCGGGATGCATGTGAAGGTATTGCTGTAAACGAACTCGTCGCGATTCCCTGTGCGGTAATTGCTATTGAGCCTGGCCGCATGGTGTACTGAGGTCACGAGATAAGGCCCGTCGGCATTGAAGTGGCGGGCCAGGCTGAAGCGGTGCCCGGCGGTGAGTTGCCGGAGCTTCCCGGCCCCAGCGATTTCCAGGGCCCCCGCGGCTTCTTCCTGGATGCGAATTCCCGCGGTTCGACGGTTGTCCTGGAAGATTTTCTGGATGTCGGAGGATCGCTCGTCTCCGCCCGGACCGATCCCGTCGAAGCGTTGGGCGTATTCCCCGGGCCAGTCGTAGAGCTCGAGCTTCTCGGCTTTCCCGAGCTTCAGCGTGTGAGAGGTGGTGCCGACCTGGACCGAGTCCATGATCTGAGTCTCGGCCTCGAGATGCTTGTGGGGCAGCTCGAAGCAGTGATCCCAGAGCGTGACCTTCATCGATCGAAGTTCCTGGGCCTTGGCCCATTCGTGAATCCGTTCCTCGTCAACGTTGTCATCGATCTGGGCGGCAAAGATGGCCTCCGAGCCGAACGGGACGTCGGGGTGACTCTCAGGAGAGTCGCCAAGGATCATGGTGTGTTCGCCGTCCGAATGAGTGAAGAAATAGAAGATCCCCTCTTCTTCCATCAATCGACTGGCGAAGTCGAAATCGGTCTCTCGGTACTGCACGCAGTAATCGCGAGGCTCATACCGACCCTTGAGTTTCAATCCGATCGAGAGCCCCTCCAAGACTTCCTGGAGGATCTGCGGAACAGTCTTGCCCTGGAAGATTCGACTCTGAGCTTTCCGAGTCAAGAACCAGGATTCGGGCACAATGTCGGCCTGGTAGGTGGTGAAGTTCGGATCCCGACCACCCTGGGCCACCCGACAGCAAAGCCCGTTGACGTGGCGCGTTTTCCCGCCGGGCGACGTCACGTGCGCGGTGAGTTTTTTCCCGAGCAACTGATCGAAGGGAACTTCGGTCTCATTCGAAGCGATCAGATCCAGGCGAAACCGGAACAATTGCGAGAGGGCTTCCGTGCCACTCAATCCGACCAGCAAGAGCGCATCCGGTCCGAGGGGAGTGGTCACCGTCAACGGACGATTCGCTTGCTGGTAGGATTCCATCGACCCCTCCGTCGAAACACGGTTTGCGAACCCTGGCTCAAGATTCCCGGCCGTCGCCAGGCCGGCATAAACCACCGCGACTCGATGAGTCTACGGCCGGAGTCACTGTGAGGAGAGCGTGGACCATTCCGGGACCTTGCGGAATGCGCCGTGATTCAGGAGACGCCGAAGACCTGATCATGGCTGACATAGGCACGATCGGACCGAACGACGAAGCGGCAGGGCATATCCGGAACCACGACCGAACGAGGACCAAACCGTTTGAACGATTCGAGGATTCCCTCCTGAACATCATATCGGGATTTCTCGGTCTGGGGGGTCCTATTTGGACAAGTATAGTGAGAGGTGCGAACCCGAAACAGTTCGATCCTGGAGCGTGGGCCACCCCGTGCCCCGCTCTTGTCCCCCGGCCGAGGCAAAACCTAGGATAGTATCTGTCCGATTCGTCGGTCTTGGGGATTTCTCAACCGGGTTCCGGCCCAGTCTGTTTCCGAGCACACCCGTCGGGATGGATCGAATCGAATCCTCGAAACGGACTCGGATTCGATCGCAACCAGGCAGGACGATGGTCTCGAAGCGGTTCTCAACGATTGAGAGGGGCTACCGATGCCGAACGACGACGATCTGTCGGGCGACAAGAAGACAATCGGCCTGCCTCGCAAGGATGTGAAGCGCATGATCGCCGAGGCCCAGGCGGCCAGGCTTGCCGAGGATCGGGGTACGGCCTCGGAATCCGATGCCCCTCCTCCTCGATCGGGCGGCCAGGGGACCCCGCAACAGCCGACCCGACCCCGGTCGGAGCCTTCCGGGCCTGGCGAAGAAACCATGTTGCCTCCGAGGCGTGACGAGGGCCCGGCACCGAGGACCCCGCCGGTCCGATCGATCCGCCCTGAGCCGAACGACGCGCCAGGTCATTTCTGGGAAACGCAACCCGGCGCCGCTCCTTCGCCTCCGCCCGATCGGGTGAAGAGTGAGAATCCGTGGGAGACGTCGATCCCTTCCCAGCCCCCCCGGGGCGGATCCGCTCCGCCCGCGCCAGAGGTCACACCCGGGCAGGAATTCGATACTGCGGTGGGTCCGAAGCGACACCAGCGCCCCTCCGCCGCCGATCCCGGCTGTTCAGGCCCCGCGACTCCAGAATCGACGGGGTTTTCAGCACCCCCGTCGCCGAAGCCGCCTGTTGAGGAGGTCCGAAGACCACAGCCACCCCGAGTCGATCCGGCCTCCCGCGCCTCGAGTTCTGAGAACGCAACCTATGTGCCGGGGATGAGTTCGGGGCACGCTGCCGATCGCGACCCCGCGTTGCTCCGGTTGGAAATCCTCACGGGGGACGGCGATCGGATCTTCGAACGGCTTGCGACGATCTCTTCGGGTGAATTTACCCTGGGGCGGGCTGCGGTCGAACAGTTCGTCGGTCGGGGCGATGCGACCCGCTGTCTTGCCCAGGATCACGCCCGATTCGTGCTTGATGCGGACGATCACCTGGTCGTTGAGGATCTCGGGACCATCAATGGCATGTTTCTCAAGATCCCTGAACACGGCTCCGTGCCGCTGTCGGAGGGCGTATGCTTCCGGGTCGGTCGGCATGTGATCATCTTCCGGGAGGCGCCTCAGGCGACCTCTCGTCCCGCGCTGGTCAGTCCTACGGGGGAAGAATTCTATTGCCGAGAGTTCATCCCGTTGGGCTTCCTGGAATTCCTCGGACCTGATGGGAAGCCGGCCGTTTCGGTTCCCATCACGAAAAAGGACCTGACGGTCATCGGTCGGGAAGGCGAAGGGTGCGACATCGCGTTGACCGGGGATCACTGGGTCAGCCGCCGTCACGCGTGCCTCAGGGAACGCAATGGCACGTTTTTCCTGGAAGATCTCGGCAGCAAGAACGGGACGTTCCTGAGAATGAGCACGCGGACGCGGATCCGAATCGGCGACCGTGCCCTTCCCGATGCGGCCGACATTGTCCTCATCGGCGACCTGCAATTCCGCGTCACGAGACGCTAGGGTTGCCCGTCGGACGCAGACCGGGTTCCGTTGAGGTGCGTGTCGGCCGTCGCAATCGCCTGAGACCAAGCACGATGATCCAGGCCGAGAGAAGTCCGGCGAGCCCGGTCCAGCCGATCCATGATCGGTGCGTCGCGTCGAGTCGGGTGATGATTCCGAAGTACCAGAAGGGAAGCCCCGCTAGGGCGGTTACGATCGCCAGGGCGATCGCGATCGATCGGTACCGGGCGTCTTGCCGTTCAGCCTCCTTCGACCAACTCGTCAACTCATGATCGACCAAAAGCCGACCACTTCGACCTGCGACCAGGCCGGTCGAAAAGGCTCGCTGGTGGTCCTCGACCCCGTTCGAAACGAAATAGCATCCGCGAAAGAGGACCGGTTCGGACTGCTCGTGGGTCGAGAGACACGCATCGAGCAGATGAATCAACGGGTCGCGGCTCCGGCGCACAACGTTATTCAGCAGCATGAGCCGATTGTTGCTGCTTTTGTTTCGAATCTCTTGAACCATCAGTTCCAGCGACCAGGAATTGAACCAGTGCCGCATCCATTGAATCCCGATGGAAATCAGTTCCGAACGGTAGAGCCGGGCGCCGGGAATCGAGAAACCGCAGCGGCTTTGCCTGAGGTTCGCCGGGATGCGGGCGACGAAATCATCGAAGCCCGCGACGGTCTCCATCCCGGTGAAAACGGTATACGTCGGGCATCGGACCTTCAGGCCCGAGCGGATCGTATTGAGATCGTTGCGAATGGCTGAGGCGATCTGGAGTTCGTTCCCGCTGCTTGCAAGCTGGATCGGCAGCAACGTGGCCACTCCTCGAAGCACGGGTTCCTCGGGATTCAGTCGATGGATCAGCCGACACAGGTGAGCGAGTCGATCGGGGCCGTCGCCGTTCGATCGGCCAAAGCTCGACGCTCCCGAGCAACTGAGCAAGAGTCCGTCGGCAACCGCATAGACATGGATCGGCGCGTCGACCGAGGACGGTGCTTGTCCAAAAAGCTGCACATTGGCTGAATCGATCAGGGCAGCGGCCTGGCCCTCGTCGGGGCCGAGCAGAAGGTAGAGCCGTTGCCGGCCCGGATCGATGCCGGCCTGGCCCAGTCGGATGAGAATCTCCTGCCAGGCCGCTTCAAGGTCGGAGAAGCGGCCGTCGCCCTGCTCGAGATTCGTGCCGCGAGCGTGTCGAACGAACGTGGTGATGAGGCGGGCCGTCGTGAGGAGGGCAACGATCCCGAGGCCGAAAAGCCAGACCCGAAGCATCCAGCCGGTGAAAATCGTCGGCAGTTGCGGGTCGATGTCCGGGACTTCCCAGGGGCCGAACGCCCCGATGGCGAGGAGAATGATGGCGATGCCGAGAATCCATCGAACGGGGTGCTTCGACCACAACAACGCCGCCCCCGCGCTTGCGAAGGCCACGGCACCGTACATGATCAACGCAACTTTGTTCCACAGCAACGACGACAGCATCTGCTTGCCTCGATCGCCCGGGGATTGGGCGTGGTTCTTTGCTCATCGAGCGTAGTCGAGGTGGACCGACAGGATGTAGAAGGCCAGCGTCACCAGGGCTGAGACGGCCACCAGGGCACTGACCGTGACGAGGAATCCGGCACCACGAAGTGCTCCGATCGGCTGTGCATTCGCATCCTGGGCGATCTCGGGAAATGCGGGTTTCGACGACACGGAGCTGGCCTGGAGTACCCGTTCATAGAGGCGGCCGACCCAGTCGAGCAACTGATCTTCGTCAACCAGGGCCATCCTGCCCCGGAACCCAAGGGCGGCGCACAGCAAGTAGACCTCGATGGCGTCGGGGGTCCCTCGACGTTCGGCCTGCGAGGCCATGGTGTAAAATTTCTCGGCGCGGAGATTGCTTCGATACAGGTCCCACTCCAGGATCTGCTCCTGGGCGCCCCAGTCGACGGATCGGCCCCACTCGGAGTCGGTCAGGACTTCATCGGTCCAGGCGACGAGACCGTACTTGACCATGGCGAAATCCTCGGCGAGCCGAGGATTGGCGGCAGCCCGGTTCTCGATCCTGTCGAGAGTCGTGAGCAGCTCGGACTTCACCACGTCGATCGAGGGGGACTCTCCCCATGCCAGCCGATCCTGGAGGGCGATGACGTGCTCGAAGTAAGGGTGGATCAGATCAGCGAACGCGTCGGTCATCGGGACGGTCGTCTCCCTCAAGGCAAATTTGCCTGCCGATCAGGCATGGGGGATTGCGTAGACGGCGAACTGCAACTCGACGAGCGATCCGACCCGGGGCCGCGGCAGCGCCACCAGTTGCTTGGCCTCCGAATCCCCCAGAAATGAACCGCCTTCAAGGTTGAAGCGCAGCCCCAGCGTCCGGGTCCGCAAGACGTCTCGCCAGTAAGGATCCTTCTTCTGGACCTCGAAGTAAACGACGTTACGGGGCAAGGCCGGCGGGATGCGGTTGAGCGGCTGAAGGCCGAGTCCCGATTGTCCCTGGCGAAAGATCTCGCCGACCTGATCCCCTGCCCCGAGTTTCCAGTTGGTCCCTCGCATCAGCTCGTCGCATTCGGCGTCATTCAGCTCGACCGTCTCGACGCCGATGTAGAGTTTGGTCGTGTCTCGCAGCCAGTCTGCGTCGAGATGGACCTGGAACCGCCGGCCTTCGAGCTGGAAGTAACGCTTCGTCCACTCAGGCCCGCGTCCGCCGCCAATCAGGCGGCGGATCTCGGCCATGACCCTCGCGTAGATCGGTCCGATCTCGTCATGATCGTACGTGGGAACGTCGATTGGACGCCTCGAATCGTCGAAGATCGAGAGGTGGCCGAGAAGTCGACAGAGTTCGGTGTAGACGTGAAGCGGATGCAAGCCTCGGGTGAACAGCACCGATTGCAGCGCCGAAAACGCCCCGTTGACGGTCGTCAACTTGAGGATCCGATCCGACTCGCCGAGGACCTGGCTCTCGAACGTGATCTTCCGACCGACCAGATAACCGGCCTCCTGGTCGATCCAGGCGCGGAGCATCTGGAAGACCGATTGGATCTCGTCGTTGAGCGGTTTCCACCCATCGATCCCGAGAATCGGGGGCGTGTACGATCGGACGATTTGAGGGGGGGCATCGGCCGAGGCGGATCGGGCGACCCGGGCCAGCGGGAGCGTCTCGTATCCGGTCGAGTCGACGTGAGAGGCGAGAAGACGCGCCTGCACCCTGCGGAACTCAATCCCCTCCTCGTCTCCCCCCGTGTTCTCGTCCGGTTGCTCGACCGCATCGATGAGATACCGGGGACCATCGGCCGAGGCGGTAAGCGCGACATTCGCCCGCCCGGGTTGCCACGTCGGGACAGCAAGCGCGATGGTCGCTTCGGGATGACTGGAAAGGACCGGTCTCAGGTCGAGCGGATCGACGGTGGCTTCGCTCGGGACGTCCAGGGTCGTCCCATCCTTGAACCTCGCCTGACAGGATCGGAGGATGAACGTGAAGTTGGCGATCGCATCCGGGTCGATTTCTACCGCGCGAAGGCCCCAGTTGTGCGGGTGGAGCCAGTCCTCCGACTCTCGGAGCCGATCGCGCTGGAAGCGGTCGGCTGCCTGGAAGTGGTGGGGCTTGAGGAACATCCCCTCATACCAGTGAACGGCTCGCTTCGACATGATGATGCTTCTCGTTCTCGGGGCGGGGTGGCGTGTCATGTCCCGCGATCCGGCCGGCTCGCGTGTGGAGGCACGATGGAGAGAGGGCGACGGGAGCCCCGGCCTTGCTCGGAGTCGGCAATTTCAGGCTACTCGGCCACAACGCATTCCGCAACGATCCCTAGGACTTCGTAGGAGGCCGGAGGACTGCATCATCGGCGTCGGGTCGGTCGGGCCGGCGGTTCAGCCAACTCGTTCGCCCCAGTTGCGAGGCTTGCCCGTGCCGAGCGGAGAGTCGGCAGGGTGGGACTTCCGCGGATTTCAAGATTAACCGAACATCGAAATCCAGCTCCGACCTGACGAAGAAGCGGATCAAATCCATGAGCGCATGAAACGCATCACCCTCGGGGAGGAACTTGCGAAAGTCCTGGAATCCCATCGGTCCGAGACAAACACGGAACTTACTCTGGTCGTCCCAGATCTTTCGCCCCACGATCGCCTCGGTACCGAGCCCGTGATAGGGGCCCCGACGTCCGAGCCGGGTCCTCTGATCCGGTTCGAGGCGAAGCCACTGGCCATGAAAACTCTGAACGCGAGCGGGAATCTCGAAATGGTCGCGGAGCAGTCGTTCGAGCATGACCGCCGGACGATGCTGCTGGGCGAAGAGGCCGCTGTAAAACAGCAAGGCGTCATCCTCGACCGCGAGCCGATTGTGTAGGGCCGGAGAACCCAGGCCGATGAGGTCGAACAGGTGGCGGGCGAACCGATCGGCTCTCGACCCGCCAGCAGTCCGAGACGCCTCCCAGAGGAGAGGGATGTGGTACTTCTGCCGGATTCGATAGAAAAGCGAAACGATCCGATGATGAAACAGGTCGAAAAACATGGCGGCCGCTGCTCGCCGCCTCCGGTCGGGTCCGACGAGGGCTTCCGTGTAAACGGTCGGCAATGCCCCCAGCGGTCCGACCAGCCCAAGAAACGCCGTGGTCATTATCGGAGGCGCTTCCCACTCGGGACCCCTGGGGGGGGCGTCAGGAGATTCGGAGGGAGGTCCCGATTCTCGAGGGGAGGGGCCGTCGATCCCTGTGATTGCGCTGGGAGGAAACGAAAGCGACAGATGGGCGAGGAAGCGGACCGCCTCGCGAGATGGTGGTCCATCGTGGCCGACCGGCAACCGCCCCGACGCCGTTCCGAGGTGTTCGAGCAGTCGAACGGCCTGGAAGAAATCAAAGGGCGTCGGATCGGCGAAGAGCCGGTCGCTCAAACCAGGGTCCGGTCGCCGCTGCGCGGTGCCCATCGCTTCCAGACTCCCTCGTGCTGTTTGCGCCGCGCGACCAGTTGGCTGAACGAATTCACCGTGACATAGGAGCCGAGGAACCGTTCCAGCACACACGCCATCAGGAAGGCCGAGGCTCCGGAATAGCCCGACTCATCGAAGGTCAGATCGACCTCGATCCCTAGACTGACCGCCCTCCCGAGGCGATTCCCTGTCCTTCCCGCGATGCGTCGGGTCGAGACGTTGGTGAGCCCGCCGATTTGCTTCCGGCTCACGGCCGAATCGGCGAAGTCGTAGGCGGCAAGGACCTCACGAAGAGCCTCGATTCCAGGTCCCGATTCTCCGAGTGAGAGATGGTTCAACGCCATCGCTGAGATGGCTCTCCATTGGGTGTCGCGTCCGAGCGGCGGACGCAGGGTTTTTGTCGGACGGGTCAGCAATCGCACGCGATTGACGGGAGCCTCGGCCTCGAGTGAAACACCGTCCTGGTCCCCACCGAAGGGGAGCCGGGAGGGTAGGTCTCGATTACAGCAGGTCAGGTAGGCGGTGACCTTTTCCGTGGAAGGGGTCGTCGGAGAGTATGAGGGGTCGACAAACGTCAACTCGACGTCGGTGCCAGAGTCTCCCGATCGTAGAGAAGGATGGCGACGGGCGAACCAATATGCCTGGGATCCCCGACCGCGATCGGCGTGCTTGAGCGCGTAAAACGGTTGATAGCTCACCGAGTCATTGAGATAGGAACCGACACTCTCGACCCGATCGACCGAAACAATTTCGAAGCTCAACGGATGATCGATATCCGGCACCAGGCGATACTCGCTCCTCAATCGATCCAACCGGACAGGCTCGGCCACCTTCTTGAAGAGGTTGACCGCGGGGGTACATCCCAGTCGAAAGTTCTCGGGCCGGATCGTGATGTCGGAATGGGGGGGCTGATCGAGGAAGAACATGATCTCGACCGGCCCGAGAAATCCGGACTTCGTGATCCGGTCGAGTCCTTCGAGGTCGAAGAACTGAAACTTCAGGGGGAACGCGAAGAATTCCTGGAGCAATCGGTATCCGGGGAATGATCGCTCAGGATAGGGAACCGTGCCGTCCTCCGCCTCGAACCCGACGGGCTTGAGGGCATCGGGGCTCAGCGAAATCGTCTCCTCATCACCCGAAGCCGTGCGACCGCGGATCCAGATGGCCACCAACCGATTGTAGAAGGCCTCATACAGGGTCGATGGGACCGGCTCACCCCCATCGAGGAAAAATCTGAGCCGTTCGAATCCCTCCAGGCTAGGCCAGTCGCCGGCTGCCGCGCACTTCAGCCCCAGGCGAATCATCGCCACCGATCCCGGCGGCTTGCCCTCGATGGTGACCCGGTCTGGCATGATCGCGGCAGAGTCGATCGTGACCGGCCAAAGCCACGTCGGATACACCGTGCGGAACTGACATCGAACACCATCAAGGGGTCGAGAGACGACTGGGGAACCGCGCGCGATCTCATAGCCCGCGACGATCTTGGAGGGATCCGTCGAGGGAGCGAACTGGACGATGGTCATCGACGGGATGGGGCGCTGGTAATGCGGATAGAGCACCTCCAGCAACGCGTCGGTCAGTTCCGGGTAGGTGTCGTCGATCTTCTTCCGCAACCGAGCGGCGAGGAATGCAAAGGCTTCAAGCAGCCGCTCGACGTGGGGATCAGCACACCGCCCGGCCTCCAGCATCAGGAGTTCAGCGACCTGAGGATGTGCCCGGGCGAACTCCGCCCCCATCTCCCGAATAAATGCGAGCTCTCGATTATAGTAATGGAGAAAGTTGTCGTTCATGGCAACCCAAGGTCATCCCGTGACCAGGCGAGGTTTGGAGTCGAATCAGTTGTTGGGCATGGAAGACCCGCACAGAGACTCCAGGACATCATCACGGCGGGGGTGGGCACGACGAATGATCGGAGAAAGGCCCGACTACAGCTGTACTAAGGGAGTAGAGGCCCAAGCTGAGTTAAAGCTCATTCCTTATCCATGATCGCCACTGACCACGAACGATTTGTTGCCGAGTTCGAGCACCGTGTCAAAAACCACCGGCTCGGGTGCGGGATCGACCCGGAGGATCGCCTCGATTCGATAGTGGAGGGAACCGAGCTTTTCCTTCTGCTTGTGGGGTTCGAAGATGACACGGACGTTCGAAAGCCTCGGCTCGAAATCGCGGATCACAGACTCGAGGAGATGTGTCAGGCGACTCCGAGAGTCTGAATCACCCAGGCTCATCGAGGTGATATCAGGCAGCCCATAGGTCATCAACGATCGCGCGAGGTGGCTCATCGACCCGGGGGGATCGCCCGGTGTTCGCCTTGAGTTGAGAAGCCATTCCAGATCACGGCGAACCTCATTTTTGATCCGTTCGACCTCGCCCGCAATGGAGACTCCGACCTCATCACCGCGAATCAGATCCGGGTTGGTGAGACGATCCCAGAGGGAATGCTGAAATCGAGGGACCGGATCACGCTGCGCCATCGAATTGCTCTTCGAATGGAGATAAAATCCAATCGCTCTTCGAATGGAGATAACATCCAGATGTCCTGCGTGCTCCATGACGTGGCTTCCGGAGCGAACCCAGGCCGTGACGGGCAGGTTGGCCCGGTGCCACGACGATCGGCCCCCCGAAACGCGGTGGGGGGCCGATCGCGTCGGACATGTTCCGGAGGACCTGAACCGGCGACCGGGTCAGACTTTCTTGTTGGCCTTCAAGTCGTAACCGGCCTTGACGGCGCCACCGAGCGAGCCATCGGGTTTTTGCTCCTTGTATTCATATTCAATCTTCGAGAAGTTGAGGCTGATCTGATCAACCGGGACGACGTCTCCACTGCTCCCGCCCGTCTGATAACTGGACACGAGCAAGTCGGAGAACTTGATTGTCATGTATTCCTGGGGGGACTCGCCTGCTTTACGGCAGGTCAATTTGGCTTCTTTGATGTGCTTGCCGGTCGCGCACGCTTCCATGAGTTTGGGGGAAGACTTGTTCACTTGCATGACAAAGTGAAAATCTTGCATGCTCACCTTGCCCGCACCCATCCCCGCGCCGTGGGAGGCGTCACCGCTATTGGTTTCGCCCCAGCTCCAGGACTGGACCTCGATCTCGCTCTTGTGCTTGTCATCCTGGCTTTCGCCGTCGATCCCGTCGAGCTTCAAAAAATAGTCTACGGCGGCCATTGGGATTCTCCCCAGGGGCTATGGCCCTGGCAAGGGCCTTGTCTTGAAGGTGGAACAGACTGAACGCACCGAGCCGCCCTCGATTCGGGCGACCCGGCAGACCGACGACCTGGGACGGGAGGTCCGGATCGATCACGAGGTATGTGGCCGATCGATCTCGCCGTGGTTCAAGGGATATGACCGACGATCCCTCAGGACTTCGCTCGCGCGGGCAGTTCGGAGACCAACCGCAGCGAGGCAGTCAACTCGTCGAGTTGATAGTGTGGCCTCATGTAGGCGATCGCTCGATAGCAGCCGGGTCGGCGGGGGTCGTCCTCGACGTCGATGCGGGCCGCGCGAAGCGGGTAGAGTCGCTTCGTGTCGTCCGAGGCAAAATCATCCTCGGTTACATAGTTCATGATCCAATCGTTGAGCCAGCGTTCGCATCCGGCCCGTTCCATGTACGAGCCGATCTTGTCCCTCGCAATGGACTTGAGGTAATGAGCGAACCGGCTCGTCATCAGAATATACGGCAACTGGGTCGAGAGCCTTGCGTTGGCTGTCGCGGTGTCGCCGTCGGTCCCCTGGTACTCGGTCGCCTTCTGACAGGACTGGGCTGAGAAGAATGCCGCGAAATCGGTATTCTTGCAGTGGGTGAGCGCGATAAACCCGAGGTCGGCCAGTTCCTTCTCCCGACGCTCGGAGATGAGGACCTCGGCCGGGCACTTGGCGGCAATCTCGCCGTCGTCGGTCAGGAAAGTGTGCACGGGGAGGTCGCGAACCAGACCGCCGTTTTCCACCCCCCGGATGGAAGCACACCAACCATACCGAGCAAACGCGTCGGTCAGCCGAGCGCCCATGGCGTAGGCCGCATTGCCCCAGAGGTATTTGTCATGCTCCTTCCCGTCCACATCCTCCCGGAATTGGAAGGCGTCGACCGGCTTCGTTTCGGGCCCGTAAGGGAGTCGGAGCAGAATGTGAGGCAGGCAGAGACCAACATATCGGGAATCTTCCGACTGCCGGAAGGCGTTCCACTTGTCGTAATCCCGGGTCCGGAAAATCTCGGAAAGATCCCGAAATTCAGGGAGCTCGGTGAACGATTCGAGGCCGAACATATCGGGGCCCGCCGCCGCGATGAACGGGGCATGCGCCGAGGCCGCGATGTTGGAGACGCGCTTGAGGAGCGCCAGATCCTGCGGATGTTTCCCGAACTGATAGTCGCCGATGAGCGCCCCGTAGGGGGTCCCGCCGAATTGGTCGTACTCGGAGGTGTAGATCGCCTTGAACAGGGCGCTCTGGTCGAATTCGCTCGCTCGTTCCATGTCACGCAGCAGATCCTTCTTGCTCGCGTTGAGCACCCGGATCTGGAGCATCGTCCCGGTCTCGGATTCCTGGACCAGGTAGTTCAAGCCGCGCCACGACGCCTCCAGTTTCTGGAAGTCTTCGTGGTGCATGATCGCGTTGAGCTGGTCGCTCAAGAGTTCGTCGAGCTCGGCGATCCGGGCATTGATCATCGCCTCCGTGTTGGCCGAGACTTTCATCTGGCCGTTCATGATGTCTTCGACGAACTGGCCGATCAGGTCGCTCTGATATGTCCGGTCTTCTTCGCTCTTGGCCCGGCTGACCTGGAGGATCTGGTCGAGCAGGCTCGGCTCGGCTGAAGACTGCGTCGCGGCCTCGGGTTCGGCGACGGGTTGGCCCTGGGTCTCATTGGCTTCGGAACTCACGATGGGGCCCCCCAAATTAATCGCGAGAGTCGGATGATCCGGACTCGTTCTGGTCTCGTTGCCCCGTCTCTTCACCAAGCCGCTTCAGGCGTTCGGTATCTTTGATGATGTCCTGAAGCAGTCCATCCAGCCGATCATTCGAAGTGATCTTGGTCTTCAGGTCCGCCAGACGCTGCCGCGCCTCGAGGAGCTTGCGGAGCGGCTCGACCTGTCGCACGACTTGCTCCGGCTCGAAGTCGTCGATCGACTTGAATTTCAGCTCGACCCCCAGGCGGGTGCCGTCTTTCTGCAGCTGGTTGTCGACCTTCATGGCCAGTCGCGGCCTCATGCCGGCCATGATCCGATTGAAGTTGTCGCGATTAATTTCGACGAATTTGCGCTCCTTCATGGAAGGGAGCGGCTCTTCCGGATGGCCCGACAGGTCGGCAAGGACGCCGAGTAGGAAGGGAAGCTCGACCTTCTTTTGCGCATCGCCGACCTGCACGTCGTAGGTGATTTGGACGCGAGGAGGTCGGACGCGGTCGAGTTTGTGCTGGAGGCTCTCATCGCCAGGCATGAACGTGTTCCTCTGTATCGAGGTCGGCTCTGGGGAGTCGGATTCCCCTCGAACGGGCCAGCCAGCCGACATGTCAAAATGGCCTTTTCAGGCCTCGACGGACATGTAGCTTGAATCTAAACCTCTGGCTGAGCGTCTTGCAACATGTCTCCAGAGAATTTCTCCGTGACGTGCCGATGTTCTTCGGCACATCCCGCAGAGTCTTGGCCCGTTTTTTTCTCCACGGCGACGGAATCTTCGGGCAAACTTGACAGAAAAAGGACGAAACGCTTGCGGGTTCGAGGAGTCGATGGGCTTTATGGTGTTCGATCTCACCGAGTCGTTACGAGTCATCCCAGGGAGAGCAGGCCATGGCGATCCAGGCAGGAACCTTGGTGAAAAAATTGAACCCGACGTGCCTGGATGCGCTCCAGTCTGCCGCGGGGCTCTGCCTGTCTCGCACGAACTATAGCGTCGAGATCGAACACTGGTTGCTCAAGCTCACGGAGTCGGTCGATTCGGATCTCCAGCGAATCTTCCGCCATTTCGACCTGGATTCGGCCGTGATCCAGCGCGACCTGGTTTCCGCGATCGATCGCTTCAAGACCGGCAATTCAAGGACGCCCACACTCTCCCCGCAGATTGAAGATGTGATTAAGGAAGCCTGGCTACTTGCCTCGGTCCAGTACGGCCTGGGGCAGATTCGCTCGGGGGTCGTGTTATTGGCCCTCCTGAGTCATGATTCGCTGCGTCGCCTCGCGAGGGAAATGTCACCCGTCCTCACCGAGATCCCTATCGATCGCCTCGAGCTCGAACTCCTGGACGCCTCCGCCGGATCGGTCGAGGATGTGGGGCCAGCGGCGGCTTCGACCGCCTCGCCGCCCGGAGCGAGCGGAGATTCAAGGGTCCCGTCCGGTCAAGGGTCGGGTCGGGCGCTCGATCAATTCACGATCGACCTGACCGGCCGGGTCGAGGCGGGTGAGATCGATCCGGTGATCGGCCGAGACGAGGAAATCCGCCAGATGGTGGATATTCTCATCCGACGTCGGCAAAACAACCCGATTCTCACGGGCGAGGCGGGAGTCGGGAAGACCGCCGTGGTCGAGGGCTTCGCCCGCCGAGTCGTGGCGGGTGATGTGCCGGAAGTCCTCCGGAACATCCGGATTCACGTCCTTGATCTGGGCTTGCTGCAGGCCGGGGCCGGAGTCCGGGGCGAGTTCGAGAATCGGCTCAAACAGGTCATTTCCGAGGTCAAAAGCTCTCCTGTCCCGATCGTGCTGTTTATCGACGAGGCCCACACGATCATCGGCGCGGGGGGACAGGCAGGTCAGGGAGACGCCGCCAACCTCCTCAAGCCGGCGTTGGCCCGGGGAGAATTGCGGACGATCGCCGCGACGACCTGGGCCGAGTACAAGAAATACTTCGAGAAGGATGCCGCCCTCGCCCGCCGATTTCAGGTCGTGAAGGTTGAGGAGCCCGACGAGCCTCGCGCCATCACGATGATGCGGGGCATCAGTGAGATGCTGGAGCGGCACCATCGCGTCCGAATCCTCGACGAGGCGATCCACGCGTCCGTGACCCTGTCGGCCAGATACCTCAGTGGCCGCCAGCTCCCCGACAAATCCGTGAGCCTCCTCGACACCGCGTGTGCTCGGGTGGCCATCGGCCAGGCGTCGACTCCGGCAGAGGTGGAGGACGCCCGCCGGAGGATCGACGCCCTGAACATCGAGCTCGGGATTCTCCGTCGCGACGAAGCTGCCGGCTCCCCCCATCGCGAGGCCATCGAGGCTCGATCGGCGGAGCTGGTCCAGGCCGAGGCCCGCCTCGCGAATCTCGAAGCTCGATGGGCCGTCGAACGCGAACGAGTCGCCGAGATCCGGGAGCTGCTCGACTCGATTGAACAGGCCAGGATCGCCTCCGAAGCCGATCAGGGCGGCGCATCTCCCCCTGATTCCGCTTCCGACGCCCCCGTCCATTCGTTCGAGGACCTCCGCGCCCAGCTCGCGGCAAAGACGTCCGATCTCAGGGCACTGCAGGGGGAATCACCCTTGATGCAGGTGTGCGTCGACTCCGAGACCATCGCTCAGGTCATCGCCGGATGGACCGGGATCCCGGCGGGGCGGATGATGGCCGACGAGATACAGACGGTGTTGAACCTGCACGAGATGCTCGGTCGTCGCGTTGTCGGCCAGGCTCATGCGCTCGAGGCGATTAGCCAGCGAATCCGGACGGCGCGCGCCAACCTGACCGACCCTCGCCGGCCCATCGGCGTCTTCCTGCTGGTCGGCCCGAGCGGTGTCGGGAAAACCGAGACCGCCCTGGCGCTCGCCGAGTCGCTCTATGGAGGCGAGCGCAATCTCATCTCGATCAACATGTCCGAGTATCAGGAAGCCCACACGGTCTCGGGGCTGAAGGGCTCACCGCCCGGCTATGTCGGCTACGGCGAGGGAGGCGTATTGACCGAGGCCGTCCGCCGTCGACCGTATAGCGTCCTCCTCCTCGACGAGGTCGAGAAAGCGCACCCGGATGTGATGGAGCTGTTCTTCCAGGTGTTCGACAAGGGCGTCCTGGAAGATGCGGAAGGACGCGAAATCGACTTCAAGAATACGGTCATCCTGCTGACCTCCAACGTGGGTACCGACACGATCATGGAGGTGGTCCCGGTCGGTCAGGCCAATCCCGATCCGGGACTCCTGAACGAGGCGCTCCGACCCGACTTGCTCAGGGCGTTTCCCGCGGCGTTACTCGGCCGGATGATCGTTGTGCCGTATTTTCCGGTCCGTGACGAGGTCCTCCGCCAGATCACCCGCATGCAGCTCGATCGGATCGCTCGCCGCATGACCGAGAATCATGGGGCGATCTTGACGTATGACGACGCCCTCATCGACACGATCGTCGCTCGGTGCACCGAGGTCGAGAGCGGTGCCCGCAATGTCGACCATATCCTGACGCGGAGCTTGCTGCCCGAACTCTCCCAGGCATTGCTGGCTCGCATGGTCGACGGCGAGCCGATCCGGAAGGCGGGCGTGAGCGTGGATTCTTCGGGGGCATTTACCTACGAGATTGAGTGACGGCCGCCCCGGTCGCCCCTCGTCGAACGCTTCGATGTTTGTCCCGATGTGACGTTGCCGCGGTCTCCGATCGTGATTTTTGCGGATCCGATCGGTCACGGCGGGTATTGAAGTCGACCGCTTCGGTCAGGATTGCTCATGGAATCGGCACACTTCCTGGATCTCGACTCCCTGCTACAGCCCATTTCCGAAGACCGACCGGCCGGAGAGGACCTGCGTTGGGAAGACGAGTTCGCCCAAATCGAGGCCGCCCGCGAAAGCGATGAGGATGCGTCGAGCCGCGATATTTACGAGCGAGACCGGAAGCTGGCCGACTTCGACGCGGTCATCTCCCTGGGGACGGACCTGCTCAGGGAACGAACCAAGGACCTCCGCATCGCCGCCTTCGTGGCCGACGCCTTGGCCCGTCGCCACGGCTTACCGGGCATGCAGGATGGTCTGCTCCTGATCCGTCGCCTGCACGAGCACTTCTGGGAGTCGATGCATCCTGAGCCCGAGGATGGCGACCTGGAACTCCGGGAAGGCGTGATCGAATGGCTCGACGGGGAACGCTCCTTGCCGTTGATGATCCGGTCGGTGCCGCTCACCCAGGCACTTGGCGACCTCTGCTACTCGTTCTTCCGGTACAAGGAATCTCGGGATGTCGAACAGGCGATCGCCAAGACGCCCGACCGGGCCGATGAGCTGAAGGCCGAAGGCAAAATCCGCTCCGAGGACTTCGACAACGCCGTCAAAGCGACCGAAGAGTCGTTCTATCGAAACCTCCTCGTCCAGGTGCGAGATTGCCGGGCCGCGCTCGATCGGCTCAATGCCACTCTCTCGGCGGAGGAGTACTACGGATCGAGGGGGCCGAGACTCTCCGGCTGCATCTCGGCGATCGAGGACGTCGGCAAACTCGTCGACAAGCTTGTCAAATCCAGGGGCATTACGGAGGAAGCTCCCGAGCCACCCGTCGCCGTCGAGCAGGAGCCCGAGCCCGAAGACGCGATCGACGTGGAACCGCAGGAATCGATTCCGGTCGCCGAGCCGGCCTCGCCGCAGCCTGTGGCCAGGGCGTCGTCCCGCTCCGGACCGATTCTCGACCCGTCTGATGCCCGCCGGCGTATTGCCGAGGGGGCCGGCTATCTGCAATCCTCCGACGCCTCCGATCCGGTCCCCTATCTGGTGGTCCGGGCCCTGGCGATGGGGGCCTTCTATCGGATTTCAGGGCACCCCAGCCCCTCGGAATTACCCGCGATCTCGACCGAGACACGTCGGGCGGCCCGAAAGCTCGCCGATGACCAGGACTGGGAGGGGCTGCTGAAGCTATGTGAAAACGCGATGATCGGACCCGGAGGGCTCGGCTGGCTCGACGCGCACCGGTATGCCTTCCTTGCCCTCGATCAGCTTGGTCACGATGACGCGCGCAGGGCCTTGAGGGCGTTGCTGCTGGCCTGGCTCGACGACTACCCGGACTGGCCCGAATGCGAACTGGACGACGAGACGCCCTGCGCAGGGCGAGAAACGCGGGCGTGGCTCGCAGAACTCCAGCCCGTCAAGGACTCTCAGCCCGAGGCCGAGCCGGGACCAGAAGCGGAGCCCGAACCCGAGCCTCCGCAGTGGCTCCCGGTAAGTCCTGGGACCCAGCAGCCGAAGGACGAATCGCACGAGCCAGACCCCTGGGATCAGGCTCGGGAATTGCTCGAATCGGGCAACAGCGCCGAGGCGCTCACGCTCATGGCCCGAGCGGTGCGAGAGGCTCGCACGGGCCGGGAACGGTTCTTGCGGACCCTGCAACAGGCGGAACTCTGCCTGGCCATGAATCGCACATCGATCGCCCGGTCGCTCCTGGACGACCTCGCTCGCCAGATCGATGAGTTCCGCCTCGAACGCTGGGAGGAGTCCGAGCTGTGTGCCCGGGTCTTCGCCGGCCTTTATCGGTGCGTTCGCGAGGAGGATCCGGATCGCGCCCGGGAGGTCTATCGTCGGCTCTGTCAGTTCGACATCAGCCTCGCGGTGCAACTCGGCGACGGTCATTGAACGCGTGTCGAGGTTCGGCCTCGACGTCATCACTTTCGGGTCCGGAACGGCCAGCGGGCCGGGCACGATGCCCGACCCCGCTGGGTTCCATTCCGTCGTGCTCAGGTGCCAGGGCGGGAAGCCCGGCCAGGGGCCATCGGAAGCCGTGGTGGTTACTGGAGATATGTCGGGATGGCCGGAGGAGGAATATCGTCCGAGGGGGCCTCATCGCTGGACTGGGGCAGGTTGGGAACGGGCGGGGTGGGAGCGTCAGGGCTGACGCGGACATCGGTTGCCGGGTCCGAGGAGTCCGGGTCGGTCCGGACATCCGAGTCCCGCTCCACAGGAACTTCCTCGACGACCGGCGGTTGCGGCTTCGGCACCGTGACATAGGACGGGCAGACCTGATTCATGGCGATCTCGTCGATCATCCGGAAGGTCATCACGCCGTTGATCATGACCAGCCCGAAGAGGGGCGGTTCGACCTCATACATGCCGAGGCCGTTGTCCATGCAGGCCGGCACGCCGTATTCGTTGGGCTCGCAGGGGATGTTTCCGTTGCGGCCGTGAGGGCAGGTCACTCCCTGGCCGTTACCCCCGTTGCCGGTGACCATGGAAGGAACCGGAGGGGACGCCCCCCCCATCACGGAGAAGCCGACATATTGCCAGCCTTTCAAGAACTTCCGGCCCTCGACCTCGCCGAAGACGGATTCGTAGTAGCCGATGGGCACGTTCGTCCCGGCGACGACCATGTCGGGAACCTCCGCCCCGGCGACGTTCTCTGGGGCTTCGGGGGGGGCCGGCGGGGCCGGAGGCGGCGGGTTCTTCCCTCCGGCGCTGACCTCGACCAGATTCCATCCGTCCTTCAGTTTCGCCGCCCCGTTGCCTCGAATCCGAAGGGCATACTCTTCGGAGAAGTCGGGCAGGAACTTCGTCTCGATTTTGACCATCCGGCCGGTCGGATCCGCCGGGGTGACCAGGAGGTAAGGCTTGGGTCGGTAGTACCTGATCCCCGCCTGTCCGGGGCCCGGGTCTTTGATCACATTGACGCTGCCGCATCCCGGTGCAAAGGCCACCACTAATACGATTCCGATGCACTTCCTGAGCATTGGCGTCGTCCTTAACAGTGAGGATCACCAATCTGGACGTCATCAACTCGGGCCAAGATTTCATCGACGACCTCCTGTCGACGACGATCCCACCGACCTTGACCGTGACGCCTTGGATACAGGTTGTATCGGTTGCCCCGGTTGAAGCGATCGCACTTTTTTCGGGAGGGCGTCCCCGTTTGCCCTTGACCGTTCGCCATGTCGAAGAATTTTCCCCATGACCTGGAATCTCCCCGGTTGATGAAGCCCCTCGACATACCCAGTTCGATTTGACAAACTCATGTAAGGAAACGCGTTCTCAATCCCAGGATCCTCCAGCCGTCACTGCGAGTCCTCCGGAATGTTGCTGAACGATCGGAGATGCCTGCTTGCCGCAATCGCGGCAATCATGGGAGTTACGGTTTCTGCGTCTTCCTCCCCCGCGCAAGATGCGGTGAAGGATGATCAGTTCCTTCAGCAAGTGCTCCCGCTCCTCGAGAATTACTGCATCGACTGCCATGCCGAAGTCTATGCGGAGGGGGGGGTCGTCCTCGATCACTTCGAGAATGGGGCGTCGGCTGTCGAGGACGGGGAGACCTGGCTGCGGGTGCTTGATGCATTGGAGGGTCGCATCATGCCCCCGATCGACCTCCCGCAGCCGTCGCTCGAAGAACTGGAAACCATGGTCGATTGGATCGAGCGGGACGTTCTGGCCGCCCGACCCGATCGGGCGAGTCCTCCCCCGGTCGTGCTCCGGAGATTGAACCGGCAGGAGTATGACAACACGATCCGGGATCTGCTTGGCGTCGACCTCCCGCTCTCCGAGGCGTTCCCCCCGGATGAGATCGGGTTCGGCTTCGATAACGTCGGCTCGGCGCTGAATATCTCCCCCATTCACATCGAGAAGTACCTGGATGCCGCCGAACGGGCCCTTGATGAGGCGATTACGCTTCCCGATGTCGAAGGATATCCCCCCGTCGAGTTGATCGGCCTGCGGACGTATCCGCTCCCGATGGACAGCCCCGTCGAATTCGAGCACGCCTTGAAGCCGGGTCGCTACCTGGTCGATTTCAGCTTGGTGAGGGTCCGGGTCGCCGACGAGGTCCCTCCTCCCCTGCTCGACATTCGCCTCGGAACGCTGGGGCGCCGCGTCGAGGCGGTCCAGGTCCAGGATGAGACGGTCGTCTATCGGCTCTGGTTGACGGTCGCCGACGGAGACTCGAAGGCTCGTATCGCGCTCGCTCCAGGCCAGACCGAATCAGAAGTCCTGGGACCAGACGTGATCGCCGCCATCGCGGGCGGCGATCAGCGTTATGGTGATGCCCGGGGTTTGCACGTCGATTCGATGGTCGTCCGCGGTCCGATCTCGGTGGAACCTGAAACGTTCCCCCCCTCGCATCGAGACCTCCTCCCGTGCGCCCTCGGGTGCGAGGATCCAAGTTCACTCGACTGCGCGCGTCGGGCCATCGCTCGATTTGCTGAGCGGGCGTTCCGGCGACCGGTTCGACCCGACGAGGAAGAACGGCTCCTTGAAATGTACCGCCTCGCCTACGATCGAGGCGAGAGCCACGAACGCGCGATCCAGGTCGCCATGACCACGGCCCTCGTGTCCCCGCAATTCCTCTACCTCGTCGAGCCGGACGAGTCGCGCGAGGATCGGGAGCTCGACTCCTTCGAACTGGCCAGCCGACTGTCTTACTTCCTCTGGAGCAGCATGCCTGACGAGTCGCTCTTTCAGGCCGCTCGGGAGGGAACGCTCCGGGACGATCTGCCCCGACATGTCGACCGCATGCTCGACGATCCTCGATCCGAGGCCTTCGTCGCCAACTTCGTGGGCCAGTGGCTGCAACTCCGGACACTCGCCGGTGCCTCGCGCGATGAGACGCTCTTTCCCGGCTTCGACGATGACTTGCGTGAGGCCATGCGCGAGGAGACTCAGCGTTTTTTCGCCTCCATTTTGCGAGAGAACCGCAGCATCCTCGAGTTCCTGGATTCCGATTACACGTTCGTGAACGAAGACCTGGCGGCGCATTACGGCCTGGAAGGGATCACCGGCGACGAGTTCCGCCGAGTCACCCTTTCAGATCGGAACCGGGGCGGTCTCCTGACTCAGGCGAGCGTCCTGACGCTGACGTCGAATCCAAACCGGACCTCTCCCGTCAAACGGGGACAATGGATCCTGCAACAAATTCTCGGGACGCCCCCTCCTCCCCCTCCTCCCGGCGTCCCCGAGCTGGACGAAGATCCGCAAGCCGCCGAGGACGCCTCGCTCCGAGAACGATTGGAGCTCCACCGGACGAATCCCGAATGCGCCTCGTGCCACCGTCAGATGGACCCATTGGGCTTCGCCCTCGAGAATTACGACGCGATCGGTCGATGGCGCGTCGCGGATGGCGACCTGCCGATCGACCCTTCGGGAGAGCTGCCCGGGGGGATCCGCTTCGCGGACGCCGGCGAGCTGAAGCAGGTCCTGGCCTCCACCGCCACCAAGAAGTTCGCCAGGACCCTCGTGGAAAACCTGATGACCTACGGTCTGGGCCGCGGCCTGACGCCCGATGATTATCCCGAGATCGAAGCGATTCGAGAGCGGCTCGTCGCCGACGACTATCGAATCCGCACGATCATCTCGGGGATCGTTGAGAGCCGGGCCTTCCAGCACCGGGGTGTCGCCGAGTGATGGGATTGGAGTTGCGTTCCCCGATCGTCCCGGCCCCTCCGGGAATCGAGGCGATCGGGTGCGGAAGCCTGAAGACCCGCGTCCTTTTCCGGGGGAAGTTGAGATGGCGATCCGGATGAATCGGCGATCGATGCTCCGAGGCATGGGGGCCGCGCTCGCCCTGCCCTGGATGGAAAGCCTCCCTGCCGTCGCCGGCCCGGTCGGTGCCGCGTCGCAAGGCCCCCCCGTCCGGATGTGCTACTGGTATGTTCCCAACGGTGTTCATCTGCCGGCCTGGTTCCCGGAGCGACCGGGTACGCTGGTCGATCTCCCCGAGACTCTCCAGCCGCTCTCATTCGCCCGGCAGTATCTCAACTGCTTCCACGGGCTGACTCACAACACCGCGCTGACCAATGGCGATGATGAAGGGTGTGGCCACGGCCAGGGGGCCGCGAGTTTCCTCACCGGTGCCCAGGCGTACAAGTCACAGGATGCCGTGCGCGTCGATGTCTCGGCAGACCAGCTCTATGCGAGGCACGTCGGCGATCAGACCCGCCTTCCGAGCCTCGAACTCGGTTGCGAGGCCGCCCGGTCGGGCAATGCGTTCGGATACAGCGGGACGTATAAGACGCATATCTCCTGGCGTACCCCGACCTCCCCTGCCCCTTACGAGCTGAACCCGAAACTCGTCTTCGATCGCCTGTTCACCGACGGCAGCGAGAGTCTCACGCGGGCAACGGTCGCCGACCGCGACTTCTACCGGCGCAGCATCCTCGACTATGCGCTCGACGACGCCCGTCGCGTCCGCAGCCGGGTCTCCTCGGCCGATCGCCTCAAGCTCGACCAGTATCTGACCGGCGTGCGTGAGGTCGAGCGCCGGATCCAGAATGCCTCGTCGACGGATCTCTCCGGGACCGACTTCGAGCGACCCGAGGGGATCCCGAGCGACTTCGACGAGCACCTTCGACTGATGTGCGACCTGATGGTCCTGGCCTTCCAGACCGATAGCACCCGAGCCTCAAGCTTCATGGTCACCAAGGAGGCGACCGACAGGAACTACCCCTGGCTCGGCTTCACCGACGGCCACCACGAGCTCTCGCATCACGGCAACGACGAGGAGAAGCACCGCAAGCTCCGCGAGATCGACCGCTACCACATCTCAATCCTCGCCTACATGATCGAGAAGATGATGGACGTCGAGGAGGCTGACGGTTCGAACCTGCTCGATCACTCGATGATCCTCTTCGGCAGCGGCATCAGCGACGGCGACCGGCACGACCACGTCAACCTGCCCGTCATCGTGCTCGGCAAAGGAGGAGGCTCGGTTCGCTCCGGCCAGTACCTGAAGTGTCGGCCGGAAACGCCCATGTCCAACCTCTTGCTCTCGATGCTCCAGGGCGCGGGTGTTCCCGTGGATCGCTTCGGGGACAGCACCGAACCGCTGTCAGGCTTCCTGGCCTAGGCTGATGTGCCCCTCGTTTCGGTGGGACGGCGGAATCGATCCGGCCTTCCCACCCGGGATTCCCATGGCGTCGGAGTGCGATCGTGCAAGCTCGAGACGTGTTGAGGCTTCTTGCAGTCGTTCTCTCGTGTCTGATCGGGTCAGCCACCCCGGCGGCGGGCGCGGTTCAGGACCGCCCGGGGGCCGATCGGGCCGACTCCTGGAGCACGGCCCTGAAGGATCCGGACGTCGAGGTTCGCCGGGCTGCGGCGATCGCCCTCCGAGAGGCCGACGCGGAGACCCGTCTGCTTGCCTTGCCCGCCATGATCGGTGTCCTCATGGACGAGAAGGACGGCCAGGTCCGACTCCCTGTCCTCGACGCCGTGACCGACCTGGGGCCCGATGCGGCTCCGGCCGTCCCGGCCCTGCTCCACGCGCTTCGCACCCCGTTCGGCGATCGGCGGATGGAGCAGACCCATCAGGATTTCCGCGCCGCGCTGGCCCTGTCGAGCGTGGGAAGCCCCGCGGTCGGGGGGCTCCGCGAGACGTTGGGGGACCGCCGGGAGAACGTTCGGGCTGAAGCCGTGATGGCCCTCGGTCGGATCGGTCCCGATGCGTCGCCCGCCATCTCCGATCTCATCGAATTGCTCCGCGACCCCAGCGATCGGATCGGGCGCGAAGCTTCGGTGGCGCTCGGCGCGATCGGCCCGGAGGCGGTTGGACCCCTGAGCTCCGCGGCCGAGCACTCCGACGCGGTCGTTCGTGCTCGGGCCGTCCAGGCCCTCGGACTCTCAACGACCATCGGTTCCGATCATCGGGTTCTTGAACTCCTGCTCCATCGCATTGGCGATTCGGCCCCGGAGGTCCGCGCCGCGGCGGTCGAGGCGATCGGCCGGTCTCCCGCGGACGATGCAACGCTGATCAGCCTGCTCGAACGCAGCCTTCGCGACGAGGTCGAGGGTGTCAGGGCCTCTGCGGTCCAACTGCTCTCCGAGCGGCTCGACCTGCTCAAGCAATTGGTGCCGCAACTGGATGACCTCCTTTCGGACTCGGATGAAGGCATCGCCTGGCACGCCGCCTTCCTCCTGCATCTGCTTGGCCCTGACGCGGCGCCGACGCTGATCAACGCCCTGGGACGCGAAGGCAGTCAGGTCGATCAGATCGCCGAGGCCCTGGCTCTGATCGGCCGCTCCATTGCCGGTCCGCTCGCCGAGGCGGTCGAACACCCTGACCCTCGCATCCGTCGGGGTGCTGCGCTGGCAATGGGGCGGCTCCGGCCCCCGGCGCCCGGTTCCGTGCCGAGACTGATGCGTGGCCTCGACGACCCTGATCCCGACGTCCGTCGATCGTTTCTCGGTGCCATCGGGGAACTCGGCCCGAGGGGGCGTGACGCCCTGCCGGTGGTTCGCGACTTGCTCCGCGACGAATCGGCGGCGATCCGTCTTGAGGCGATCACGGTGCTCCACCGCCTCGGGCCGAGAGACGATCGCCTTCCCGGTGACCTCGTTCTCGCGCTCGAGGATGACGACGAACAGGTCCAACGACGAGCGATCGAGACGCTCCGATCCCTTGGCCCTTCAAGCCGCCCTGCCCTGCCCGCGGTCATCGGGACCCTGCAGGATGCCCCTCCCGGAGTGCGCATCGCGGCGATGGAGCTGATCGCCGCGCATGGCCCGGCCGCGTCGGAGGCGGTGCCAGCGGTGGGCGCGATGCTCGACGACCCTGATCCGGCATTCCGGGTCATCGCCGCGGAAACCCTGTCCGCATTGGGATCGGCGGCTCGTCCGATGGCTGATCGCCTGATCCCCCTGCTGGACGACGACGATCCCCGGACGCGGGAGGCCGCGACTCTGGCGCTGGGAAGTATGAAACTCGATCCGGAAATGCTGCGACCTCATCTGGTGCGGTCACTCCAGGATGACGCTGCCGGTGTCCGCGACGCGGCACGCCGAGCCATCCAGCGGCTGGGACCCGAGGGGGGGCTCTTCGTGCCCGACCTCATCGCGATGGCTGCCCTCGAATCGGACTCCCGGTCCGTCGAGCGATCGCTCAGGCGATTCGAGCGGACGGGGCCACACGAGCGGTCGATCCCCGAATTGATCGAACTCCTGAAGCATGATCATGAGTCCGTCCGTGGACTGGCGGTCAAGTTTCTGGGGCTCGCCGGCCCTGCTGCCCGGGACGCGATCCCCGCGCTGGAAGAATTCCAAGATGACCCCAGCCCCGGGGTCCGGGAGGCCGCGGCAGCAGCACTCGCGCAGATCCAGCCCGAATCCTAACCATCGGCGATCATTTGTGATCCCCCCGAACTCGATGCAGGAGTCTCCTCTCCTTTGCGAGCCTCTTGCATCGGTTCTGCCCAGGTCGCAGACTGAGGCGATGCGATCCCCCTCCAGCCAATGACTGAGGGCCGATCGGAGTGGAATAGTGTCGACGCGGAGCGGGGAATCTCCAGCCTGCGGCGACTCGACCTGATCCCGAGTCTGGCGCCCCCTGGTCGATCGAGGTCTCTTCAGCACACTGAAGCGAGATCCGGCGCCTCACATCGGAACCCCTGATCGCTGGGAGATCACGATGCATCGTCGAGGATTCCTGGGCACCTCGGCCACGCTGGCAATGGCCGGTTCGATCGGGCTTCGGCCCGGGATCGGGAGCGGCGCTCCCCAGAACGAGGAATCCTCCGGGACGGCCGCTGATCGCGAGCCGGATCCGAAGATCGCCAGGGCACGCGAGGTGGCCCTGGGGCTGTTGAATCCGACTCGCGACGAGTTGGAGCACGGGCTGAGGCTCCACGCGGAGTCCCTGGTGTTCGATGCCTACGGTTTCGCCCCGCGGGCAGCCATCGACGGCGAAGCCGTCCGGAACGCGGTCGAGGCAGGTGCGTCGACCATCGAGGTCCAGGACCTCACCGAAGAGATGTCCATGACGCGTCCCGCGATCAACCAGGACGAGCGTGCCGATTTCGCCGCCGCCTGGATCGCTTCGGGGGTCACCTGCATCTTTCAGAATGCCGGCGAGGAAGGGCAAGACCCGCTTCGCTTGATGAAGCGACTGGCCCGCTTCACCTACCTGACCGACATGCTGCCCGAGACCCTCCGCCGCGCAGCCTCTCCCGACGACATCCTGGCCGCCAAGGACGCGGGCAAACGCTGCCTCTACCTGACGGGCAACGGCGTTCCGCTGACGCAGCAGTGGGTCTCAGTCCAGGATGAGCTGAGATACATCCGCATCTTCTTTCAGCTCGGCATTCGGATGATGCACCTGACCTACAACCGCCGCAACATGATCGGCGACGGCTGCGCCGAGCCGGCCAATGCCGGCCTGAGCGACTTCGGGCGGGCCGTGGTCGCGGAAATGCATCGCCTGGGGGTCATCCCCGACGTCGCCCATAGCGGTTGGCAGACCAGTCTCGAGGCCGCCCAGATTTCGGATTTCCCGGTCGTCGCGAGCCACACCACCTGCGAGGCCCTGCACCGGCACATTCGATCGAAGCCTGACGACGTCATCCGAGCGATTGCCGACACCGGCGGCTACATCGGGATCTGCTGCATTCCCAGATTCCTCGGCGGCAAGGGAGACATCAACGCATTCCTCGATCACATCGACTATGCCGTGCGCCGCTTCGGCGCCGATCATGTGGCCATCGGGACCGACGTCGCCTACACATCGCGAGCCGCGGCGGCCGAAAGCCGCAAGGTCCCCTCGCGCGGCCGTCGCCGCGACCGCTGGGAAGCCCTCTGGCCCGATGACCCCTTCGTCACCACCCCCGAAGCCACCGAAAGCCTCGCCTGGACCAACTGGCCGCTCTTCACCGTTGGCATGGTCCAGCGCGGGCACTCCGACGACGCCATTCGCAAGATCGTCGGCGGCAATGTCCTCCGTGTCGCCCGCGATGCGTTCCAGCGATCGATCGGCGCCCCGAATCCCACATCCTGACGTTCACGGACGCCTTCGCCGACGACCTCCGGTCGATCGATTTCAACCGGGCATCTTCGCCAAAGGGTGCGAGGTCACACTTGCCAACGCTCGATCCGAGTCAGATCGAAGGGGTCAGCCACCACCGCAACGCCCCAGGCCAGGCAATACCTGTGGCTTCTTCGATCGAAACGCATCCAAGATCAACACAACGCTGATCCCTCACCGACGCGGGGCAGCATGATGACACACATCATCACAAAGGCTTATGATGGATTTCAGGGTGGCGGCCCGCAAGGGGGGCCATCTTGTTTCAATCGCCCCGATCCCTCGGGCTCCTCAACGGCTCGCCCCACTCCTTCGACCGGCATCCGAGGCGTTGATCGATGGTGAACATCCAGGACCTCTTCGACGACGCCAAGTGCTACCAGGCGATCCGGGAGATGCGTTGGCCCGACGGCGTCACCTGCCCTCAATGCTCCTCGGATTCGGTCATCAAGAATGGCCGGGATGACACCGAGCCCCATCGCCAACGCTACGAGTGTCGGGGCTGTCACCGTCGCTTCGACGACCTCACCGACACCATCTTCGCCGGCCATCACCAGCCACTGCGGACCTGGATCGCCTACCTCTACCTCATGGGCCTGAACCTCTCGGGATTGCAGATTGTCCAGGAGCTCGAGATCAACAAGGACAACGCCCGGGTGATGATCCAGCAGCTTCGCCAGGGGATCGTCGAGCGTCGCCCCCCGGTCGCCCTGGAGGGGGAGTTCGAGTGCGACGAAGTCTAGGTGGTGGCCGGACATAAGCGCCATCCCGAGGCTGTCCGAAAAAAGGGCGTCCTCCCCGACGGCGACGGCTGAAGGGGGAGCGAGGCCGGGGGACACTGGCCAAGGAGAAGCCGCCGATCTTCGACATGATCCAGCATGGCGGCGAGGTGGTCATTCGCATGCTGGAGAACGTCAAGTAGGTGACCATCGGGCCGCTGATCGAGCGGACGATCGCCAAGGGGGCGCTGGTCTACACCGATGAATATGACATCTACAGCCGGCTGGTCGAGTGGGGTTACGATCACGAGACGGTCTGCCATGCGGCGGGCGAGTATGCCCGTGACGACGGCGGGGATGGATTCTGGAAGGTGCATGTCAACACGCTCGAAGGGTTCTGGTCGCTGCTCCGTTCGTGGCTCCGTCCCCATCGGGGAATCCCACAAGAGAGCCTTCCGCTGTACCTCGGATTCTTCGAGTTCGTGCACAATGTCCGGGCCCGGGGCAAGAGGCTGTTGGGCTCGCTGATTGGCCTCTTGCTCGCACCACCCCGGAATCCATCTTGAGCCATCAAAATTACCATCACGCCAGTAATCATTGGAAATAGCCTTGCCAGGATTTCCGATCCCGGTAGGGTCGTTCCTGTCGTCGGCGATGACGCCGTCGACCGGGGCGAAGCCTGCCGGCTCGGGCGCCGAGGGCGAAATGCCCCGGTCCCCTGGCACCGTGCGGCGGGAACGTGTCGCCCTTGAGCGTCGAGTCGGGGGCGAAGACGGGCAGGACGCCGTCGCCGACCCGGAAGAAGACGTGCCGCCCCGCTTCCCTGCTCATCATCTCCGGTCCAAGCACGTCCCGGTAGGACGCCTCGTCGGCGTCCGGGTCGTCCACGTAGACCGCCGTCTCGACGATCGCCTCGATCCTGGTCGGTTCGACCATCCTCGCCTCCCCGGCTGAGGGAAGTGACCCCGAGCACGGATTCGCTCCGATCGTCACCCCACTTCGCCCAGGAACTTGAGCAGTTCGACATGGAACGCCGCCGGGTCGCTCATGTATGGGGCGTGGCTGCCCCCGGGGATGACGACCTTCCTCCCCGACTTCACCGAGTCCACCAGCAGGTCGGCATGCCCCTGTGGTACGGTCGTGTCGTTCTCGCCCCAGATCGCCAGGACCGGGGCGGTCACCCGGTCCAGCATCGCCCGGTGCTGCGAGATGCCCACCGGGGCGACCGCCACGAAGCCCGAGACCCGCTCCGGGTCCTCGGTCACCAGCGGCAACGAGAACCGCCCGCTCATCGACGGCGAGACGACCACCGGCTTCTCGACCTTGAGCAGGTCCAGCAGGACTCGGAGCCAGGTCCGGTGCGTGCCCAGGCTCGGCGAGGACCTGCCGTAGCCGGGCAGGTCGACGGCGAAGGCCCGATACCCGGCAGCGGACAGCGCCTCCAGGGTGCCGATCTCCTCCCAGGTCGCCGACGAGAAGCTCGCCCCGTGCAGCAGAACGACCGGGCGACCGCCCTCAGGACCGGCAACAAGGCAGTGGACCCGCCCGCCCTCGACCTCGACCCATCGGGATCGGTGCTCGCTCATGGTCGCCTCCGCTTGCGTGTACCCGAAGCCGGGCGGTCGATCTCGATTCCCTGCTCCTCGAACCATCGGACGAGCCCCGCCTCCAGCACCGCCGTCGCCTCGGCCAGCGTGCCGGGCCGGTCGTCCTCGAAGTCCAGCCCGCCGTAGCCGATCGCCCGGACGACGAAGCCGAAGGTCTCCTGGTCCCCGATTTCCACATGGCCGTAGCCCCGGACGTACTCGGCGATTGCCGGGAAGAGCGACTCAATCCTCGCCTGCTCGGGGGTCGGCCTCGCCATCCCCTCCTTCTTCCGCTCCTCCAGGATTCGGAGGAGTTCGGCGTAGGCGTCCTCGATGACGGGGAGCCCCCGCTCGACGGAGACCTCGACCTCGATGCCGATCTCTTCCAGGTGGGGGAAGAGCCCTCGCCACTGGTGGTGCCCCCGCAGTCGGACGAGCCGGGGGCGGTGGGCACGCCCGGTCAGCGGACGCCTCATGGCGTGCGCCAGGAGCGTGGCGAGGTCGTTGACCGAGGGCCTGCCGTGGACCGGCAGTTCGGCGAGCAAGGAGCCGTCCTCGGTGCCGACCACCATCCCCTGGTAGTGCGTCTCGCCCTGCTCGATCGGTTTGGACAACGCCCGGAAGTCGGCCTCCCAGGTCTCGTCTTCCTGCGGGAGGCGCTTCATCTGGCTCTTGACCAACGCCACCCCCTTGCCGAGCTTCAGTTTCTCCTCGTCGGGCATGGTCAGCCTCCCCTCGACGATGGCATCTCCCTCTGGACAACTGCCCGCCGATGTCGTTGATTGGAGCGTGCCGGTCCGTCGCTCTCCCTCGCAGCACGACAGATACCATGTTCGTCGGGACGGCGACGACCGATGTCGCACGATCACACTCGGGATGTCCCTTCATCGAGGTCGAACCATGGTCCGCTGCCGTGTCCTGGCGATCATATCAAGTCTCTGGTTCGCCGTCCCGAGCACGCTGGGCGACGAGCCCCGTCGGGTCATCATCGACGCCGACACCGCCAACGAGATCGACGACCTCTACGCCATCGTCCGTGCCCTGGTCGCTCCCGAGTTCGAGGTCGAGGGGCTGACCTCGGCACACTGGAGCCGCTCGACCGAACCCAACGACACCGTCCATCAGAGCCAGGCGATCAACGAGCAGATCCTCGGACGGATGGGGCTCCTCGATTCGGTCCCCCACCCCGTCGGAGCGGACCGCTCCATGCCGGACTCGGAGACCCCGGTCGACTCCCCCGCCGCCCGGCTCATCATCGCCCGAGCCCACGCCGGAGGACCCGGGGACAAGCTCCTGGTCGTGGCGCTCGGCGCCTGCACGAACCTGGCGTCCGCCCTGCTGCTGGACCCCTCGATCGAGGAGAAGGTCGTCTTCGCCTTCATCGACGGCGACTACAAGGACGGCAAATGGGGTCCGGGCATCTTCAACTGGAAGAACGACATCCACGCCGTCCGGGCGATCTTCGAGTCGGGGGTCGAGTACGTCCACATGCCCGCACGCTCGGTCAGCGTGGAGATGGAACTTGCGAAGAACGAGGTCGACGAGCACCTCAAGGGGCGGGGCGGCGTCTGGGACCTGCTGGTCGAGCGGTGGGAGACGTATCCCCGTACCGCCGGCAGAGAGAAGAAGACCATGTGGGACATCGCCCTGGTCGAGGCGCTGCTGCGCCCGGATCTTGCGACCCCCGTCGTCGTCGGGGCGCCGATCATCCACGACGCCGAGACGGTCGAGCAGCATCCGGAGAACCCCCGGCGGGTGACGGTCTTCCAGGCGATCGACGCCGAGGGCATGCGGCGGGACTTCTGGGAGGCGATCGAGGCCGCCATACGATGATCCTCGGGCATGCGGCACGCCAGAGGTTCCTCTTCGTCAGGGGGAGCGCTCGCTTCGAGACGGATCGAAACCCCGATGCCCTCAACACTTCAGCCACCGCAGGTCTCGATTGACCTCATCCGGTTCGAACGCCTCGGGGTCGAACTCCCCACCAACCCACTCCAGCAGTTCCTCGTGCTGCTCGTGCCCCGGGTCCCGGATCGCATCGAGGAACTCGGCGTAGCCCCACGGCCCGCCCACGTCCTCCGGCGGGCAGGACCGCCTGCCGTCCACGCAGACCGGGTAGGGCTTCCCCTCCCCGGGCGGCAGCACCTTCTCGACCAGGACCTCGTGGTCCCAGTCGTCGCCGAAGTCGTAGGTGTAGCCGAATCTGGCCTTCTCCCTCGTGAAGAGGTCGCTGAGCCTGACCCGACCGGCGTCCTCCATGTCGAGTTCGGTGGCGCCCCTCGGGTCGGTGTAGCCCTCGTCGCCGACCTCGAAGGAGTAGAGGTGGTAGTTCGCCCAGCCCATGGCGACCTGGAATGCCGAGGTCACGCCGGACCTTGTTGTAGAGGGCGCGGCTGATCTCGCCGGGGTGACCGGCCTTCGCCCAGCGTCGGTTGATCTGCCCCAGGTCGAGGTCGGTGTCCTTGTCCAGGGCCTTGCGGAGGAAGTCCGACTTGGTGACCCGCTTCTCGGCCTTCTACTTCTCCATACGTCCCTCCGATCTCGGGGGGATTGCCCCTGACTCACCCTGCTCGGGGGTGATCGACCATGGATCAACTCGGACCTTCGGCGGTGACCTGGGCCGCACGGATCGCATCCCCGGACCATGACAGTAGCGCCTCCTGGTCGTCGAGCACGTCCTGGGGCACCTCGTAATACGACTTGAGCGTCTGCCTCTCGTTGGGCCGGAACGGACCCATGCCCCGGGTCAGGTAATCCGGCTTCGAGGATTCGTCCACCTTCAGGTAGAGCCGGTCCCGGTAGACGATGGCGAAGATCATGCCCCGCCAGTAGACCCCATGCCCGCCGAACATCGCCCGGCTGCTGATGTCCCCGAACGGGCTCAGGTGCCCGAGGAACTCATCGACGCCGATCATCACGACGACCCCGGCTTCAGCGACCTCGTGGCGATGAACGTCGGGAGATACGCCCCCAGGGGCGATTCGGGATCGGCGTCCTCGTAGAAGCCGACCAGGGCGAAACCGGCCTCGATCTGACCCCCGATCTGGTCCCCCAGCGTGTGACCGAAGGCCAGCGGCTCGTCCCGATCGGCGAGCCGCCGCCGATCCCCCTCCCCGAGGCTCGTCAGGTCCGAGTACGGGATCGTGTGGGCGACCCGGAACTCGCCCCGCTCCAGGGCGAACTCGTCGAACAGGTAGAGCACCGGGTTGGCGAAGCCGGAAAGCAGCAAGCCCCCCGGACGCAGCACCCGGAACGCCTCACGCCAGACGGGGCGCACGTCGGGGACGAAGCCGTTGGAGCACGGGTGGGCGACCAGGTCGAACCGACCGTCGGGGAAGGCGGACAGGTCGGCCATGTCGCCCCGGACGGTCTCGATCCGGAGCCCCTCCCGTTCGGCGACCATCCGGTCCCGGTCGAGTTGGGCGGGGCTGTTGTCCAGGACTGTGACGTTCGCCCCGGCGGCGGCGAGCACCGGTCCCTGCTGCCCGCCTCCGCCCGCCAGGCAGAGGACATCGAGCCCCCCGAGCGGCGGGAACCAATCGACGGGGACGGGCTTGGAGGGCGTCAGGACGATCGACCAGTCGCCGCTGCGGGCCCGGGCGATGACCTCGGGGTCGACGGGGACGGTCCATCGGTTGCCCCGCTCGACCTGCCGGTCCCAGGCGGTACGGTTGTAGGAGAGGATGTCGTCCGGGTCGGTCATGAAGCGTCCCTCAATCTCCGACGCACCTCATCGGTCGCCGGGTTTCACCCCTTCTCCTTGGCGATTGAGGCGACCTTGGCGCTCGTCACCCTGATGTAGTCGCCGGGTGCGAGCAGGACTTGCAGTCCCCGCACGCCGGCCGAGATCGAGATGATCTCGAACAACTCGGCGGTCTCGTCCAGGTAGACCGGGTAGCCCTTCTTGCAGGCCAGGGCGGTCACGCCGCCCCGGATGTAGCCGGTCAGCGGCTCGACCTCCTTCAGCGGCACGGTGTCAATCTTCTTGTCGCCCGTCGCCTTCGCCAGGGCCTTCGGGTCAAGCTCGCAGTCGCCCGGCACGACGGCCAGGCAGACGCCGTGCTTGTCGCCACGGGCCACCAGCGTCTTGAACACCCGCTCGGGCGGCAGGCCGACCTTTCGGGCGACCGTCTCGGCGGCCAGGTCGTCGGGATCGACCTCGTACTCCCGAAGCTCGAACGGGATGCCCTGGCGCTCCAGCAGGCGGACGGCATTGGTCTTGGAGACGGCCACGGCTCTCTTCCGACCTGGGGAACCATCGGGGGGCATCCGTCGCCGAGACCCCGGCGTCCGGCGATCTGATAGGATACCACGGCGTGGGGCGGATCGCCTCGCCCTCGCCGGTCACGAGCCGGCCCCGGAGCACTCGACCGATGCCCCACTTCCTCTGCACGACCTGCGGCACCCAGCACGCCGAGTCCCCGGACCCGCCCGAGCGTTGCGTCATCTGCGAGGACGAGCGCCAGTACATCGGCTGGGGCGGGCAGCAGTGGACGACGCTCGACCAACTCCGCTCCGACCACTCCAACCAGGTCCGCACCGAGGAGCCGGGGCTGACCGGCATCGGCACCACGCCCAAGTTCGGCATCGGGCAGCGGGCGCTGCTGGTCCGGTCCCCCGGCGGCAACGTGCTCTGGGACTGCGTCTCGCTGATCGACGAGGCGACGATCCGGGCGGTCAACGACCTGGGCGGGCTATCGGCGATCGCAATCTCGCACCCGCATTATTACTCGTCGATGGTCGAGTGGAGTCGGGCCTTCGGCGGCGTCCCCATCCACCTCCACGCCGCCGACCGCCGGTGGGTCAAGCGCCCCGACCCGGCGCTCGAATTCTGGGACGGGGAGACCAAGGCGCTCCACGACGGGATCACCCTGGTCCGCTGCGGCGGGCACTTCGAGGGCGGCACGGTCCTGCACTGGCCCGCCGGTGCCGACGGGAAGGGGGCATTGCTGTCCGGTGACATCCTCCAGGTCTGCATGGACCGCCGCCATGTCAGCTTCATGTACTCGTACCCGAATTACATCCCGCTGCCCGCCGACGAGGTCCGCAAGGCGGTCGCCGCCGTCGAGCCGTTCGCCTTCGACCGCATCTACGGGTTCATGTTCGATCTGGCGATCGAGAAGGACGCCAAGGCGGCGGTGCAACGCTCGGCGGATCGTTATCTGCGGATGATCGGGGCGGGAGGGAACGGGCCATGAGCGCCGTCCCCTGGAGACGACCACCGATTTTGTGGATCGCCCTGCTCGCATTGACGATCGCCCTGGGCATCGGCTCCCGCCGCTTCGCTCCCCACCTGCCCGGCCTCGTGGCGACCTATGCCGGGGACACGCTCTGGGCGACGGCGGCGTTCCTGGGGCTCGGGCTGCTCCTGCCCAGAGCTGCCACGGGACGGGTCGCCTCGCTGGCGATGCTGCTCTCCGTCCTGGTCGAGGTCAGCCAACTGTACCGCGCCCCCTGGATCGACTCGATCCGCCGGACGACCCCCGGAGCGCTGCTGCTGGGGCACGGCTTCCTCTGGTCCGACCTGGCCTGCTACGCCGTCGGCGTCTGCCTGGGTGTGGGCGTCGAGGTCGTGGTCGGGGTCCTGCCGGGCAGGGAGGGTCGATCCGCATCCCATCAGGGCAATCGGACGCAGGACCGCCGATCCTGAACGACTCGTGGCCGTGGCCCGGTCGTGCCCTGGCGTGCGGATTCGTGCGGCCTCAATGCGAGGTCCGATCCTCCGAGCGGGGGTCGTCAACCGCCTCGCCGCTGTTCAGCTTGCCCCGCAGCGCATCGGGACGGAAGGGGCCGCTGGCGTCGTAGTAGGGCTCGTGGAGGTCCACGACGTTGACCATCACCCCCGGCTCGTCGGTCGGCAGACTCGCCCCGACCAGCCCGTCGGGCGTGATGAACCGGCTCGGCCAACTCCTCGGGGCCGACGAGTTGTTGATCGAGACGAACATGTTGTTCACGCCGGCGTACGCCCGGGCCGTCACCGGCATGATCTCCGGGTGGATGCTCCCCGGCTTCTGCCGGGCGTTGTAGAACGAGTGCAGCATCAGCCGCACGCCGAGCTTGCTGTACTCCCGGTACAGTTCCGGGAAGCGGATGTCGTAGCAGATCAAGAGCCCGCACCGGACCCCGTCGACCTCGAAGGTGACGAAGTGGTCGCCCGGCGAGTAGTGCTCCAGGTCGCCGGCGGTGCAGAACCGCTTGTCGTAGCGGTCGACGATCCGGCCCTCGGGGTTGATGACGTAGAGGCTGTTGTGCGGCCGGTGGTCGCCGCCGAGCCGGTGGGTGCTGCCCAGGACGACCCAGACGCCCAGGTCACGGGCCGTCGCCAGGATCGCCTCGGTCTCCGAGTGCAGGGCGTCCCAGTCCAGGCCATCGATCGACGACAGGTCGACCCCGGCGTAGCCGGACAGGGCGCACTCGGGGAAGTGGATCAGGTCGGCCCCCTCGTCGCTCGCCTGGCGCATCTGGGATCGGATCCACTCGCCGTTGGACCGGATGTCGTCCGAGACGGGGAACTGGCAGGTGGCGAGCCGGAGCACCCCGCCCGACTCGTCGGCGTCCTCCGCCCCGGCGGCGGGGACGCAGGACGCCAGGGCGGCGAGCACGGCGATCAGGGTCGTCGTCCGGGCGATTGGCGGTCGTTGCATGCGTCGGTTCCTCCTATGGGGTCCTCGGCATCATCGGACCAGATCGTCGCCACCCCTGCAAGAAGGGACGCCTCGGTGGGCGTTGCGTCGGGGCCATCAGCCTGACGACGCCCAAGCAGGGGCAATGCAGAGGTGTCGGGGCGACCGGCGACGTTGAACGGCATCCGCCAGGGCATCGGCCTCCGCCGCAGGCAGGCCGACACGTCACGGTCGTTCCGGTACGATCGGAGCGGCCCCTGGAGGAGCGTCCTGAAGCGATGGGCACCTTGACCGGGCGGCGAGGGAACGAGGCCAGGTGGAGCAAGGACAGTGCGGACAGCCGACGAATACCTCCTCGACCTCTCCGAGTCGCCGGAACAAATGCTCGCCAACCACGCCGGGCGGGTCTTCGATGCGGCCTGGCGGGTCGACTTTTCGGCCCCCGGCTTCTGCCTGATCGACCTGGGTCCTGGCGTCGGCTCGCTCGACCTCCGGTCCCTGATGCTCGGGCTCAAGGGGCACCTGGACGGGATCGCCGCCGATCGGGGCATCTCCCCGTTCCGCTACCGATCGATGGGACGCTTCGACCAGCAAGAGACGACGAAGTTCCACCTGGACGGGGCTCCCGACAGGTCCCTGCTGATGCTGGGGTACGAGCCCTCGGTGGTCTGCAGCCGCCTCTCGCTGGCCGACTACGCCCGCTGTGCGTACGATCTGGGGATCGAGCCTCGACAGTTCCTGAGGGATTACAACCCGATGTTCCGCCGGGGCGAGGAACTGCTCGCCCCGCAGGTCACCGAGTTGCCCGAACCGGCCGAGGGCCACGCCCGCATCCTGCTCATCAACAATAGCTCGCTTCCGTACGCCGAGGCTGGGACAAACCCGCTGGGCGTGCTGCACCGGGCGGAGATCCCCGATCCGAGCCGGGACGAGCGCCGGATCGTCAACTCGATCATGCTCGTCGTGGCGGACGAGCCCGACTCGGCAGAGGTCGGTGAGGAGCAGCGGCGGGAATTCGCCACCACCGACCGGATCAGCGAGAAGACCTCGACCTGACCGGCGAGGGACGGGCTGGGCTTGGTTTTCTTCCTCGCCATGGTCAATCCCCCGGCTCCCGACTCGTCGCCTGGATGAGCAAGCACGCCACCTCCCCGGACCCGTGGGTCTTCCGACGGGAGAAGGGTATCCTGGTCCGAGGGATGTTTGCTCTGGACCGAGGGCTCTGATCCGATCCGCCCGGTGGGTAACCCCCGTGCTCGATGAAGACGCCGGAGAGCCTTCGGAAACCGTCATGGCTCTCGGGCTTCGCCTGCTATGTTACCGACCAATAACCCCGGAACGACCGCCCTGACAGCCAGGTTATCGATGATCCGAACCCGCAAGCTCGCCCCGGTCCTCGCCCTCATCGTCCCGATCGCCGTCCTGATCGTCTACCGTATCCTGCCCTCGATGCCCCCAGGCAACCTGGGAGTCGTGGAAAGTCGCCTGGCAAGCTGCCCCGACTCCCCCAACTGCGTCTCGTCGCAGTCCGAGGACGCCGAGCACCGGGTCGAGCCCCTCCCGCTCCGGGGATCGGCGTCGGAGGCGCTCGGTCGGCTCCGGTCGGTCCTGGAAACGATGCCCCGCACGAGGATCGTCGACGAGCAGGAATACTACCTCCACGTCGTGGCGACCAGCCTGGTATTCGGGTTCGTCGACGACGTTGAATTCCTGGTCGGCGAGGATGAACAGGTCATCCACGTCCGCTCGGCGTCCCGAGTCGGTCACTCGGACCTCGGCGTGAACCGGGATCGGGTTGAGCGGATCAGGGAGGCGTATGAACGGTCTGGTGGGGGCGAGTGACCGGAGGCTGGTCGATAAGCTCGATGTCGTTCGCCGAGAACTTCGGTCCTGCTCGCCCGTTCGCCGATCACTTCCTCGCCACGCCCCGGTATATCGAGCCGAGCAGCCGGGGTGTCCCCTCCAGGAGGAACCGGGCGACCTCCACCTCCCGGAACAGCTGACTCCGGACGACCGACTCCACGTCCAGGTCGAGACGGCATCCGTCCGCAAGGACCCGCTGGATCAGGGTCAGCCGATGCTGCCAGCGTCGGACACTCGGGTCGTCGTTCAGCCCGTGTTCCAGGAACAGGAAGCGACCGCCCGGCTTCAGAACCCGGTAGACCTCGGACAGCGCCCGACGGACCGCTGGGATGCTGCACAGCGTCCAGGTCGTTACGACACAGTCGAAGCGATCGTCTTCGAACGGCAGGCTTTCCGCCCCGGTGACACGATGGTCGACCTCCATCTTGCTGCGGGCGATCCGCCTGCGACCGAGGCGACCCATGCCCTCGCCGGGGTCGACGGCGGTGAGCCGTCGGACGTGCTCGGGGTAGTGCTCCAAATTCAGCCCGGTGCCGAAGCCGATCTCCAGGACCTCGCCATCCACATCGGCGAGAAGCTCGCTGCGGAGTCGGGCCATCTCGGAACGCCTCATCGCCCGGTCGCAGAGGCGTGGGAAGACGTGCCGGGAGTAGATGCCCATGGTTCGCCCCACTCGTTCAACGGGATGTCCCGGGGTCCGCAGGAGATGATCGTTCCGGGATCGATGCCGTTAGGCCCCGGCGCAGGATCAGGCCGACCACGACCGGGCCGAGCAGGACCGTCGCCAGGACGAGCACCCAGAGACGCCCCCGCAGGACATTGTAGTCGGCCAGCAGCTCTTCGAGAGGCTCTCCCATGATGAGGTGGAAAAAGCCGAATTCGAAGGCAACGGTCATCGCCGTCCAGAGCACGCCGATCAGGACCAGTTCGAGGGTCGAGCACGACCGGGCGACCCGCCGGACGAAGGCGACGATCACCAGCGCCATCAGCCCGACGGCGATCAGCGTCCCGTTCCCATGGGCTGCCGGCTCGCCGATCCGGGGCACCAGGAGCACCTCCCGCACGGCAACGACGGCGAAGGCGACGACGGCGAACACGAGCCAGACGGCAACCGAGGAGAGATCGATCGTCCACTTGCCAGTCATGCGCTCTTCCCTGGACAGTCCGGCGATCTGGTAACTCATTCGCTCTTACCGACCCTTGAACTTTGGTTACATCCCATGCCCGGTCCCGATGTGCCTCCGGAGAAAATCAGCGAGCCCCTCCGCATCGTCCGTCCCCACCCGGAGCGTCGACCGGCGACGGCGGCGGATGACCACGCACTGCCGACCCCAGATGTTCCAGACCCAGCCCCCCCGAAGCAGGCTCAGGTGGATGCCCCAGCCTTCCAGCAGGAGCGTCCGACCGACCTCGACCTCTCGGATGTCGTCGTAGGGGATGCTCGTCCGGAACAGGGGGAGCGGGCCGAAGCCGACGCAGAGGCGGTCGCCCCGGTCCTCGACGGTCAAACTTCGGAAGGAGGCGCCGAGGAGCAGGAACATCGCACCCATCCCCAGGAACAGCAGGCGGGCGGCGTAGGGCTCGCCGGAGAACACGGCGAGGGCCATCATCAGCACGCCGAACCCGTCGAGCAGCAGGTGCCAGTATCCCCGCTGGGTATGCCGGTAGTCGGTGTCCGTCTGGGCGGTCATCGCTGCGTCCTCGGAGTTCGATCGATGAACACTCAAGCCCCCTTGCCACCCCCAGGGGACTTCCCCGGCACGACGAACTGTCACCCGGGACCGACGATGGCGCCCCGGCTGGTCGCCCTGGAGTGGATCAGGATCGGCAGCAGCGGCGTCAAGGCTCGCCCCGGAAGGTCTGCTGGAGTTCCTCGTTCACGGCCTCGATGTCGAACGCCTCCGGGTCGAACTCGCCGCCGACCCACTCCCGCATCTCTTCGTGCATCTCGTGCCCCGGGTCGGCGATGGCGTCGAGGAAGTCGGCGTAGCCCCAGACCCCGCCGCAGTCCTCCGGCGGGCACGCCCGTGCCCCGCCCACGCACCGGGGATATTCGACGCCCGGCTCCGGTGCGAGCGCCTTCTCCACGGTGACCTCGTGCTCCCACGAGTCCCCGAAATCGTAGACGTATCTCATCCGGGTCCGCTTCCCGCCCTCTGCGACCCGACTCAGGAGGACCGTGTCCTCGTCCTGCTCTTCGGACCCGAAGTCCATGCCGAAGTCGTCCGGCGGGGGCGGCCCGTAGCGCTCGCCCCGGACGACGAACTCGTGCAGGTGGGCGTCCTCCCAGCCCATCACCACCTGGATGACCTCGTGGAGTTCCCCGAGCGTGCAGTCGGGGACCCGGATGCGCCGCCAGATCGGCGGCCTGCTCCCCCGGAGCGTGACCTTCAACTGGTAGACCGTGCCGGTCCCCTCGCCGGGCTTGAGCCCCGCCCCGCCCGGCTCTTCTCCTTCGAAGGCATCCAGGAGGTCGTCGACCTTCTCCAGGACGGCAGAGAGCCGCTTCCTGTCGGGGCTCGGAGCGAACGCCAGCGAGGTGTCGACCTCCTCGGCCATCTCTTCGAGTTGCTTGCGGGTGAAGTCGACGGCTTGCGTGCCCTCGCCCGCGTCCTCGACCTTCCGCTTGAGCCCTCGCTTCAGCCGAGTGCAGTGCAGCAGGGACTCCCGCTGCCTGGCGGTGAGCTTCAGGGGGAAGGTCTCGTCCTGCTTGGAAGATCGCTTCGGCATCGGCTGGACACTCCTTTCCATGTCGGTCCCCGAGGCGACCGGGCCTCGGGGCCTCGATCACCCCTCGATCCCGATCTGCTCCAGGAAGTCCCGGTAGGCTGCTTCCAGGTCGGCGTCTCCGTCGAAGACCAGGATGCCGAATCTCATTCGCAGGGTCTCCCCCGCCTCGACGATCACCCGACTCGGCTCGCCCCCGGTGAAGGCGTTGCGTCCGAACGGGTTGGCCACGAGCAGTCCGTAGTCCCGGGCGTGGTACCACGGGCGTCGGAAGTTGCCGGGGTCGGGCATCAGCAGGAGGCCCACCCGCTCGCCGTCGATCTCCCCGGCGTAGGAGCACCAGTCGGCCTGCGCACCCCATACCTGGGCCTCGTTGACTCTCCCCTCGCTGTCGATGATCCGCCCGCCGTTGACCACCGCCAATGGGGTGGCGAGCCGGACGCCCAGTCCCATCTCCTCCTGGTCGCCGAAGGCCAGGGAGCCGCCCACGGGTCGGAACTCCGAGTCCCAGACCAGCAGCGTGCTGGCGGGCCGGACGACGATGGTCAGGCGGCAGACCTCCTCGGCGATGACCTCGCCGTCCTTGAGGTAGCGATTCCGAACGGCGAAACGGCCTCGGCCTGGGCTGCCCAACGGCTCCTCGACGAACCCGGCGTGCCGGATGGGGTCGGCGTTCCGCCAGGAGTCGGCCCCATTGAGGTCGCCGAGGGCCAGCCAGAGGCCGGGATGGAACGTGGGGTGGTCGGCGATATCCACTCCCTCGACCGGCGGGTTGCTGCGGGTGACCTGCACGCCGCTCGGGGAGCGGAGGTGCTCCAGGAAGGGGCGGGGGATGCGACCCTGCTCGAAGACGTAAGTGGCGAACGGCTCCCCGCCGATCGTGATCCCCAGGCCGTCAGGTCGCTCCTCGAAGGCGACGGTGGGCGCATCGGGGTCGGAGTCGGCCTGAGCGATCTCCTCAGGCTCCGGGTCGTCGTCGAACCATGCCAATCCCGGCATGAAGAGCAGGGCAAGCGTCTGCAACAGCATCAAGCACCAGCGGACGGTCATGGTGTGGCTCCTCGGCGGGGGATTCAGGCGGGCGCCAGGCGATTCGGGCGGCACCAGCGGACCCGGGCCAGAAGCGTGTCGCCCCGCCAGCCGTCCTCCGGCAGCGTCTCACCCACGGTCACCCACGACTCCTCCGGGGTGGCGGCGACCGTGTGGAAGTTGCCCATGCGGGCGACGTGCGTCGGGTCGTCGATCCCGTCGCCGATCAGCGGCAGGACCACCCGCTCCGACGCCCGGATCAGCCGCAAGCGGTCCCGGTCCACCTCGGAGACATACAACGGCGCCCTCCACCGCATGACGTTGACGTTCGCGTCATCCCTCCGGGTGTAGACCAGGAAGAGCCCGTCGGAGTGCGGCAGCCAGTGCTGCTGGGTGGTGGACATGACCAGCGGCTCGCCGTCGTCCCAGCACCAGGGCCGCTGCGGACCCCAGCGCAGGCCGTCGTCGGAGACGGAGACGTAGCCCCGGTCGTCCTCGGCCCGGATCGTCAGGTAGAAGCGACCATCCAGGCGGGTCAGCGAGGGCTCCAGCAGCCCCCGACCGCTCGTGTTGACCAGTTCGGAGCCCACGTCCAGGATGCGGAGATCACTCCCGTCGAACGAGCAGCGCACGGTCGTGACCGAGCGGTGGGTGCGGCCCTCGGGTCCGAAAGACAGCGGGACGAGCACGTCGCCGTCGTCCAGGACCACCCGCTGCGAGCAGCCGCAGGTGGAGATGGCCGAGCCCCGAGGATCGTCCCACTCCAGCCGCCGGGGCTCGGACCACCGCCCGTCCGGGGACCGGACGACGGAGACGGGCCATCGCCTCCGCTGGGGCCGGGCCAGGACGCCGCCCTCGTAATAGACGTTATGCCCTATGGCCAGGACGGAGTTCGTCTGTGCATGGTATTCGGGGACCACGTCGCAGACGCCCACCTCCCAACCGCCGCCCAGATCCCGTCGCCCCAGCCCCGGGATCGGCTCCGGCATGCTCCAGGTACGGCCCAGGTCCGAGGAGGTCGTCCAGTGGACCGGCCCGAACACGTCGGAGCCGCCGATGGACTGGAGGGTCATCAGGGCGACGGGGCCGTCGGCGGCGGGGACCATGCAGGGCCGGGGGTGGAACCACGTCGTCCCGCCCCGGCGCCCGGGGAAGATGACCTCCCGCCCGATGCCGGCGACCAGTCCACCGCCATCACGGTCGTCGCCGTCGCCCCCGGAGGCCGGCAGGTCGACGGCACCCCCCGCCGCAAGGGAGGAGACGAGGCCGATCCCAGTGCCCAGGAAGCGACGACGGTCGAGGAACTCGATGGAGCTTGCCATGGTGGATGCCTCATGCGATCGGGCCAACGAGGTTCCGGGGGCTCCGGGGCATCCCGGCCGACGCCGATTGTCCCCCTCGCCGGACCCGCCGTCAAACGGCCGGCTTCCGCACGGTGGCTTCCGAGGCCGGGCGACCGCCATCTGACCGATCCCGAGTCTCGGAAGTTGCAACGCCGAGCGCCGCCCTCAGCGGGCATCCTCCCCCCGCCGGCTCTCCCCGCCGATATTGGCCCAGCAACTCCTGGGACCGCCGGGCGAGCATCCGCCGGACCTCCCGCCGCTTCCCCTTGACCCTTGGGATCACCATCCCGTCGTAGCAGGTCGTCCGATGTCGCATCCAGGCGATCACGGCTGCCTCGGCCCGTTGCTCCACCGGGATACGGCTGGTCCTGGCCACGGTGCCGCTGCCGACCGGCGTGGCGTGCTCGGTGACGGCACGGGCGAGGCGGTCGGCCAGGTCGTCGTGATTGGGATGGAAGGCCAGGAATGCCAGGACCGCCCCTCGGAAGTCCTCGACGTAGCGGGACTGGGCCTCGTCACGGCGACGGGCGTCGGCCTCCCTCCGCTTGGTGTAGCCCGTCGTTGCTCGCTCGGATGAGAGTTCGGCCCGGATGCGTTCGATGGTCACCGACGGAGCCCAGACGCCCCGGGAGAAGACCTTGCGTCCCTTTCGCTCGGCGACGACCCAGTGGTCCCCGGCGGCCTTGACCCGGCGGGTGAGCCCGGCGTCCCCCGGCGGCAGGAGGACCCAGCCCTCGGGGACGGTCACGACCCGTCCGTCGGCGTCCCTGACGGAGTTCGCCGTCGGGCCGGGGGAGAAGGTCTGTCCGCTCATGCCGCTCTCGCCTCCTTGCGTTCGGTTCGCAGAACTCGGCGCTCGGGTTCCTTCCGCTTGTGGCCCCGTTTCCCGGGTGACCACAGGCTCCGCTCTTCATCGGCTACGACCCGGATCGGCCTTCTGCTTGACCCTCTTCCCAGTTCGGCGGTGGGCGACCTCCCTGTCCCCGGACATCCGACCCCGAGCCGATTGTGCCCGCCGCCATTTCCGCAGTCAAACCGGAGGGTTATGCTCGACGGAGGGGGATGACACGGAGAAGTTTACATCCTCGGCATGGAGTTCGGAGGGAGCAATGCCCGGCTGGGAGATGAAGATCATCGAGGCCGAGGTCGAACGTCTCCTCGCCCTCGCCGCCGAGGACGCCGAACTCCGAGCGGACCTCCGGGACCTGGCCCGGGCGATCCTGGAGGCGACCGAGGACCAGCCCACGGGAGACGACCAGGATGCGGGCTCGAATCCCGACCCGTCCCCGGCTCAATCGACCGCCGAAGGCGTAACTGCCGCCGAAGATCAAGCCCCTCAGGAGCCCGAACCGCTCCACGAACTGACGCTGGGACAATCATGCCCGTCCCCTCCGGAAACGGAACTTCCCCGGATGGACGGCTTCGATGAGGGACCGGACCTCGACGAGATCGAGGCCCGCTGCCGGCTCAAGGCCGAGGGGGCTCGACTGGCGTCGTCCCGCCTCCGTCGGATCGGGGCCGGGGAGGCTCACGAGGGTGACTCGGACGATCCGGGGGTCTCGGAGTTCGCCGATCGCTTCGCCGACGCCTTCTACTGGCTGGATGCCAAGGACTCCTCAACCGACCTCGGATATCGCCCTGCTCGACGACCTGGGCGGCTGCTTCGAGGCGCTCGCCAAGGCATCGGCACTGGCCCGAAGCATCTCCGGTCAGGGCGGGCGCAGGGAGAAGTCGCTGAAAGTGCTTGCCGAGGCCCGATCTGCGGTGCGGTCGGTACTCCAGCGGCTCAACGTCCTGGAAGATCACGACCAGTTGGCGGCCTCCTAGTGGGTCCGTGAAGCTGCCGCCCGTCACCGGGTCTTCATCAAGCGATACCTGCGGGTCGACGATCTCGCCGACCCCTCCCGCTGGACCGACCTGCTCGACCCCATCGAGTCCCTGACCGGCGAAGACCCGCAGTCCCGGCGGCAGCGTCACCTGATCGATCGGCTTCCCACCACCTGGAGTCTGTCAGTCGGGGCGGCGTTTCCGACGAGGACCGGCAGGCGGTCATCAACGCCGTGGGCGAGATGCCGACTACGCCCGGCGGGTGCGATACCGGCTGGTGCCGGGGCTCTGGTGAGCGGGTCCGGCGGGACCGGTGCCGCCCCTCGCCGGCCTGCAACGGCATTGAGGCGGGAGGGGGGCACTCCTCGAAGGCGAGGAAGGCGGGGAATCTCTTCCGAGGTGACCAGATCGGTTCAACGGCACAAATTGATTTACAGCATCCAGACCCCGTTAGGGGACACTCGATCCCATCGCTCGACGGAGCCTCGAAACGGGAGGACCGCCGGGCGTCTCCTCAGCCGCCCCGACGGACCCGCTCGAAGAACTCCACGATTGGCCGGGGGTCGTCCAGCCCATGGGGGTGGTGGTCCTGACCCGGCTTGACGATCCGCTCCACCTCCCCGCCCAGCGCCCGGTATCGCTCGAAGACGACCTCCGAGTTCTCCCGGTGCGGCACCACCGTGTCGGCGTCCCCGTAGACCAGCAGGATCGGCACCCCTGCCCTGGCCAGCGGCGCCAGACGGTCCACCGGGTTGAGCCGGGAGGCGATCGCCTCCTCGTCGTCCCGGAAGCCATACGCCCGCAGCAGCTTGGACCACTCCTCGGGCGAGCCCTTCCCCTCGCCCAGCCCCTTGGGACGCCCGCCCGGCCAACTCCGAAAGTCGCAGACACCGTTGTCGAGGTAGACCAGCAGCGTCCGGTCGGGATGCCGTGCCGCCCAGGCCATGCAGTAGAGCGCCCCCCGGCTCAGTCCGATCAGGGCCGGCTTCGGCGAGAATCCGTGATCTCGGACCAGCATCTCGTAGAACGTCTCCCAGTGGTCCATGGCCCGGGGCGAGCCGAACTGGTCGGGCACGGCGAGGTAGGCAAGATGCCATCCCCTCCGGAGCAGTTCGAGGTCGGCGTTGGGGAACGCCCCGAAGAACTCGCCCCGCCAGGCCCAGGGGCGTCCGGGCAGGGGCTCCGGGGGCTCGACGACGATCGCATCAGCCCCGTCGACCCGGAAGTCATGCCGGACGAAGCCGTGCCAATCGCTCACCCGGCCCGGGAAGGGGCGGGGATCATCAGTCGTTGCGGCAGTCAGGGCAATCCCCAGGATCAGGGTCGGGAACGTCATCGGGTTGGTTCTCCGGTCGGCATGCGGGGCGATTCGTCGGCTCCTACATCCTGAGACGCAGGGGCAGCCGACGCAATCGAGCAGGTCTCCGACGACGAACCCCCGGACCTCTGGAGCGTCTCGATGCGGCGGGGCACCTGCGGCAAGACCGACCCTACTCGCCTTCGTGGATCGTGATGTGAGGACGCCCTTCCTGCTGATCCGCCCTGCCTCCACGCCGAGCCGCACCATCTCCCGTGGTCATTCGTATAGAAGTGCCGGGCTGCTCGACAGCGAGGCGATGGAGTCGCCCTCCGTCACGGGGGGCGGCTCGTGGGCGTAAGCCCGACAGGCGCATTGATGCAATCGGCGGAGGTCTACTCAGGGAGGTCCGGCGATGGATGCTCATTCCTACTTCGAGCGGCTGGTGGAGACGGCGGGGCTGATCGCCCGTCATCCCGACTACCCCGGCAAGCATCGGGTCGTCGAGGACTGCCGGTCGGAGGTCGAGGACCTGGCCCACGCCGGGCGGATCAGTGCCGAGCAGGGACAGGTTCTCCTGCATATCCTCGCCGGGGCGTGCCAGCAGACGGCGTGAGCGTTCCCTCGGGGAGATCGTCCCGGTTCCCGATCACCCGAACCTGACTTGGGCGGGCTCGTAGTGGGAGTCCACGGCGGGCTGGCCCGTGACGTTCGGCCCCGCCCGGTCATCGGCCCCGAGGTAGCGATAGGGCACGGCGATGTCCCGCCGGCCCCGGCAGGCCACCAGCCGCCTCCGGCGGTCGTAGTCCAGCCCCGCCCGCCTCAGATCAGTCGCCACCCGCCGCCCCGCAATGTGGTCGTCGCTGAGCTTGATGTTGGCGAGGTCGAGGCTCGCCAGGAACAGCCCATCCTCGGAGAGCCAGGAAGCGGCACGCCCGATCAGCCCGAGCTTGTCGCCGACGTAGTGCAGCCCGTGGACGCAGGTGATCAGGTCGAACGTGCGGTCCGGCTCCCACCTCCGCACCGACGCCTCGATCAGCCGAAGCGCCGGGAACCCCTCGGGGATCGGTCGGAACATCCCCACAAGGTCGACGCCCAGCATCGAGATGCGGTCCCCGATCCCCTCGTCACGCAGCCGCTCGGCCGCCTGGATCAGGGCCGTGCCGCTGCCGCAGCAGAGGTCCAGCCATGCCGCACCGCCTCGCTGCCCCTCGACGGACTTGAGGAAGCCGAGGGGATCGAGGCCCAGTTCCCGGTCGTAGCCGTTGGAGCCGGCGAGGTTCCGCTCCCGGTTCATCCGGCAGTTGGCGACGACCGCCGACCGCTCCAGGTCCTCATCGGCGAGGAGATCCACGATCGAGAATTCGCCGCCAGGAGGGGGGATTCCGGGCAATCGACTCGCCCCCTGGAGCATGAAAACTCGGGGTGAATCGGTGCCTCGTGTAACATTGCAGACCGACGAGCCGCACCGAGACTTCCAGAGACATTCCGCAAGATATTGCGGCAAAAGGCTTTAGAGAGAGCCACCGAAGAGAGTCGAACTCTTAACCCCCGCTTTACGAAAGCGGTGCTCTGCCGATTGAGCTACGGTGGCAACTGAGGAAATGATCGTAAAAAAGGATGGGTCGGTGTGTCAACGCCAGTCGAGTTCAGACTGCGGAAGTCAGGGCGTCGGAAGCCGGTTGGACGATCAAACCGGCAATGATCACCAAAATGAGTGGTCTAGTCGAGATTGCCCGGGTTGCCGCGACCGAGGCGGGGTCGTATGATTGGGGCTTGCCTGGCGGATGGGTCGAGGTCACCGCCGCCGGTGTGTTCGAAGTACCTGTTGCCGAGCGTTCCGACGCCCGAGGAGACGAGACGATGGCGACCGCTGACGAAGTCAGGGCACGCGGCAGGATCTACGACGAGATCACGCAGTGTGTCGGCAACACCCCCTTGATTCGCCTGCGACGGATCACCGAGGGTTGCCACGCCCAGGTCGTCGCGAAGCTGGAGAACTTCAACCCGCTCTGGTCGGTCAAGGACCGGATCGGCGTGGCGATGATCGACACCGCCGAGGCCGAAGGGAAGATCAACCCCGACACGGTCATCATCGAGCCGACGAGCGGGAATACGGGCATCGGCCTGGCCTTCACCTGCGCGGCCCGGGGGTATCGCCTGGTCGTGACGATGCCCGAGAGCATGAGCCTGGAGCGCCGCCGCTTGATCAAGGCCTTCGGGGCGGAGATCGTCCTCACCCCCGCGGCCGAAGGCATGCCCGGCGCGGTCCGCCGGGCCGAGGAACTGACCAAGAGCACGCCGAACGCCTTCATGCCGCAGCAGTTCCGCAATCCGGCCAACCCGGAGATCCACCGGAAAACCACGGCCGAGGAGATCTGGCGCGATACCGACGGCCAGATCGACATCCTCGTCTGCGGCGTGGGCACCGGCGGTACGATTACGGGCTGCGGAGAGGTCCTCAAGGGCCGCAAGCCCGAATTGCAGGTCGTCGCCGTCGAGCCGGAGGATTCCCCGGTCATCACCCAGACGCGCAACGGAGAGCCGACCAAACCCGGCCCGCACAAGATTCAGGGGATCGGCGCCGGCTTCATCCCCGAGATCCTCAACGTCAAGATCATCGACGAGGTGATTCGCGTTTCCAATGAAGATTCGTTCGAAACGACCCGGCGCCTGGCCCGCCTGGAAGGGATGCTCTGCGGCATCTCCTGCGGAGCGGCCGCTCACGCGGCGCTTCAAGTCGCCATGCGGCCCGAGAACGCGGACAAACTGATCGTCGTCGTGCTGCCGGACCTGGGAGAGCGATACCTCTCGACCCCCTTGTTCCCCGAATGAGTGATCCAGAGCCGACATCGCCCTCGGCCGGGGATCTGCTCGAGATCCCCGGCTCGATCCTGCACGCCATGATCGAGCATTGCCTCCGAGAGTCGCCGCTCGAAGCCTGTGGATTGCTCGGAGGAAGGCCTCCCCGTGTGTCGTCCTTCCATCCGCTCCGCAATGCCGCCCAGAGCGAGACCCGGTACGACGCCGACCCGGCCGACCTGATCGCCGCCGTCCGCCAGCTTCGGGGCCAATCGGCCCAGATCCTGGCCATCTACCACTCGCACCCGAAATGGCCGGCGATCCCGAGCGGGACCGACCTGCGCGAGAACTATTACGAGGAGGTGCCCCGGATCATCGTTTCCCTGCAGCAGCCCGAGCCCGAGGTCCGAATCTGGAGGCTCCGCCCCGACGGGTACGACGAACTCCCCTGGCGGACGATCTCGGACGGTTGAATCGCCCAGCTTGCACTCGCTATACTGCCGAACCGGCCGACGGTAGCGGCCGGCTGACTCGTCCGATCATCGCCCTGGCCTCGGCAACGATTCCAAAACGAAGCGCAAGGTTTCCCCGCAATGCAACGTACCCTCATCATCTTCAAGCCCGACTGTGTCCAGCGCCGCCTGGTCGGCCAGATTCTTCAGCGATTCGAGGCCAAGGGGCTGCGGATCGCCGCCTTGAAGATGATCCAGGTCAGCCAGGAACTGGCCGAGCAGCACTACGGCGAGCACAAGGAACGCCCCTTCTTCCCCGGCCTGATCGAGTTCATCACCGGAGGTCCGGTGGTCGTTGCGGTGCTGGCCGGGCCGGAAGCCGTGTCGGTGGTCCGGGGGATGATGGGCAAGACCAGCGGCATCGAAGCGGTTCCTGGCACCATCCGGGGTGACTTCTCCGTCAGCAAGCAGAACAACCTGATCCACGGCAGCGACAGTCCCGAATCGGCCGAGCGTGAAATTGCACTCTGGTTCGCCCCTCAGGATCTCATCGACTACGAACTCGCCGGCCAGTCTTGGGTCAGCGAAGCCTGATCGCGATTGAACCGTTGGGCAAGGTCAGAATCGTGGCGGTCGTCTTCGTCAGAACAGGAGACGGCCGCCGACATCCCGGATCTCTCGCCCCCAGATGATTCGCGGGGCGCTTCCCAGGAGGGGGGGCGATCGAGCATGGCGACCGACGACGTTGTCCGAGCCGTGAATGAACTCCGCCTGGAGATCGAGAAACACAACCGCCTCTATTACGTCGAGGCGGCCCCGGTCATCAGCGATCGCGACTATGATCGGCTCCTCAAGCAACTGGAAGACCTCGAAGCCGCCCATCCGGAATTGATCACGCCCGACAGCCCGACCCAACGCGTCGGGGGCGAGCCGATCGCCGCGTTCGAGACGATCCGGCATGCGGTCCCGATGCTCTCCATCGAAAATACGTACACGCTCGATGAGATTCGCGAGTGGGATCGCCGCGTCCGAAAGGGCCTGACCGAGGGCGAATCCCTCCGTTATGTCGTCGAGCTGAAGGTCGACGGGGTGGCCGTCTCGCTCCGGTACGAGAAGGGGGCCCTGGTCCTCGGCGCCACTCGCGGCGACGGAGAGCGGGGCGACGACATTACCTCGAACTTGCGGACCGTCCGGGGGGTCCCCCTGACCCTGCTCGACGACCCTCCCTCGTTGCTGGAAGCCCGGGGAGAGGTGTACATGACCAACTCCGAGCTGGCCCGGCTCAACGAAGGGCGCAAGGCCGAGGGCCTGGCACCGTTCGCCAATCCTCGGAACGCCACCGCCGGTTCATTGAAGCTGCTCGACCCGAAGATCTGCGGCCGACGCCGGCTCTTGTTCGTGGCGCACGGGCTCGGCGATGTGAGCGGGATCGATGCGCAGTCCTACAGCGAGATACTCGCCTCGATCCGCGAGTGGGGCATTCCCGTCAGCCCGCATAATGCGGCCTTCGACGACATCGAGCAGGTGATCCAGCACGCCAATGACTGGGAAACCCGACGCCATGACCTCGACTTCCAGATCGACGGCCTGGTGATCAAGGTGGACGACCTGGGCCAGCGGGCCCGACTCGGCAGCCGTTCCAAGAGCCCCCGATGGGTGATCGCCTATAAATATGAGGCTGAGCAGGCGATCACGACGATTCTCGGCATCACCGTGCAGGTGGGCAAGACCGGCAAGCTGACGCCGGTGGCCGAGCTCGAGCCGGTCCCCCTGGCCGGCACGGTCGTCAGGCGGGCCAGCTTGCACAACCCGGACGAGATCGAGCGCAAGGGGGTCCGGATCGGCGACACGGTCGTCATCCAGAAAGCCGGAGAGATCATCCCGCAGGTCGTCCGGGTCGAGGTGGATGCCCGGGACGGATCGGAACAGCCCTACGCGTTCCCGGGCCGCTGCCCGAGCTGCGACGCCCCGATCGAACGCACCCCGGGAGAGGTCGATGCCCGTTGCACGAACCCGCCCTCCAAGTGCCCCGATCAGCTCAAGGAGTGGCTCCGCTGGTTCGCCCACCGCGACGCGATGGACGTCGATGGCCTCGGCGAGAAACTCATCGAACAGCTCGTGGATCGAGGCCTCGTCCGCTCGCTCGGCGACCTGTACCGGCTCGATGAGGAGACGCTCGCCGGGCTCGACCGCATGGGGAAGAAGTCGGCGGCCAACCTCGTCCGGGAGCTCGATCAGAGCAAGCACCGGACCCTCGACCGCCTCCTGACGGCCCTGACGATCCGACATGTCGGCACCCGGATGGCCGAGGTCCTCGCCCTCCGCTTCCGGTCGATCGATGCCATCCGGTCCGCCTCGCTGGAGGAACTGGAGGCCGTCCCGGAGGTCGGGCACGTTGTCGCCGCCAGCATCCGGCACTTCTTCGACGACCCGACCCACCAGGCGCTCCTCGACGACCTGCTGGAGGCGGGAGTGGTCCCCGAACCGCTCCCGGAACCCGAGGCCGCCGGCGGGCTGCCGCTCGCCGGCAAGACGGTGGTCATCACCGGCACCCTTCCCAGACGATCGCGGGCCGAGGCCGAGGCGGTCGTCAAGCGGGCCGGAGGCAAGGTCACCGGTTCGGTTTCCAAGAATACCTCGTACCTGATCGCCGGCGCCGAGCCCGGCAGCAAGCTGGAGAAGGCTCGACAACTCGGGATCACGATCCTGGACGAGGACGAGCTGGACCGGATCGTCGCGGGCACGTGATGCCCGACCTCTCGTGATTCCGGAGAAACCGGGGAACCGTGGATTGAACCGGTTCCCCGTTACCTCTGGCTCGACATTCCGTTCTGAGCCGAGCGAGGAGGTCTCAGTCGGATTCGTGATCGGGCTGAAGGGCTTCCCAGAGCGCCCGGTAGTAGCGGAGCAATCGATCCGGCTCGGGGCTGTCGGGAATCTCAGCGAGCGTAAAGCCCTGGTATCCCGACTCATTGAGCAATCGAAAGAGAGTCCGGTACGGATAGCCGCTATGAAGCTCGTTGATGTGAACCAGGCCAATCCGGTCGGCGACCATTCCGAAGGCTGGTTCAATGGACCCGTCGATCAGGTCCGTCGGGTTCGAGTTCCAGCAGACCGTGACGTTCCGATGATTCGCATGGTTCATGATGGTCGCGAACTGGGGGAACCTCGCCGTGTCCCGCCCATGGACCTCGACCCGGATCTCGACCCCGAAGCCTTCGCCGTACTCGCCGACCTCGAGCAATGACTCGCCGATCTGCCGGAAGGTCGCCTCGGGGTCGGCCCCCTCGGGAATCCCGTTCGGCCGGACCTTCACCCCGGGGGCCCCGATGTCGTGGGCTAGGTGAATGAATTCCTTCGTCCCTTCGATGTTGCGCCGAACTTCCGCCGGGTCGTCCGAGTGGTACTCGAAGGCGCTCCCCAGGCCGGCGAGCTCCAGGCCCGCGTCGCTGAAACGCTTGCGAACTTCGGCACGCTCGGCGTCGGAGAGGGAAACCTCGACGCCGTGAGCGTGCGTGGTGCGCAACTCGACCCCTTCGAAGCCTAGCGGGGGGAGCTTCGTCAGGATCGTGTCGAGATCCCAGTCCTTGGCGATATTGTACGTGACGGTGCCGAGGAGGAGCATGGTCGTCGATTCCCGGAAACAATGGAACGAGCGGGTCTGGAGTCACCAGGATCCGGGCCCGGCACGGGACCGTCAATCAATAAACTGGAATTCCTTGGCGTTGAGCAAGGCCCAGAGGATGTCCTCGAAGGCCTCGCGCTCCTGCCCGGGCTTCGACTCGACGTGGAAGATCGCCGTGGCCCGCTCGCTGTCCGAAGGGGTGCGAGCAAAGGCCTGGAGGAACAGCTCGTCGATCCGCTCCTCGATCGGTCGCGGGTCGCTGGCCAGGGCTGCCGCCCGGCCGGCGTCATCGGAGAGCCTGGCCTGAACCTCCGCGGAGTTCAGCAGCATCAGGCTCTGACTGAGGCTGGCGTCCTCGATCCGCTCGCACTCGCAGGCGGTGTCTCGCATCGGCCTGCCGAAGGTGTCCAGGAAGTCGGAACGGACCGATTCGTCGGGCAGCGCGATGGCCCGGAATCCGGCCGGCAAGCCATCGAAGCGATTCGGGACCCGGGTCACCTGGGAGATGGCGTCGAGCAGCACCTCCGCGCCCATTCGCTTCGGGTAGAAGCGGGCGAAGCTCTGCGTATCCCTCGCATTCGTGTCGTTCGGCTCACTCGAAAGGCTGTAGAGCCTGCTCGTCGTGAGCGTCCGGACGAGGTGCTTGAGATCATACCCGGAGGCGATGAAGTCCTCGCTCAGCGCATCCATCAGGGCCGGATTCGTGGCGGGGTTCGTCTCGCGAAGGTCATCGATCGGCTCGACCAGCCCCCGATCGAAGAAGTGTGCCCAGTAGCGATTCACCACGGCCGGGGCGAAGAAGGGGTTGTCCTCGCGTGCCAGCCAGTCGACCAGGACCTCCCTCGGGTCCTCCATCGCCGAGATCGCGAAGGGTTCGGCCTCGCCGAGCCCCCTCGGCTCCATCGGCTGGCCGGTCTTCGGGTGGGGAACCTGGCCGCTCCGCTTGCTGAAGATCACCAATTCATCGCTCCCCCCTTGCTGGGAGGCCAGCGACCCCTTCCGCCCGACCCGACCGAAGAAGGCTGCAAAGCCGTAATAGTCTTCCTGGCTCCAGGTCTCGAACGGGTGGTGATGGCACTTCGCGCACTGGAGTCGCATCCCGAGGAACACCTGAGCCGCGTCGTCCACGAACTCGTCGGCCTTCTTCAGGTCGCGATACCAGACCGTCGCAGGCGCCGTCTCGGGGGTGCCGCTGGCGGCGATCACCTGCCGGGTGAACTCGTCGAACGGGGTATTCTGGTCGATCTGGCGGCGGATCCAGTCGTAGAAGCGGAAGGTCGAGCGTTGATTCCGAGCGTCCCCGGACCGCTTGTTCCGGAGGATGTCCGCCCACTTGACCGCGAAGAGCCTGGCATACTCCGGGCGATCCAGGAGGACATCGACCAGTCGCTCCCGCTTGTCCGCGTCGGCATCGGCGACGAACGCGTCGATTTCCTCGACGGTCGGCAAGGTGCCGGTGATGTCGAGCGAGGCCCGACGGATGAACTCCTCGTCTGAGCAGACATCCGAAGGGGTCAGGCCCAACTCCTTCCACTGCGCGAGGGCCAGCTCATCGACGAAGTTCCTGGGCGAGAACGCGATGGCCTCGGCCACGGGGCCCCCCCGGGGGACGGTGGCCCGGAAGACCGCCACCTTCCCCTGATAGCGAGCCATCACGGCGGCCATCCCGGGAAGGTCTGCCGTCCGAACGCGCCCCCCCTCCGCCACGTTGGCGACCTCGGAGACGTTCGACTCGTACTGGGCCCACCGGGTGACGTCTTCGGTCGAACCATCCGAGTAGACGGCCGTCACCACCAGTTGCTGATCGGTCCCCTGGGCGAGGACCCGGGCGGGGGGATAGATCTCGATCCGGTCCACCGTCGGTGCCTCCGGGGCTCCTACCGGCATCCCCTCGGCAATCCATCGGCGAATGAGTCGGTACTCGTGCGAGTCCTCCGCGAGCAGCTTGCCGCCACCGTGCGGGACCTCGGCGACCGCTTTCAGAAGGAGCAGACTTTGCTCGGGAGCGGTCGGGAAGACGCGGCGCCCTCGGCCTTCCTTCACCAGGGTTTCGTAATCCAGTTCCGGTTCGAATCCGAGCAGGCTGAGGCGGAAGCCGTTCTGACCCCCCGACTTCCCATGGCAGCCGCCGGCGTTGCAGCCGAGCTTGGTGAAAATCGGCACAATCTGGTTGGTGAAGTGGATCGGCGGCGGGTCGTCGAACGCCCGGACCTCGACAGGCACCTCGATCTGACGGCCTCCGACCTCGATCCGAACGGCCGTCTCGCCGTCGCCCCGGGCCGAGATCATCCCGGAGCGATCGACGACCACCACCGACTCATCGGCGCTGATGAATCGAGCCGAGGAGGTGTGATCCTTGCCATCCCCTGCACCTTCGACGGCCAGTTGCTGGACCGCGTCGGGGCCGATCAGGGTGACCGCGTCCGGGACGATTCGCAACGGTTCGGCCCGAGCCGATTCGGGGTGATCGCTCACCGAGGCCGAGAGCCCTGCAGGGCCGATTGCCGTCAGCACCAGTCCGATCGTCGTCGCGGCCAGCCACCTGTGCATCACTGTGCTCTCCTCGGTGTCCCAGTCCGGGGCCCGGAACCACGGCCGTTGCCCGATCCGATTCCTCGACATGGAGACGCGAATCCAATGCTCAACTTTACTGACCTTCCCCGTCAGCGACAAGAAAAAGTTAAACCAAGTTTCACCAACGTCCTGGGGCGAGCCTCGCCCCCACCCCCCGCGATCGGCGAGCAAAATCGCCCGAACGTGCGATGAAAACCGGGTGTCCCTGGACGTGGCGGCGACGGTTGCGTAAGGTAGTGTGTGACGGGAGCACGCCGCCCCTGGACTTCCTCGGGATGCGTCTCCGTCCAGCGAAACAGCCGACCGGGTAGCTCAGTCGGTAGAGCAGCGGACTTCGACGCCGCCATTCGGCGCGCACAATTGGAGCCTCTTGCGGGAAGAAACCGAACCGCAAGAGTGGATGCCGCAGTATGCTGGGACGCCCTGAGAGCCTCCACCACCACAACGGTAGCCGGCAACGGCAAACGTGACGGTCGGAAAAGTGTGGGGGATTGGGTCATCAGCAGGCAAGGACTCCGGCGGATCGCCGGGTCCAGCCCCAGAGACTCGACGCGGCACACCTGCGATGGTGAAGGGAGAGTCCAGACTCCAACACGGGGAGGCCCTCGAACCGGGCCGAACCGAGGTCGGTGAAAGCCGATGGGGTAGGTTAATCCGCTGGTCGTGGGTTCGAGTCCCACCCCGGTCACTTCCGGCCCCCCCGACCTCTCGGGGGGTTTTCTTTTGCGCCCGCCTGACCCGACGTCGCCCGCGAACCTCTTTCCGACTTGCCGGCCGACTGGTCCAGGACTCGCTTCAGCATCCCTGCCAATCGTCGAGCGACCGGGCCCTGGTAGGACGACAGTTCCGCCATCTCGGCGAAACTCAGCCGGGGATCGGGGAACGGGAGCTGGGCTTCCGCCTGGGTCAGGGTACCTCGAAGCTGATACTGCTTGCTGATCAGGCGAATCTTGACGCCGCAGCGGCGCAGGAGTTCGAGCTCGCGGTAAAACGTCCGCAAGCCGATCTGGAGCAAGGCGAGCAACTCCGTTCGCGACCTCGGAGCTTCGTCGAGCAATCGCACGAGGCGGTGCAGCCGAGCCGCTCGGATCTCGGTGATCTGAACCGCGGGCCGACGCCGGGACGGAGCGTTCGGACTCATCGTCTCCCTCCTGCCGGCGAGCCAGCCGTCCTGCCCCGAGATCCGTTGGCCGCCGGCAACACGATCAGGCCCTCCCTGGCCGGTCAGGAACTCGTCCGCTCAATGCATGTTATCAGGCATTTCCGCCGCTGGTCCAGTGCGAAGTTGTCTTGGCGATTCTGTTGATCGTGCCGGTCGTGTGGATTTTCCTCAAGGGGTGCGAGGCGGGAACCGACTGAATAGGAGTGAGTTGGTCACGACCGCGAGGGAAGCGTCCCTGACCCGATTCCTCGCCCCGCTCCGGGGCGGGGGGCCGAAATTCGCGGTGGTTCGATCGAGCGATGAGGGGGCCGTTGGGCTTCGCCCGTCTTTGTGGTGAGGCCGACTGCGACCTGGCACGGCAGGCCGGGCGGGTCGTCCCGCATCGGGCGAGGGTTTCCCCTTCTGGGAGAGTGTCTCCATGTCGACGTCAAAGCGCCGTCGGTCGCTGGGTTTCCGTCCGGGGCCGGATGTCCTCGAAAGCCGTCAGATGCTCTCGACGGTCTTCCACGGGGTGGATTTCGATGGCGACCTCTGGACGTTGCGACTGGTCGGGCCGGGTTCGCTTCGGGTCACGAACCAGCCGGGGACCGACGGGGTGACGCCGGTCCCGATCGGTCAGCCCGGCCTGATCGATACCATCACGGTCCAGGGGGCCAACCCCGCCCAGACCCGGCTGATCGGCGTGGTCGATCAGGCCGGCGGTGGGGATGGCCGGGTCTTCTTCGAGAACCTCGTCTCTCCGTCGAGCGTCTCTCCCGGGCCGGGGATCGGTGTCGGCATGCTGGCCGTGGACATGCCCGACTTCTGGCTCGGCGATACCAGCCCCGGCGGGACCGAGCAGGTCCAGGGGCGGATCGACATCCCCGACGGTGTCGTGACGCTCCACTTCGGGGGGGTCGAGACCCGCGCGTCGTTCGGCGCCGAACCGCCCGACCCTCCCTCGGGTGAGGCCCAGCCCAACCGGTTCGCGATCAATCTCGGCCTCCCGAACCGGGTGGGGACCAGCATCATTCTCGATCGCGTCGACACGACCAACCCGGAGACCGTGGTCGACCCGCTGACGCCCCAGGACATCGTCACCTTCAACGTCAGCGGCCGCATCAACGTGTTCCAGGCCAACACGATTCAGGGGGACCCGGCCCTCGACCTGGAGGACACGGGGTCGTTCAACGGCGACAATTCGGGCGGGACGACCATCATTTCCCAGGCCCCCCAGGTCCCGGGCCAGGTGGCGACCGGTGCCATCGGACGGTTCCGGATCGGCGGCAACGCCACGAACATGACGGTCCAGGTGGGCGGCAACAACGCTCGCCTGACGAATTTCTACATCGGTGGCGAGACGAACAAGGTCACGGTGCAGGCCGTCGAGGGAGTCCGCACCGCCATGTTCGGCCTCGGGATGGATACCGTGTCCATCCAGGCCGGCGAGATCGAGCAACTGAAGGCCAACCGGGGCGCCGTGGCCTCGTCCATCCTGGTGGGTCGTAACGCCGGGTCGTTGACCTTCGGCGGCGACGTGATCAACACCAACGTCCTGGCCGGGTACACCCCTGGAACCGGCACCGGGGCGGCACCGACCGCCCAGGGCGGCGGCCAGATGGGAGTCCGGGTGGCCGGAGACGTCTTCGACTCGATCTTCGCCGCCTCGGTCCAGCCGTTCGAAGGGGTCTTCGGCGGCCCGAACGACCTGGTGCTCCCGACCGGTTATATCAACGCCAAGGTCGAGGGACTGATCGACAACAGCCTCAACCCGCTGGTCAGCCCCGAGTCGTTCGATCAGGCCTTCTTCGCCGGTCGGGTCCGGCTCGAAGCGGGGCCGGTCATCCCTCCGGCGGCCCCTGGTGCGCCCTTCCGGCCGCAGCCCGGGCCGGGACGGACGCCGGGCGTTGAAGGACTCTCCGGCGGCCAGCCCAGCCACACCTTCCGCCTCCTCGAACGCCTGAACGCCCGGAAAACCGCCTGAGCGACGCTCCGGGCGCCCCGGATGACGTGTCGTGGCCGGATGGGTCGACTTCCGTTGACCCATCCGGCCCTTCGTGCTTCAATCCCGCACCCGCGTTCGGTATTTCTCGGCCATCTCGGCATCACGGAGGATCGAGCAGGATGGAATCGCCCTCGAACGCGGTCGCCCCCGATCAGCCCGAACTCCCCTCCTGGCGTCGCTTGTTCCTCGTCGCGATCCTCTACGCCGGGGTGGCCATCGGGGCGACCTACCCGGCCATCACCACGATTCAGACGGCCTTGCCCGCGCACGCGGCCGATCCGCTGGTCCATCTCTGGACGATGCGATGGCACAAGCAGTGCCTTCTGGAAGGGACGCTGCCCTTCCTGGCCAGCGGCCTTCAGCATCCGGTCGGGGCCCCGGTGGGCTACCTGCCCCCCCTGCAATATCAGAGCCTCCTCTATCTCGGCCTCTCGTCGTTCCTTTCGAATGACCTGCTCTGTTTCAACATCATCTGGTTCCAGGGATTCGTGCTGACGGGGTGCGGAACGTTCGTCCTGGCCTGGTACGTCCTCCGCAACCCCTGGGCGGCGACCCTGGCCGGCTTGCTCGCGATGCTTGCGGGGCCGAACTCCTATTTCGCCATCGGCGAAATCGAGCAGATTACCCTGGGCTGGTTCCCGCTCTTCCTGGTCGGATGGCTTCGTTTCGTCGATCGACCATCACGAGGCCGATTGGCCCTGGCCGCCTGCCTGTATCTGCTCCTGGCGATGAGCGCCCCCTATTACGGACTCTTCGGGGTCTTCCCGGCCACGCTCTACGTCCTCTGGAGTGCCTGGCGAGTCGGGTGGAGGGCGCGCAAGCCGTTCATCCTGCCGCGACTGGGGTGGTTCGTCGCCTTCGTCGCGTTGACCTTCCCCGCGCTTCTGGTCCTGTTCTCGAGCCAGGTCTGGGCCATGACGCATGGCTTCCCGATGGATCGGACCTCCGGCGAATTCCTCTTTTACAAGGCGACGCTCGGCAGCTACCTCGTGCCGATCGCCCCGAAGCTGCTGGCGACCTGGTTGCAGCAACCCGGCTCGGTCTTGCTCGGAGACGCCTTCTTCCCGGCGTATCTCGGAGTCGTCACGATCGGACTGCTGGCCTACGCCGCCGTCGCCCGGGTCCGGTTTCCGAGGGCTTCCTTCTGGTGGCTCGGCCTCGCCGTGCTGGTGATCCTCTCACTGGGGGCGTCCATCACGATCGGGAAGACGGAGATCCCGCTGCCCGCGCAGTGGCTCCGCGACCCCGGCCGGATCCTCAAACCCGTCCGCGTGCCCGCTCGGTTTGCCTACTTCGCATCCCTGCTGGCGGCCCTGATCGCGGCGGCCGGCTTCCGGCATCTGCTGGGCCGGATCCCGAGGGCCGCGGCACGCGCCACCCTGGCCATCGGTGTGATGGCGGTCGCCCTGGCCGATCTCGCACACGTGCCCTTCCCCACACGCCCGGTCCCGGACATGCCGAAGGCCTATCAATTCATCAAGGATCGCTCCCCCGACGCCGCGATGTTCGAGGCCCCTCATGCCAATTTCGGCTGGCGGATGCCGGCCCTCTGCACCTACTGGCAGTCCTTCCACGGGCTCCGGACCTCGGCCGGCTATACGGCCGACTTGAACCCGATTCACGAGCCGTTGATCACCCACTCCTCCCCCTTCCACGCCAATCGCCTGGCAGACCCGGACTACCTGAAGGCGACCGACGCGATCACCTTCGAGCCGATCGGGCTCACCGGGATCCAGCGGTTCGACGACTATGCCTGGCTCTACCTGAAGGCCTTCGGGTTCGACTACCTGGTGCTCCACCATCGTCCCGAAGACTACCCGGAACTGCCGGTGCAGTTCGATCGGATCAAGCAGCGTCTCGCGCCGGCGAAGGTCTTCGAGGACGAGGTGACGGCGGTCTACGAGACGAATCTCCTGCCCGCCCCCTCCCGGCCCACCTTGCTCTGTGCCAGCGGCTGGCGCGGATACATCCCGACGCGCTTCGGGAGCGGACGACTCATCGACCCCGTGAGCGAGTTGACGCTCTACAACCCCGAGGCCGGCGAGCCCATCGTCCTCGCGCTCCGGGGGATGACCCGAAGGCCGGCTCGCGTCCTGGAGCTTCGCGACGGCGAAGCCGTCCTGGCCCGCTGGCGACTGGAGTCGGGCGATCAGCACACCCTCGTCAGCCCCCCGCTCCGCCTGGCCGAGGGTTTGCACCGGCTCACCCTCGTCTGCGACGGGGTCGAGCCCGACACCTCGCACAAAACCCACTTCGAGAAGGAGCAGGCGCCCTACGGGCTCTGGGTCTCGGCGCTCGGGTTCGGGCCGACGCAGGACCTTGCCGTCACCTGGGAGACCGCCGAATCCGTGATCGCGTCGCAACCGACGACGGGTCGCGTCACCCGGTAGCCGGAGGCGACTTCGACCGAGGCCGGCCCACCGCGCCGGTTCGTCTCCGATGGGACGAACCGGCGGGCGGTCGGGCCTCAGCCTCAGATGAACTCGTTGATCAGGTTTTCGAGCATCTCCTGCCGGCCGCTGACGTTCGGCGTCACATCCCCCTTGGGCAGGATGTAGGCCTCCAGGTCGCTGAAGGTGGCCCGGCCGGATTCGACCTTGCGGCCGAGCTCGCCGTCCCAGCTCGCGTAGCGATTGCGGACGAAGTCGGCCAGGCGGCCGTCCTCTCGAATCGTGTGGGCGATCTTCAGGCCGCGGGCGAAGGCGTCCATCCCGCCGATGTGGGCGTAGAACAGGTCGACCGGCTCGAAGCTCTCGCGGCGCACCTTGGCGTCGAAGTTGATCCCGCCGGTGGTCCAGCCGCCCATGTCCAGCACTTCGAGCATGCTGGTCGCCGTCAGATAGATGCTTGTCGGGAACTGGTCGGTGTCCCAGCCGAGCATCGGGTCGCCGGTGTTGGCGTCCATCGAGCCGAGCACCCCCGAGGCTGCCGCCATGCGCAGCTCGTGCTGCATCTCGTGGCCGGCGAGGGTGGCGTGGTTCGTTTCGAGGTTCAGCTTGAAGTGGCCGAGCAGGTCGTACGTGCGGAGGAAGTTCAGGCAGCTCTCGGTGTCGCTGTCATACTGGTGCTTGGTCGGCTCCATCGGCTTCGGCTCGATGTAGAACTGGCCGTCGAAGCCGATCGACTTCTTGTAATCGACGGCCATGTTGAGGAACCGGCCCAGGTGGTCCAGCTCGCGCTTCAGGTCGGTGTTCAGGAGCGTCGAGTACCCTTCGCGGCCCCCCCAGAACGTGTAGCCGAGGCCCCCCAGCTCCAGGGTCGTCTCCAGCATCTTCTTCACCTGGGCGCCGGCGAAGGCGAAGGCGTCGAAGTTCGGGCTGGTCGAGGCCCCGTGCATGTAGCGGGGGTTGGAGAAGAGGTTGGCCGTCCCCCAGAGCAAGCGGACTCCGGTACGCTGCTGTTCTTCCTTCAGGACCTTCGCCACGGCGTCGAGGTTTGCGTTCGACTCCTTCAGGGTCTTGCCTTCGGGGGCCACGTCTCGGTCGTGGAAGCAGTAGAAGGGGACGCCCAGCTTCTCCAGGAACTCGAAGGCCGCCCGGGCGCGTCGGGTGGCGTTCTCGACGGTCGGGGTGCCGTCGTCCCAGGGCCGCTGGGCGGTCCCGGCGCCGAAGGGGTCGCTCAGCGGGTTGGTGAACGTGTGCCAGTAGGCGACCGAGAACCGCAGGTGGTCGCGCATCGACTTGCCGCCGACCAGCTCATCGGGGTTGTAGTGCTTGAATTCCAGGGGGTTCTTCGAATTGGGGCCGCCGTAGGTGATCTTCGGAACGTCTGGGAAAAACTCGGACATCTCAAGGGCCTCGCGCCGCGGAGGGAGAAGGGTGGCGTTGAATCGCCCGGGACGCCCCGAATCAACCAGGCTGCGCCCGGAGAGGGACATGAGTGTAAAGGGGCGCTCACGGCTCGGACAAGTCCCCGCCCGGCCCAACCCGCCGATGCGAGGCGCGGGCCATCGCGGCGGCCCTCGGGGCCGGTCGCGACCGCGGCGTCATCCCGGGTGGACGATCGGCCGGCGGACGCCGGTCCGTGCCGGCCGGGCGTCGCGCGGATCGGGCGGAACCCGTGTCGTTCGCCGCGCCGAGCCCGACTCGGCCCGCGGGCGACCCGGATCTTCTTCCGGCATCGGCCTGCTCGCCGTTGTGGAATCCCTCCCGATCGTCCTATGATTGACCGGAGAGCGCATCTTCTCTCCGGGTCGGATCGACCGGCCCTCCCCATCGCTGCCGGGGAGCCTGGGGCGGCCTTCGGCTTCACCGATCTTGCATCGACGACGCCCTCGAGACCGCACGATGACGACAACCGAACCAAGGAACGCCGCCCGACCTCGCCGCACCCCGCTCCGAGGCGTCCTGGCGGCGTTCGTCCTTGTGATCTGTGGCGCCGGCCAGGCCGAGGCCCAGTGGGGGTTCGGACCCTTCGGCGGGTTCGGCTGGGGATTCGCCCATCCGTACACCCCGCCCTCGGTCAACATGCTGAATCAGCGGGCCAACGTGCGTGCAGGCATGGATCAGGAGGCGCTCAATCGCACCAGCCTCTCGACCCCCGATCGGTTCGATTACCGCCGGCAGCAGGTCTCGATGCAACAGCGATACGACGTCTCCTCGACCCGGGGGATGGAAGTCGCCCGGGCCGGACGCGGCACGCCGATCCCGGGGAGTCGCCCGAGCGCCAACGGACGGCCCGGCCCTCCTCCGATCGATCAGCCGGCGGCCGTCGCGCGGCCGATCCTCGAGATCACCAGCTTCGTCAACCAGCAGGACCAACTCGTCTGGCCCTCCGATGCCCCCGTCTCGGGCGACCTGATCACCAAACGCGACGAGGCCGACGACGCCATCCATGAGGTCGTCCTCGAATACCGGGCCATGGACGGCGCCCGGATCAACACGGTGGCGACGGCCCGCGAGGCCCTGATCGGGTACGGACAGCCGGCGCTCCAGTACCTCCGGGAGAACTCGACCGCCCGCGTGGCCGATACCTTCCACCTGTTCCTGCTCTCGCTCTACGACTCGCTCGCCCAGGCCGCCGAACGAGGCGTCAACGCGCAGGACCGCTGAGGACCGGCATCTGGGCACCCCCAGGCCCCCCTCCCTGGCCGTGCGTTTCTCGGGGCCGTGGAGGGAGGCGTCATTCAGGCGGGGGTTCCGAGATCATCGCGCGGCGCACAGCCCGGAACCGGCCCGGGCTGCGATCGCGTCGGTCCAATGGGGTTGATCACTGCGACCCGCCCAGGACCTTCTCGACCTCCTCGGAGAAGCTCGACCGGTTCAGGTCGAGCGCGGAGATGCGACCCTCCGCGTCGATCAGCACATTGGCCGGAATCTCACTCACGACGTAAGCCTGGGCGATATCCTTCTCGCCGGGGATGTTGATCAGGTTCGGCCAGCCGATGTTGTAATCGAGGACGTAGCGGCGGACCTCGGGGATCACCTCCTCGACCGGCTGGCCGCCGTTGGCCAGGGCATCGAGGTTCACCCCCACGATCTGCAGGCCCCTCGCGCGGTACTCGCTGTACGCCTCCTTCATCCAGGCGACCTGCTCGGCGTTCGGCCGGTACCAGGTGGCCCAGAAGACGAGCAAGATGGGCTTGCCCTCGAAGTCCTCCAGCCGCACGAGGCGCCCGTCGACATCGCTCCCCTGGAAGCTCGGCGCGGGCCGGCCGATCATGTCGAGCTGCTGGATCCGGTTCGAGAGGTAGTCGAGGATCGCCGGCTCGTTGCCCTCCTGGGCGCTCTGCTGGACCATCTCGAACGCCTTCCGGGCGATTTCATAGGCCCCGGCCTGCACCAGTCGCTGGTAGTAGGCGTCGAGCAACGACAGTCGCGCGGCGACCGGCAGGGCGACCCGGGCGAGGTCGGCCTCATCCGCATCCTTCCCCGCCTCGACGGCGCCGAGCAGACTTTCGAGCGACTTCTCGAAGTCGCCCCGGTCGGCCTCGGCCATGATGTTGATGACCTCGGCCAGGTAGCGCACCACGGCCGTCGGAGGCTGGCCCGAGAGGAGCCGCTCGGCCACCGGCTCGGCGTCCTGATAGAGGCCGGCCCCCAGGGCGTCTCGGAAATAGGTTTCGTAGATCGGCCCGGCCTTCTCCGGCGCGGTTTGCTCCGCCAGGGCGGCGAGTTGCTCCAGCCGCTCCCGTTCCAGCTCGCGGTACTTCCGATTGAACTCGGCGTTGATGGCCTCGATCGGGTCGGTCTCCGCCGGCTCCGATTGCTGCGACCATCCCGCGGCGGGAGCCAGCAAAACCAGGGTCACGGCGAGCCGTCGGGCCGGGGCGAGTAGAGAGTGAATCATGGCGGGGTCGGGGCTCCTTTGCGGCTCCTCGTCGCGATTCGATCCGCGCCGATCGCGCGATCGAACGGTCCGCGGACGACAGTTCGTCCGGTTCACCAATCGCATCCGAATCGATCATGCCAGGAAGTCGCACAGATGCCTAGGGCCGAGCCGGTCGGCCTCGCCGGCCCGATGTCCCGACGAAACGCGTCCGCGCGCCCTTCACGACGGGTCGAGCGATCGACTAAGATGGTCTAGCTCACAGGAGAGCGCCCGAGGGGCGGAAGGAGCCCCCCGATCGGTCCGACGCCCGCCCGCCGACCGACCAACCCACCCCCCGACCCCGACCTGACAGCCCGGCCGAACATGACGCGACGCACCCGAGGACGAGAAATCGCGCTTCAGGTCCTCTATCAACTCGACCACAACCCCGACCTCGGCCCCGAGGTGATCCAGGAGTTCGTGGAGCGACGCCTCCACGACCCCGCCCTCCGGTCGTACGCCGATGCCCTCATCGAAGGCGTCCGGTCCCGCCAGGCCCACCTCGACGCGCTGATCGGCCGCGTCGCCGAGAACTGGTCGGTCGAACGGATGGCGGCGATCGACCGCAACGTGCTCCGCCTGGGGGCCTTCGAGATGCTCTACCGCACCGAGGTCCCGGTCAAGGTGGTCATCAACGAGGCGCTCGAACTGGCCAAGCGCTACAGCACCTCGCAGTCGAGCCGCTTCGTCAACGGCATCCTCGACCGCCTCCAGCCCGCCGCCGCCGAATCCCGCGGGGGCACCCCCTCCCCGGCCGAGACCCCCGACGCATCGACCCCCGACGAGGACGATTCCACCGGCGGTTCCGATGCAACCGATGGCGTCTCGGAACCGTCATGAGCCGCCGCAGGCCCCGTCCCCGGGCGGTCCGCCGGACCCATCGCGGGGCCGACCTCCATGTCCACACGACCCACTCCGACGGCTCGTGCACCCCGGGAGACGTCGTCCGGGCCGCCGCGACGGTCGGGCTGTCGGCCCTGTCCATCACGGATCACGACACGCTCTCGGCCTTCGCCGTCGCCCGGCCCGAGGCCCAGCGCCTCGGCATCGAGCTGATCCCCGGCATCGAGCTGAGCGCCTCCGACGGCACCCGAGAGGTCCACATCCTCGGCCACTTCATCGACCCGGACGATCCCGACCTCCGGGCCACGGCCGACGCCCTGCGACATGATCGCCAAACACGCCTCGATCGGATGATCGATCGCCTCGCGGAGTGCGGCCTGCGGGTCGATTCCGAGTCGCTCAGGCGTTCCTACCCCCGGGCCGCCCTCGGCCGCAAGCATCTGGCCGATTACCTCGTCCGGACGGGCCAGGTCGCCACCCATCGCCTGGTCTTTGCCCGCTACCTTGGCGACGACGGCCCGGCCATGGTCCCCAAGCGCGGCCCATCGGTGGCCGAGGCCATCCTGCTCATCAGGCGGGCCGGCGGCGTTGCGGGCCTGCCCCACCCGCCTTATGATCTGACGATGGAGCGGCTTGCGTCCTATCGCGAGGCCGGGCTCGCCGCCCTGGAGGTCGACGGCCCCGGCGTCGACAACCGCCGCTCGCGTCGCTGGCGCGCGATCGCCGACCGCTTCGACCTCGTCCCGATCGCCGGCACCGACTTCCACGCCCCCGACCGCGCCGGGCGCTGGGTCGGGGCCATCGCGACCCCGACGGACGACCTCGACCGGCTTCGCCAGCGGGCGGGCCACCCGTGACGATCCGCGTGCCCTTCGCCCGTCCCGACGTTCGGAGAGACCTCACCATGCCGACCGACCCGATCCTCGATCGCATCCGAGTCGTCCGGGGTGACATCACCACGCTCGAGGTCGATGCCATCGTCAATGCCGCCAAGGAGAGCCTGCTCGGCGGCGGCGGGGTCGACGGGGCGATCCATCGCGCCGCCGGACCCGAGCTGCTGGCCGAATGCCGAGCCCTCGGCGGCTGCCCGACCGGCCAGGCCCGCATGACCCGGGGCTACCGGCTCCCGGCCGGTCACGTCATCCACACCGTCGGCCCGGTGTATCACGGGGGCGATCACGGAGAAGCCGCCCTGCTCCGCTCCTGCTACGTCGAATCGCTGACCCTGGCGCATCAGCACGGCGTCGAGTCGATCGCCTTCCCGTGCATCTCGACCGGCGCATTCGGCTACCCGAAGGCCGAGGCCGCGACGATCGCCGTCGACGCCGTCCGCCTCTGGCTCCACGTGCACGACGCGCCCCGCCAGGTCATTTTCTGCGTCTTCGGCGACGACGACCTCGCCCTCTACCGGGCGGAATTGGGCCTCGACGGTAACGGCCCGGCGACTTCGGAGCCGATTCGCGTACAATAAAATCGAGCATCGGCTCGTATCGCACGGTCGGGGAGTATGACGACACCACGACCGGACCTTCCCCTCGACCCTCGACCGACGATCATGGCCTTCACAGATCTGCTCTCTCGCTTCAAAAAAGGGCTGGCCCGCACCGCCAAGCTGTTCGACGTCCGCTCCTGGTTCGGCCGCAAGGTCGATCAGGACTTCCTCGACGAGCTGGAAGCCAAGCTCATCCGGGCCGACGTCGGCGTCAAGGCGACCGAGATCCTCATCGATCGCGTCCGCGAGGCCTTCGCCGACAAGACGGCCGACGAGGATCTGCTCAGCTTCCTCAAGGCCGAGATGAAGACCCTGCTCCAGGACCCGAAGGCCGGCGACTTGAACCGGGCCGCCGCCAACCCGACCGTGATCCTCGTCGCCGGCGTCAACGGCTCGGGCAAGACGACCTCGATCGCCAAGCTCTCGCAGTATTTGAAGGATCAGGGGCATTCGATCGTCCTGGCCGCCTGCGACACCTTCCGCGCCGCCGCGGCCGACCAACTCGCCATCTGGGCCGATCGCGCCGGGGCCGAACTCGTCCGCGGCAACCCGGGGGCCGACCCCGCCAGCGTCGCCCACGACGCCTGCGACCGCGCCCTCGCCCGCAAGACCGACTTCCTCATCGTCGACACCGCCGGCCGCCTGCACACCCAGACCCACCTGATGCGCGAGCTGGAGAAGGTCCGCGGCATCATCGCCCGCAAGATCTCCGGCGCCCCTCACGAGGCCCTGCTCGTGCTCGACGCCACCAACGGCCAGAACGCCCTGCAGCAGGCCAAGATGTTCACCCAGTCGATCGACTGCTCCGGCGTGATCCTCACCAAGCTCGACGGCACCGCCAAGGGGGGCATCGTCGTCGCCGTCCGCCAGCAGACGGGATTGCCGGTCAAGTTCGTCGGCGTCGGCGAGGGGATCGACGACCTGCAGCCGTTCGACCCCGACGCCTTCGTCGAGTCTCTCTTCTCCTGATCGCCCGATCATCCCGACCGGGTCGTCATCGGGCCGAGGCCCGCGTCCGCCCGCGACGCACCATCAGGACGAGCCCGAGCACGCCCAGCGTCACCACGGTCGTCGGCTCGGGGATGACCGTGGGGATCGAGCCGACCGGCGCCGGGGCGTCCATCGAGCCGGGCGTCAGGAGGAACGACTGGGGGCCCAGGAGCTCGTCGTAACCACGGCCGACGATCTGGCCCAGGTCGTTGATATCGTCGAAATAGGCCCACTTGATGTCGAACTCCGGGGGGAGGAGATCATCCAGGAGCTGGAACGACCCGTCGGAGGAGAGGAACCAGACATTTTCTCCGTCGTCGTTCAACCCGTGGCCGAGGATCGTCCCGCTCGCATTGATCGCCCTGGCGTAGGTCCCCCGCACGCCCGGCCCATTCAGGGCGGTCATCGTGCCGTCCTGCCAGAGGAAGGCATGAATCTCGCCCTCGGCGTCCTGCGCCTGGCCGACGACCTGGCCCGCATTGTTGATGTCGGAGGCATTGGCATATTCCCCCCCCAAGGTCCCGAGGTCGATCTCCTGGCCGTCTTCCCAGAGTACGGCATGAGATCGCGTCCACGGTGCCCTCGGATCCGTCCCCAGGCTACTCGCGTGGCCGACGACCTGGCCCCGGTCGTTGATCGCGGAGGGCCAGCCGTAGCGGAGCTGGGGGGAGTCGGCGAGCGGTCGGAGCTGGCCGTCGGACCAGAGGCTCGTCTGGTAATCGCCGCCAGGGAAGGAATAGCCGGCGATCGTCCCCGAATCGTTGATGGCCCTGCCGTAGAAGCGGTCGAAGGGGTTCTGCTGGCTCTGGGGCCTGATTCCCCGGGCCTCGACCCCGTCCCAGAAGAGGGTCTCAGACTCGTTCGGATCGAAGATGGTGTTGCTGTTGTGGATGACCGCCTGACCCCGGTCGTTCAATGCCATCCCTTCCGTGCCGGCACTCTTAGGGCCGAGGATGGCCTCGACCGTCCCCGCCCGCTCTCCATAGCTATGATAAATGGCCGCGAAGGAGTTCCAACCCGCGTTGTTGGCCGTCGGGCCCGATCCGATGACCTGGCCCAGGTTGTTGAGCCCGCTCGCGCGGAACGGCCCGAGCCGGGTCAGGTGGTAGGGGGGCGTGTCGATCTCCGAGGCGTCGGCCGCCGGGATCGGCGACCAGCATGCTCCCATCGACACGACCGAGACGAACAGCAAGGGGCGGAGGATCGATCGGGCGTCCATGGTCCGTGGCCTTCCGTGGCAGGGGTGGATTGAGACGACCTCATCCAAGCATAACGGCAAGAATCGAGGAAGCCCGAATTCCCGGCCCGCGATTCCCCTCCGCTCCTCGTCCTGCGACCTGCCCGGCCGTGCAGGTTCGCCGCCCAGGGCATTCGCGACCGCGCCGGCGATTGCGGACCCGGGTCGGACCCCGCTATAATCTGAAGGCGTTAGGCTCAACCTTCGTTCAACACGCGTCCCGAGCCGGAGCGAACCAGACGCATGGAACCGACCACGTCCGGCCCCTTGAATCTCCTCCAGGACTGGTTCCTGGCCGATCCGCTCCGTGGCCTGGCCGCATTGGCCTGCGTGATCGCCCTGGCCACCACGCCGATCGCCTTCGCCCTGCTCGGCCGCACCGAGTACCTCCACACCCGCAGGGGCCGCGTCTACCGCAAGCCCGAGTGGTGGTCGGTCGTCTGCGGCATGGCCCTGGTCATGGGAGTCCCGGGCATCATCCTCGTCCTGCTCGTCAAGAGCCAGTATTTCGACGAGGACCGCTATGCCTTCGACCCGAACCGCACCTGGTCGGTCGCGGACCAAGGACGCCAGTTCCGCAACGCCGAGGAGCTGGCCGCCGCGGCCGAGCAGGAGTATGAACGGCTCCAGGACGAGCGTCGGCTCATCAGCGACGGCATCAAGGCGCTCGACCAGGCGATGATCACCCTCCGCTCCGCCGCCGCCGTCTCGCCGCCGACGGCCGAGGCCATGCCCAACGTCCTCGAACAACTGGCGACGATCCGGAAGGCCGTCGGGGTCGACGCCCCCCAGCAATTGCTCGACGAGACCGCCCCGCCCATCGACCTCGCCCGCTCCGGCGCCCCGAGCTTCCCCTATCCCTTCATGATGCCCCCCGGGGCCGACTGGGGGAGCATGACCTCCGGTGCTCCTGCTGCTGACGAATCGCCCGGTCTCCGCCTGACACCGCCCGGCCCCGGCCTGACCCCGGCCGAGCGTGACGCCGAACTCGCCCAGGTGGCCGACGAGCAGCGGTCGCTCGCCGCCCTGCTCCCCCTGAGCGACCTGCCCGAAGGCTGGGAGATCGGCGACTCGGGCGGCCGGGCCCTCGAAAGCTTCAACGCCGGCAACCTCTACGAGAAGATCGACGGCCGCGCCGAGAGCTTCGTGCAGTACGACGTGGTCGGCATGGCCTACACCTTCTATCACCCCGATGGCAACCCCGCCAACGAGGTGCAGCTCTACATCTTCGAGATGGGCAGCCCCCTGAACGCCCTCGGCAAGTACGGCACCGAGAAGCCCGAGGAGGCCGAATCATTGCAACTCGGCAGCGCCGGCTACGCCTCCGGGGCCAGCGTCTTCTTCCACGCGAAGTCGTACTACGTCCAGGTCGTGCCGACCTCCGAGTCCGACGAGTTCCGCGACTTTGCCCTCGCGATCGCCCGGCGCATCTCCAACGACATCCTCCCCGGCTCGGCCCCGGAACCCGAGTCCGAGGGCGACACCGCGATCGCCTCGGCCGACGCCTCCAAGGGGATGGCCGACGGCGAGGCCCCCGCCCCCTCCGAGGCCGAGGCCGAAACCGAGCAGGCCGACCCCACCGCCCTGTTCGCCCTCCTGCCCGACGGACCCGGCCGCACCAACGAGCAGTATCTCGCGCAGGATGCCTTCGGCTACGCCTTCCTCTCGGATGTCTTCATGGCCGCCTACGCCGAGGCCGATCTCACCTGGCAGGCCTTCATCCGGCCCTACGCCACCCCCGAGCGGGCCCAGGAGATTTTCGAGCTCTATCGGGCCGACGCCGAGTCGTTCGACGCCAAGATTACCGAGGTCGAGACCGAGGCGGCCGACGCCATGTTCATCGCCGAGAATTTCGGCCTGATCGAGGTCATCTTCCGCAAGGGCAACGCCGTCGGCGGCCTGAACGACTCCACCGACCTCGACGCCGCCCAGGCGTTCATCGACCGCTTCGCCGCGTCGCTCCCCGAGTCGGTCCCGCACTTCGACGACGGCGAATAATCTCGATGGGAGGTTGTTCCAACTGGACAACCCCCGCGCCGCGTCCCCTCGTGTCCTCGCCGGACCTCCCGCCGCCTCCGACCCCGAACTGAACCGAGGCCATCGCCATGGGCGAGAAGCTGACCCGGACCCAGCAGAAGAACCTGGAGCGGCTCGGAGGGGTCAACCCCGCCGAAGCCCCCATCCCCCGACGCCAGTTCCTCACCCAGGTCGGCGTCGGCGCGGCCGCCGTCGGCGCGGCCGCCGGGGTCGGCGTAGCGATCACCGACCCCTGGGGGATGAAGGGGGTCGAGCCGCCCCCTCCGGTGCGGTTGAAGGACTACTCGGTCGCGCTCGCCCCCAGCCGGCCGAGCCTCGTCGTCGTCCGCGCGACCCCCCCCGACCGCTCGGCCTTCGAATCGCCCGACGCCGAATACGCCGCCCGGGAGGAGCAGGCCCTCACCATGGTCCGCTCGGCCATGGAGGAAATGGGCGGCGTCGAGCAGTTCATCCAGAAGGGGGACGTGGTCGTCATCAAGCCCAACGTCGCCTTCGACAAGAACCCCGACCTGGGGGCCACCAGCCAGCCCGATACGGTCTCGGCCGTCGTCAAGCTCTGCTTCGCGGCCGGCGCGCGCAAGGTCATCGTCTGCGACAACCCGATCAACAACCCCGAGAGCTGCTTCTTCAAGACCCGCGTCGGCGACGCCGCCCAGCGCGCCGGGGCCACCCTGATGCTGCCGAAGTCCAGCTACTTCGAGCCGCTCTACGTCGGCGGCGAGACGATCAAGGACACCTGGAGCATGTTCTACGCCCCCTTCAAGGAGGCGACGAAGGTCATCGGCATCAGCCCGGTCAAGGATCACAACCTCTGCAAGGCGACCATCTGCCTGAAGAACTGGTACGGCCTGCTCGGCAACCCCCGCAACCAGTTCCACCAGGACATCCACGGCATCATCTCCGACTTCGCCAAGATGATCCGCCCGACCCTCGTCATCGCCGACGGCCGCAAGCTCCTCATGCGCAACGGCCCGACCGGCGGCAGCCTCAACGACGTGAAGCAGTCCGACGCCATCGTCGTCGGCACCGACCACGTGGCCGTCGACAGCTGGTGCGTCTCCAAGCTCCTGGAGAAGCGTCGGCACGAGATCCTCTACCTCGACAAGGCCATCGACCGCGGCCTCGCCTCCGACTGGCGTCCCCAGTGGACCCGGGAAATCACCGTCGCCTGAGGCCAAGCTTGCCATGAGCGGCAACGTCACCTTGCGGGATGATCTGCGAAGCTCGATAAAGATTCGCTTCCGGCCTGGTTTGCGCCTCTCCGACGAGGCGTTCTGGCGCCTCTGCCGGGCAAACCCTAACCTGCGTCTGGAGCGGTCCGCGGCGGGGGAGTTGATCATCGTGTCACCTTCGGGCGCCGATTCTGACCGCCGCAACCTCGGCATTGCGGCTCAACTCTGGAACTGGAACCAGGCGAACGGCTTGCCCGGGGTTGCATTCGGTCCCTCCGCGGGCTTCACCTTGCCGAACACGGCGGTCCGAGGACCCGACGCCGCCTGGATTTCCCGCGATCGCTGGGAATCGCTCTCCGAGGATGACCGCGCCCGTTTCACCCACATCTGCCCCGAGTTCGTCGTTGAAGTCAGATCCCCGAGCGATCGCAAGGGGGAACTTCGGGCGAAGATGCGCGAGTATCTCGCCAATGGCGCCCGGCTCGGCTGGCTGATCGACCCCACGATCAAGGCCAGGACCGTCGAGATTTACCGCCCTGACCTCTCCGTCGAAGTGCTCAAGCGCCCCGACACACTCTCAGGGGAAGATGTCCTCCTCGGGTTCGTGCTCGACCTCAGGGGGATCCTCTTTGATTGATCGGCTGGGTCGGATTCTCGGGAATCGTGTTCAACAATTCCCCCCGTTGCTGATAGACTCGTTGAAAACTCTCGCACTCATCCGCGAATCATCCCCCCGGGCTCGACGGCCCCTGTTCGGAGGAACCGATGGTCAAGATCCGTCGCGCCTACGAGGCGCTCGCCCTCGGACTCTTCCTGTTCTTCTTGCTGATCACGGACCTGCGGTTCCTCAAGGGGTGGCCGGTCTCGTGGTTCCTGGAGGCGTCTCCGCTGGTGGCGGTGGCCACGGCCTTGACGACGCACACGATCTACCGGAACCTCTTCTGGGGCCTCGTGATCCTCGGCATCACGATGATGCTCGGCCGGGTCTGGTGCAACTGGATGTGCCCCTTCGGCATCCTGCACCACCTGTTCGGCAACATCGGCAACCGCCGCAACACGAAGCAGATGATCGAGGTCAACCGCTACCGCCGCATCTACGCCCTGAAGTACTACATCCTCGCGGCGATGCTCGCCATGGCCGCCCTCTGGATCGTCCCCGCTATTTACAACGCGCCCGGCAAGATCGCCGAGGCGTACGATGAGGCCGCGCTCGCCCGGGTGGCCGAGGGCGGATCGGTCACGACCTTCAACCAGGCGTTTGGAGTGGCCTCCTGGATGATCGGCCTGGGCCTGGTCGCACTGGGCGGATATGCCGTCCTGCGGGTTCTGGGGATCTTCGGCCCGACCCGACTGGCCCGCGTGCCGGTTTCGGGGGCCTTGCTCGGGGTGATCGTGCTGGGGCTTGGCATCGGCATCATGCGGGCCGGGGTCCCCGAGACCCTCTCGGCCGTGGGAGACGGCCTCGGCCGATCGGCCGAGGCCTCGCGACGGGGCAACTCGACGCTCCAGATCGGCCTGCTCGACCCGATCGCCCTGACCGTCCGGTCGATGACGACCAGCGTCCTCCCCTCGGTCGACAAGGCCACCGAAGGGGTCTACACCGAGACCCGCGAATACTGGTTCGCCTGGGTCGTCGGCCTGATCTTCCTCGGCTTCCTCGTCGCCAACTGGTTCATCCCGCGCTTCTTCTGCCGGGCGGTCTGCCCGCTCGGGGCCTTGCTCGGCGTCTTCAGCCGCTTCTCGCTCTGGCGGATCGACCGCGACCCGGTCCGCTGCACCGACTGCGACCTCTGCCTCAAGAGCTGCGAAGGGGCCTCCGACCCCCACACCGACCTGCGCAAGTCCGAGTGCTTCGTCTGCTTCAACTGCATCGAGGACTGCCCGCACGACGCGCTCCAGTTCCGCTTCCTCCCGCGCAAGGCGAGTGAAGTCACCGGCCCTGCCCTCAATCGCCGCACCCTGATGCTGGCCGGCGTCTTCGGCGTCCTCTTCTTCCCGATGGCCCGGCTCTCGGGCGGCGTGAAGAAGAACTTCGACCGCCGCGTGATCCGCCCCCCCGGCTCGGTCGCCGAGGACGAGTTCCTCCGCCGCTGCATCAAGTGTGACCAGTGCATCCGGGTCTGCCCGACCAACGTCCTGCAACCGGCCCTGTTCGAGGCACAGATCGAGGGGCTCTGGACCCCGATCATGATCTCCAAGATGGGCTGGTGCGAGCTGAACTGCACCCTCTGCAGCCAGGTCTGCCCGACCGGCGCCATCCGCGAGATCTCGATCGCCGAGAAGCTCGGCGTCGGCCCGTTCGAGGCCCAGGGGCCGATCAAGACCGGCACCGCCTTCTACAACCGCGGTCGCTGCCTCCCCTGGGCGATGGACACCGAGTGCGTCGTCTGCGAGGAGGTCTGCCCGACCAGCCCGAAGGCCATCTTCACCCGCAACGTCGAGGTCACCGACCGCTGGGGCGGCACCCTCGAACTCAAGCGCCCCTTCATCGACCCCGAGAAGTGCATCGGCTGCGGCATCTGCGAGCACGAGTGCCCCGTCAAGGACGATCCCGCCGTCTACGTCACCGCCATCGGCGAGACGCGCGACAAGGAACGCTCCCTGCTCCTCTCGCTCGTCGAAGACCCGAGCCTCGCCGATCAGCTCCTGGCCTGAGCCGGGCCTGTCCCGCCGATCACCACCCGCTCGACGGCGTCCTCAACCCTGGCATGGCGAACCGCCCTGTCAGTATTCGTATACGCTATCTGGCAGTGGCTCCCGTCATGGTCTTCATCCACTGGGTGGCCCGGACAACTTTGTTGTCCGGGTCGCGCAGCGACGAGAGGCTTGTGGTCCGAGCAGACAATCGTAGGCTCATCGCATGGCCTCCAGGCGTATCTTCGACCGAGACAGGCACGCCCACTTCGTGACCTTCTCGTGCTATCGACGCCGTCAGTTTCTCGACCACGACCGGCCCAAGCGGATCGTCCTCGGGGTCCTCGCCTCGCAACTGTCATTGCAGCACGGCCGCTGTGTCGGCTTCGTCGTCATGCCTGACCACGTGCACGCGATCCTCTGGTTCCCGCAGGACGACCAGCTTTCCCACTTCATGAAGCAGTGGAAGCAACGCAGTTCCGTACAGATCAAGCGATTCCTGCGCGAAGGGGCGACGGCATATGCCCGGACCTTCGACCTGTCGGAGCTGATCTGGCAACCCCGCTACTACGACTTCAACCTCTACTCGGAGCACAAGTTCGAGGAGAAGCTCGCCTACATGCACCAGAACCCGGTACGGGCCAGCCTGGTCGCCAGCCCGTGCGATTGGGCCTGGAGTTCGGCGAGATTCTATGAGCAAGGCCGGGGCGTCGGCGTGCCTGTCGGATGGCTCGACTGACGCCTCTTGCGGCTTCGCCGCCCGGAAAACGGAGGTGTCCGGGCCACCCCGCCAGAGAGTCGTTGACGGTCCGGTTGTTCGTCCGCTGCCCGCGGGTGGGTGGCCCGGACAACTTGTTGTCCGGGTCGCGAAGCGACAAGAGGAGCCGGGGACCGCCCCGTCGACCCGACTCAGCGAGACGCTTTCGATAGCCTCTTGCGGCTTCGCCGCCCGGACAACACGTTGTCCGGGCCACCCTGCGGCGGCACCAATCCGAGGATTCCCGAGAAAGTGGGACAAATCGGCCGCCCCCGCCCCATTACTCCCCACAGAGGACGAGTCAGGCGGCCGGTCGGAGCGTGAGTCGATGCCCAAGCCCTTACGCGGAGATTCCCTGAAGCTGCTCCGCATCCTCTTCAACCTCGGGACCATCGGCGAGCTGACCGACGGGCAGCTCCTGCAGCGGTTCTTGGACCGCGAGGGGGAGTCTGCCGAGCTGGCCTTCGCGGCGCTGGTCGAGCGGCATGGGCCGATGGTGCTGCGCACTTGCCGGGCCGTGCTGCGCGACGGCCACGAGGCCGAGGACGCCTTCCAGGCGACTTTCCAGATCCTGGCCCGCAAGGCCCGGGGGCTCTGGGTGCGCGACTCGCTGGGACCGTGGCTTCATGCCGTGGCCATTCGCTCGGCGCGCCACGCCCGCTCGGAGGCGGCTCGCCGTCGCCGGGCCGAGACGCGGGCGGCCAGGTCGGTGGCGTGGGCCTCGGTCGATGCGGGCGGCCCGGAGGGGCTCGGCGAGGCGCTGCACGAGGAGCTGGGCCGGCTGCCAGAGCGCTACCGAGCGGCGGTGGTGCTCTGCTGCCTGGAGGGCCTGAGCCTGTCCCAGGCGGCCCAGCGGCTGGGATGGCCGCAGGGGACCGTTCAGAGCCGTCTGGCTCGGGGTCGGCAGCGGCTGCGCGAGCGGCTGGCTCGCCGAGGCCTGGCGCCGTCGGTCGGAGCGTTTGGCGCGGCGTTGGCGTCGGAGCGTGCGCAGGCAGCGGTGCCGGTGGCACTGGCGGAGGCGGCGACCCGAGCCGCGATGAGTGTCACGGCGGGCAAGGTGGCAGCGGCCGGGGCGGTCCCGGCGGCCGTCCTTCTCCTGACCGAAGGAGTGCTGAGAGCCATGATTTACGCAAAGATCCGAATGCTGGCGATCGCGGGACTGACGGCAGCCGGTCTGGCCACCGGGATCACCGTCCTTGCCCAGGCCGAGCGCGATGGCACCGATGTTCGCGTGTCGAGGGTCCACGAGCCGCGTAAGGGTCCATCGCGGGTGGAGTCGCCGCGGGTCGATCCCCAGGGCGATGCCGGTGATCGCCCCGTCCACGAGGTCCGGTCTGGCCCGCTGACCGCCACAGCCGTGGGTCGCGGCAATTTGGAGAGCGCCAACAATCTGGAGGTCAGGAGCGAGGTCGAGGGCCAGGTCACCATCACCATGATCCTCCCCGAGGGGACCAAGGTGGTCAAAGACCAACTGGTCTGCGAGCTGGACGCGACGACCCTGAAGAACGATCTGGCCAACCAGCAGATCGCCACCGAGCGGGCTCAGGCCGATTCCCAGAACGCCATCAAGACCCGCGAGATGGCCGAAGTCGAGGTCCAGTGCTTCAAGGAAGGGACCTTTCCCCATGAGGAAATGTCGCTCCAGGGCGACATCGAACTCGCCGTCGCCGAACTGGAACTGGCCAGGGAACGCCTTGAGGCGATCAAGGATCACCCGGAGCAGGCGCTCGGGTTGGTTTCGGTCAAGGAGGGAGAGGTCGCTGTCCTTCGTGCCAATCTGGCCCTCAAGAAGGCCGAGCGGGCGCTGGAGGTGCTCCGGAAATTCACCTACGGACTGCGGATCACGTCGCTCGAAGGCGCGGTTGAGACGGCCAAGGCCGACGAGTTGGCCAAGATGTCGGCCTTCACGCTGGAGAAGGAGAAGGAGGAGAAGCTCCGGCGGATGATCGAGAAGTGCAGGATCTTCGCGCCGGGCAACGGGATCGTCATCTACCACCAAGAGGAAGGCCGTTTTGGCAGTCAGGAGGGCCCCTCGATCAAGGAAGGGGCCACCGTCCGAGAGCGCCAGATGATCTTCAAGCTGCCGGACATCGACAACATGCGGGTCGATGCCAAGCTCCCCGAGTCGATGATCGCCCAGGTTCGTCCGGGAATGCCGGCCCGGATCCGGGTCGACGCATTTCCCAACAGTTTGCTGTCCGGCGAGGTCGTCGAGATCAAGCCGTTGCCCGATCCGAAGCTCTTCTTCTCCGACCAGGATGTCGCCGTTTACACGGTCTTCATCGAGATCGAGGAGGGCCACGAGGGCCTCCGCCCGGGATTGACGGCGAGCGTTGAGGTCATTGTCGCCGACCTCGACGACGTGATTTGCGTGCCGGTCCGAGCCTTGCTGCATGACGGGGGCAAGGATCACGTGGCGGTGAAGACACCCGAGGGCGCGATCGAATGGCGGGAAGTGACCGTGGGCGTGTCCGACGGCGAGACGGTCGAGATCACGCAGGGGCTTCGGGTCGGCGAACAGGTGATGCTCGACCCGATCGGCCTGCTGAGCGAGGAGGAGGTGCGGGCCAGGGGGCTCGACCACCCGGCCCCGCCCGCCGGCGCGGAATCCCCGTAGACGCACGTTCGCAGGCCGTCCTGCGGCCAGCGCGGGCCTGTTCAGGCGATACCCAAAATGGCAGGGCCCTCGGCCCGGATCGGGGCAGCCGGCCCGGGTCCTCGGGCCGGTGAGGCAACCGTGGGTGGCCCGGACAACGTGTTGTCCGGGTCGCGCAGCGACAAGAGGGGCCGGGGACCGCCCGGTCGACCCGGCTCAAGCGAGACGCTCTCGATAGCCTCTTGCGGCTTCGCCGCCCGGACAACACGTTGTCCGGGCCACCCTACGGCGTTGAGCCGGGGCGCGTACGCCGCTACGATGACGATGACTCCGGCAATCGGGCACGGCCCTGCCCCGGCATGTCCTACGTCCGCACACTTCCTCTGACGGGAGGTTCAGATGTTAACGGTCCGGCACCGGTTGCGCGTCGCGGCCTTCTTTGTCACTCTCGTCTTACCACTTCAATCGGCACAAGCAGTCGGCCACGATGGCCCCGATCTGGATGCGATCCGAGCGGCCATTGAGCGGGCGTGGTCCTCGGTCCAGACCCTCCATTTTCGATCCGAGGAGCTGTGCTGGGACTCGGCGGGACAATTCTCGCTCCATAAGACGATCGACTACACATTGGGAGTCGGCGATCAACGAATCTTCAAAGAGGATTCGCTTCAGGTAAGCCGGGGTTCAAACTCTCATCGCATCCAGATCGAGGATGGAACCACCTACTATGGCATCGCTTTGAAAACTCAGGATCCGAGGAGCATCTCCCAGGTCAAGATCGAAGACCAGGAGAGCACGAGAGGAAACCACCCCGGATTTCCGGGTTGCGCTGCCCTGTGGCTCTGGACTCCGGGGGGCCGCCCGCTGCACGAATACTTGCAATCCGGAGGACGCCTGGAGGTCGTGCGGACGCCGGATGGGAGCGAACAGATCATCCTCATCGCGGAAGGGAAGTTCGGCCAGCCAATTCGTTGCGAGCTCGATCCCGAACACGACTATCTCCCCCGTCGGATCAATTATGCCGACATCGAGTGGCAGGCTACGGCGTTCCGATGCGATGGGGGCCGTTGGTTCCCGGCTCGCGGGAAGATGATCGACTTTCGAGCGGGCAAAGACCGACTCGTCGCCGAAATCAACTTCGTCGTGACCGAGCTCCAGATCAACCAGCCGATCGCCGAGGACATCTTCGATCTGCCGGAGTTGCCCGACGACGTTTTGATCAAGGACGAACGTGGGCGGAAGCCCTGACGGATACTGGGGGAGAATTGCTCCCAGGGCCAGGCACCGACGAAACGGGCTTTGTGCCCGACGTGGTCGGTCGTGGCCAGCATGATGATGCTCGGTCCGCTGTCCCGCACGTTCGAAGGCCGTTCTGCGGCCAGAACGGGCAATCCCAGAAATGTCAGTCAGGACCCTCGGCCCGGATCGGGGCAGACGGCCGGGGTCCTCGGGACGGTGAGGCATCCGCGCGTTGCGAATCCTCATGGTTCGGGCAAAGGTCCCGGGTGTTCGGCCTGATCGATGCGGTCCAGGAGCCAGGTCGCTCCCTCGACCCGAGCGCCAAGGGCCTCGACCCGCCTCCGGAGTTCCCGGTCGGAGGTGACCACCGTGACACCCTTGGGGCGGTCGGAGACCAGCGCAACGATATGATCGTCGGCCGCGTTGGGCGCCGAATGCCCCGCGTAATGCACCAGGACGCCGTCGTACTCCCCTGCCGGCATCTCCCGGACGGGACGGCCGTCGATGACGACCTCAATCCGTCCGGGACGCACCGCCGCCAGTCGTTGCAAGCGACCCACGAGCCGGCACTTCGCGGCATTCGGATCGCGCCACCACCCGTCCGGCCGCGTGCCGATGACATTCATGGCATCGACGATCAGGAGCGGGGTCCTCGATGGCATCACGTCTCGCCCCTGGTCGAGATCCGTGGGGTGGTCGTTGTCACGCAACGTCGATGCAAGTTCGATTCCCCCATCACGCAAAAACCCGGGCCCCGGCCCTGGCCCCGGAGTTCCCCACGCGTGTCGTGGGACGAACGGTCCGGGAGCAGGGCCGAGGCCCGGGGTCGAATCCGCCGGCCGATCGCTCAGTCGGCGTTGAGCACTGTCATCCAGAACGACGGTTCGGCCCGTCGGGCGCCCGGACCCTGACCGGGTCCGCTGACCGGGACGCCGTCGGCGACCGGCGCGGCTTCGGCTGCCGGCAGAGGAACCTCGCCCGATCGATCGAGAATCGCGTTCAGCTCGCCGCGATCGAGCCAGACCCCCTGGCACGAGGGGCACGTGTCGATTTCGACGTCGACCCGATGGTCGGTAATGAGCAGCATGTCGCAATTCGGGCACCTCATGACGTGTGTCCTCCTGAGAAACGACCCGTCACCATGAACACGTTCCGCAAAACGTCACGCCGTCCTCAATGCGGCCGGGACGAAACCCGGGCATTTCCCGGATTGAGCATCGGCGGAGGAGCGACCCCCTGCGCGTGGTCGGGCGATCGAGACTCCCGGATGATCGTGTCCAGTTCGCCCCGGTCCAGCCAGACTCCCCAGCATTTCGGGCAGAAATCGATGGCCACCGGGCCGCGATCGGCCGGCATCAACCGCGTGTTGCAACTGGGACATTTCATGGGCAAACCCTCCTGAGCAAGAAGTGCAATCGGCGGAACCTCCGGTCAACCTCGCTGAACGATGATGCAAGCGGTTCCGCTCGTGAGGGGTCCTTCGGTCTGAAATTGCCGAGAGCACGGGCCACACCTCCCGTTCGCTCCCCCCCGGTGCGATTCGTGCGGCATGGCACCGCGCCCCCGGCAGTGGAGATTATTGGCAAAAAATCCCAGTTCGACTATAAGAAAGCAGGAATCGCTTCGTTCGGTTTTCTCGAAGAGTTGGCGAGCACCCCATGCAGCCTACGATCAACTACAACCACCTCTATTACTTCTGGGTCGTCGCCCGCCTGGGGAGCATCGCCGCCGCCTGCGACGAGCTGATGCTCGCCCCGCCGACGGTCAGCACGCAGCTCAAGACGCTGGAGACGAACCTGGGCCAACGCCTGTTCGAACGCCAGGGGCGGGGGATGGTCTTGACGCAAACCGGCCGCCTCGTCTTCCGCCATGCCGATGAGATGTTTCGGACGGCGTCGGACCTGATGGAGACGCTCCGGGGTCGTCCCCCCGGACGGCCCATGCGGCTGACCCTGGGGATCTCCGATGCCATGCCGAAGACCGTCGCCTATCGCCTCGTCCGACCCGTCATGACGGGGCCCGAGGCGGTCACGCTTGTCTGCCACGAGGGCAAGCCCGCCCAGATGCTCGCCGAGCTGGCGCTCCATGAGCTGGATGCGGTCCTCACCGACTCGCCCCTCGTGCCCGAGGTCCGGGTCAAGGCGTTCACCCACCTGCTCGGCGAATGCGGGGTGACCCTGCTCGGCACCTCCGACCTCGCCGAACGCTATCGACCCGGCTTCCCCGACTCGCTCCATCGCGCCCCGCTGCTGTTGCCGACCGGGACCTCCGCGTTGCGGCGGATGCTCGACGCCTGGTTCCAGACGCGAGGGCTGCGGCCCGACATCCGGGGCGAGATCGCCGACAGCGCCCTGATCAAGGTCTTCGGCCAGTCCGGCGAGGGGCTCTTCTTCGTCCCCTCCGTCGTCGAGGCCGAGGTCTGCGCGCAGTACGGCGTCGAGCGGGTCGGCCGCATCGACGAGCTGCGCGAACGCTTCTACGCCGTCACGATCGAACGGACCATCCACCACCCGGCCGTGATTGCCCTCTGCGACGCGGCGCGTCGGACGTTCGGCGAGGGACAGCCCCCCGACGCGGGGTTCACGTCGTGACGCTCGACGTGGACCCCGAAGTGGCTCCCGTCCGGCTGGGGCGCGTCAGGAGATGGGGACTGGCCCCGAGTCTTCGAGGTGCCTGCCTCCCGTGATTGCGGCACCCCTCGTCCATCGATCACGTCCGGGATCAGACCGCCCCTCCGAGCCATTGGATCTGCTCCCGCAAGGCCCTGATCTGCCCCTCTCTGTCGCGAATGCTGTCGATCTCTCCGTCCAGGAGCGTCGGCTTCTTGTCGGCCCAGGCCTTGAACGCCGAGGCGAGCTGCTCCACGGTCGCGGTGCCCTTCTGATAGTCGTCGAGCCTGGCGTCAAGCGCCTTGAGCTTGCTGCTTCGCCACTTGTTGCCGATAAATCCCGGCACGGTGGTGTCCCGGACGAAATCCCGACCGCTCGGGACCGTCGTCAGGCCCTCCCGGTGGGCTTTTCGCTTGAGGGAGTTGTCCCCGCAACTGTAGCAGCAGGATGCCGGATCGAGGACGGCCGTGGTGCTCGTCGTCTCGCCTCGCTGTCGCTTGACGCCCACGCCCCACAGGTCGACGGCGAAGCAGCCGCGCGGGAAGCGCCCGGGATACTGAATGGGCACGTTGTTCGGGCAGCCCACCAGCAGGAACCAGTGCCCGTTGGACTTGCCCTCGGCCTGCTCGATGACCGTGAGCGCCCCGCGGCAATTGTTGCTGCGGAGCAGGTAGAAGACCAGGGCGGTGCAGGGGTCGCAGCGGATCCCCATGGACCCCACATTCTGGAATCGCTGGTGGACCCGGCGGCCGTACTCGAACCACCAGGCCTCGCTGCCGGTGTTCAGGGCAAGTCCCTCGAGGAGCACGGCCGTGTCGCTCATAGAGCCCTTCATCATCGGGTCGTTGCCCGGCAGGACGCCATCATCGACGATGACCGGCCGGAGCTCATCCCTCATGGCCCCGGTCGTCGGGTTGTAGTTCTTCTTGGTCACGGTCCTGAAGAGATAGGGATCGACCAGATTCCGGACGAGGTTGATGTCGAATAATCGCAATTCTGCCCCTTTGCCATGGATCGTGTTCGGAACAAGTCATTCGACGCACGGTCCAGGGTCGCCGGTCGGTCTCGAGAGAACCGAATCGAAGGGCCATCAAGAGGCGAGGACCATATCAGAATGTACTTGGCGAAGAGATCTCTCGCGAGGGTGCAGTTGATGAATTCTTCGCAAACACGGTCCGGGGGACGACACCCCGCCTGGCAGCGATCGCCCGGGGCTGCGTCCGACGAGGGCGGCGGAGTTCTAACAAAAGGGGGCGGATCCGATCGGGGGTGACGGACCCGCCCTCAGCCGATGACGGCTCAACCGATGACGGTCAGGGCCGACTTCTGCTGCTTCTGTTCCTGCTTCTTCAGGTACGACTCCAGCGGAGGCGTGTCTTCCTCGAAGCGCATGACCTCTTCCCAGAGGGCGTCGACCATCTCGGCTTCCTTGACGTGCCGGATCGGCACGCCTCGCTTGAAGATGATCCCCTTGCCGCTGCCGGCGGCGATGCCGATGTCGGCCTCCTTGGCCTCGCCGAAGCCGTTGACCAGGCACCCCAGGATGCTGATCCGCAGCGGGTGCTTCAGCCCTTTCATCCGCTCCTCGACCTCGGCGACGATCCGCTCCAGGTCGATGTCGAGCCGGCCGCAGGTCGGGCAGGCCACGACCTCCGGCTCGTTGATCCGGCGGCTCGTCGCCCGCAGGATGTCGAACCCGGCCTTCACCTCCGGCACCGGGTCGCCGAGCAGGCTGACCCGGATCGTGTCGCCGATCCCCCGGAGCAAGATCGCCCCGATCCCGGCCGCGCTCTTGAGCGTCCCGTATTCCCGCGAACCGGCCTCGGTGATCCCCAGATGCGTCGGGTAATCGCTCTTCTCGGCGAACAGGCTGTAGCACTCGACGGCCGTCGGCACGTGGCTGGCCTTGAGGCTGATGATCATCTGGTGATAGCCGAGCGACTCGGCAATCTCGATGTGCCGCAGGGCGCTCTCGACCATTGCCTCGGGACAGGGGAAGCCGTACTTCTCGATCAGGTCTTCTTCCAGGCTGCCGCTGTTGACGCCGATCCGCATGGGGACCCCTTTGTCCTTCGCCTTGCGGACGACCTCCTTGAACCGCTCGATCCCGCCGATGTTGCCGGGGTTGATCCGGATCTTGTCGACGGCCCGGCGGCCCGAGGGGGTCTTCGCCTCCAGGCAGGCCAGGGCCATCCGGTAGTCGTAGTGGATGTCGGCGATCAGGGGGATATTGATGTGGTCGCGGATCGCCTGGCAGGCCTCCACGTCGCCTTTCTTGGGCACGGTCACGCGGATGATCTCGCAGCCGGCCTCCTCCAGGCGCTTGATCTGCTCCAGGGTGGCGGCGGCATCGGCCGTGTCGGTCGTGGTCATCGACTGCACCCAGATCGGGTTCTCGCCGCCGACAACGTGGTCGTCGATCCCCACCTCGCGGGTCTTGTGCCGCTGGACCGTGGTCGAGTAGGCCATCGCTGGATTGCGTCCGTATCGTTCGGGGTGGTCGTGCTTCGCGCAGCGTTCACGCAAAGGCGTGGTGATTCCATGCTTATCGTAGTCAACCGCGGCCGGGCCATCAAGATCGCTCGGCGCCGGGGGATTGTCCCTCGGAATCCTCGTGACGATGATCGACACACCACGCCGTCGGCCCGCCGGCCGAGGCCCGTCCCGGTTCTACCCCCTTCGACGGAGGCCCGCCCCCCGGTGATCCCGCCTCGCCTGAAACCCTTGATCCTCCCGCTCTGGAACGGCGGCCATCGCCTCGCCTGGCGACTCGGCGAATATGCCGGGGCCATTCGTCATCGCCGCTTCGATCGCTGTATCATCTGCGGCCGATGGGGGCCGAAGCTCTACCGACGCTGGGTCATCCGCCCCGAGCTGGAGCGGCGATCGGGCGTCTCCCCCACGGCCGTCGAGGCCTGGGCCCGCAAGGAGTCGTGCGACTGCCCCTCCTGCGGCGCGAAGCTCCGCGCCCGTCGCATCGCCGAGGTCCTCCTTTCCCTTGATCACATCGGCTCCCCCCCCTCCCCGGCCCGTTCCTTCCGCGACTGGGTCGCCTCTCCCGAGGCCCAATCCCTGCGCGTGGCCGAGGTCAACGAGATCGAGGGCCTGCACACCTTCCTCCTCCGGCTTCCCCACCTCTCCTTCAGCGAGTTCCATGACGATGCTGCCCCCGGTGCACTTGTTGACGGCGTCCGCTGCGAGCACCTGGAGCGCCTGACCTACCCCGACGCCTCGATCGACCTCCTCCTCACCTCCGAGACGCTCGAACACGTCCCCGACCTGTCGCTCGCCCTGGGCGAGATCCGCCGCGTCCTCCGCCCCGGGGGCCGCCACGTCTTCACCGTCCCGCTCCTGCCCGGGGTCCCGACCACCTTCCCCCGCGCCCGGCTCCGCCCCGACGGCTCGATCGAACACCTCGCGACCCCGGTGTCCCACCCCGGGGGCGACTGGGGCTACCCCGTCTTCACCGAGTTCGGCGCCGACCTTCCCGAGATCCTCCGCGATGCCGGTTTCGAGGTCGATCTCCGGTTCGGCCCGGTGCGCGAGGACGACGTCTGCCAGGTCTTCGTCTGCCGGAAGCCGTTCGCGTGAGAAGGCCGCTCCCACTTCTCCACGATGCGATGCCCCCCCCTTTGCCCTCTCCTGGTCGGTCTTCCAGGCGCCTTTTCGGTCGGATTGTCCGTGACGGCCTGTCGGCTCGCTCGCTCGAATCTCCGGCCGGGCCGCGAGACGGATTGAAATTTCCTGGCATGTTCGATCGGCAGTCGCCATGATGCGAGTCGGCCCCGATCCGCGATGGCAAGGACCGTCGGGCACCGGGGCGTACCGGCCCGAGTCGAGGAGGGTCATCGCATGGCGACGATTGCGCATCGCGACCTGGCGTACCGATGGTTCGAGGAGGTCTGGAACGGCAGGAAGCCGGAGGTCATCCCCGAGCTGATCGCCCCCGACGCGGTCGGCCACCTGCCCGCGGGGGACCTCGTCGGCCCCGAGCCGTTCCTGGACCGCGTCTACCGCCCCTTCCTGGCCGCATTCCCGGACCTCCACATCGGCGTCGAGGAGACCCTCGGCGACGCGGACGACATCGCCGTCCGATGGCTCGCGACCGGGACCCACACCGGCGAACCCTTCCTCGGCCTCCCCCCCTCGGGCCGCCCGATTCGGCTCCGGGGCATCACCTGGATCCGCTACCGAGACGGCCAGATGATCGAGGGCTGGGATTGCTGGGATAGCGCCGCCCTCATCGCACAGCTCCGGGGCGACAATCCGCCGGCCTGATCCGGGCCACCCCGCGTTTCAGTGTGCCCAGGGGGAATCGGGTTGGTCGGAATGGCTCACCGGGGGGCGGCGGTCGGGCGGAAGCGTCGCCAGGCGAGGACGATCCCGATGGTGGCGAAGACGGCCACGGTCGAGGGCTCGGGGGTCGAGAAGTAGACCGGCTGCGGGCCATCGACCGGGGTCAGAACGAAGCTGGTGCTATGGTTCCTGAGATCCTGGGCATTGACGAGGATCTGACCGAGATCGTTGATGGCGAAGGCCTGATTGAGTCGCAGAATCCCCGAATCGGGTTCGAGCAGATCCTCCAGGTCGAACAGAGCCTCGCCGTCGAACAGGAAGACCCGCCCTCCGGAGTCGCCGACGACCTGGCCGAGGTTGTTCAGGTCGCTGGCGCCGGAACCGGAATCGGGGGAATACCATTCGCGGGGCTCGGGGAGCCGGCCGAGATCGATCATCTCGCCGTCGGTGTAGAGGAACGCGTGGTTCGGGCCGTCGGCCGTCTGCGAGGTGCCGGCCACCTGTCCGTGGTCGTTGATGGCGACGGCGATGCTCGATTGGCCGCCGAGGGTGCCCAGGTCGATGACCTCGCCGTCCCGGAAGATCACCGCGCGGCCGTCCTCAGGGGTCTGGCCGACGAAGAATCCGTGGAACGTGCCGCTGCTGGTGAATCCGGCGGCGACACCGTGGGCGTTCACGGCATTGGCCACGCTGTGGTCGGCTCCGGGAAGCGTGCCGAGGTTCCGGATTTCACCGTCCTGGGCGAGGAAGGCGCGATGCACGCCGGCGGGGGTGGTCGAGTGGCCGACGACCTGGCCGGAGTCATTGACTGCCGTGCCGTAGCTGTTCCCGCCACCGAGCTGGCCGACCTGGGTTGGCAGACGGTCGGTGTGGAAGACGACGGCTCGCGAATCATAGACGCCGGTCCGGTGGTCATACGACCAATCTTGCCCGGCGACATCGCCATGATTGTTCATGCCGTTTTTTCGGGACGGGGTGTAGAAGATCCGGTTGCCGTCGCGGCCCGGGATGGGGTCGTGCGGGCCTCGCAAGGGGCCGAAGACAAGCTTGCTCTCCTGACCCGCCCGAGGTCCGAAGCCGTGGCCGATGACGTCGCCGTTGAGCCAGTCGGTGCCAAGCCGTCCATCGTCGTCGATCGGCACGAGAAGATCGCCGCGATCATTGATGTTGGTGATCCAGTGATTGCCGAGCGGAGTCGCCCGATACATCGGCCCGGCCTCGGCGACCGTGGCGATCACGCAGGCCGAGGCCACCAGGATCAGGGTTGCTCGACGGTTCGGCATGATCGGGCGCATGGTCATGAATCCCTTCGTCTCAATCGTGAATCGGTCGCTTCCCGAATCGGACGCATCCTCGCTCCCGGGAAGAATCGATGGATGATTGCGTCGAGTCCCCAATCGGTCAATACCGGATGTTGGGAAGGGTTTTTCTTCAGACGTTCACCACACGCACGGACCACGGAGGGAACACCGCGACCAAGGAAATTCATGTGTTCGGCTCCCGATTGATCCATGCCCCATCCCGAGGCTCCTGCGATCAGAATCGCTCCGGGGCTGATCCGAAGGCATGGTGATGCGGACCCGGACGATCCGGCCTTGCTCAGCGGGGGGGCTCGGCTACAATCGACGGTCGCCCTCGACTGGGCAAGAAAGGTGTGAGTCACGGTGCGCATTGCCTACTTCGACTGTTTCAGCGGCATTTCGGGCGACATGACCCTCGGCGCCCTCGTCGACGCGGGTGTCGACCCGCGGGCGATCATCGGGGCCGTCCGGAAGCTCGGCCTGGAGTTCGACCTGGCGTTCGAGACGGTCCGTCGCTGCGGGTTCCGGGCGACCTACGCGCGGGTCGTCGCCCCCGAGGAGCACGCCCACCGCCACCTGCCCGAGATCGAGGCGATGATCGACCGGGCCGAGCTGCCCGCCCGCCAGTCCGACCTGGCGAAGCGCATCTTCCGCCGCCTGGGAGAGGCCGAGGCCAATTCGCACGGCATCCCGATCGACTCCGTCCACTTCCACGAGGTCGGCGCGGTCGATTCGATCGTCGACATCGTCGGGGCCGCCGTCGGGCTCGACCTGCTGGGGGTCGAACGCTTCCAGGCCAGCGCGATTCCCCCCGGCCGAGGCTCGGTCGTCGCGGCCCACGGCCGGATGCCCCTGCCCGCCCCCGCCACGGCCGAACTGCTCCGGGGCGTCCCCCTCGCCGATTCGCCCGTCGAGATGGAGCTGACCACCCCGACCGGCGCGGCCATCGTCTCGACCATCTGCGAACGCTTCGGCCCCCTGCCGGCCATGACCGTCGAGACGATCGGCCACGGGGCGGGCACGAAGGACCTGCCCGGCCAGGCCAACATGGTCCGCCTCTTCGTCGGCACCGTGGCCGAGTCGCCCGACGCCGATCGCGTCTGGGTCCTGGAAACGAACCTCGACGACCTGCCCGGCGAGCTGGTCGGCTACACGACCGGCAAGCTGATGGAGGCCGGGGCGCTCGACGCCTTCGTCACCCCCATCTACATGAAGAAGAACCGGCCCGGCGTGATGCTCTCGGTCCTCGGCACCGAGGCGACCCTCGCCACCCTGGAGGCGATCATCTTCCGGGAGACGACCACCCTCGGCGTCCGGCGTTACCCGGTCAGCCGCCACAAGCTCCGGCGCCGGGCCGCGGTGGTCGAGACCCCGCTCGGCCCCGTTCGCGGCAAGCTCGGCTGGCTCGCCGACCGCCCCCCGACCTTCAGCCCCGAATACGACGACTGCGCCCGCCTCGCCGCCGACCAGGGCGTGCCGCTCCGCGACGTCTACCGGATGGCCCACGAGGCCCACGCCACCTCCGGGGCCGTCCCCGTCGAGCCTCCCCCCCCGGCCGAAGCCCGTCAGGGCCACAGTCACGACCACGGCCATGGCCACGGTCATGACCATGGCCACAGTCACGACCACGGCCATTCCCACGACCACCACGGCCATGATCATCACCATGATCACTGAGCCGATCATGGGTCCCGGGGCCTCGTTATGCTCACGATCGCACAGGTCTTCGTGTTGCTCCTGCTTCAGGCGGTTCCGCTGGTGATGCTCGGGGCGGTGGCCGGAATCTCCTGGATGCGTCGACGCGATGCCCGGCACGCCGAGCCGCTCGCGGACCCGGTCGCCAATCGGCTCGCCGACCTCTCCGCGGCGATCGAGCGGATCGAACGGTCCCTCTCCCGATCGGGCTCCGTCCCCTCGCGGGAGACAGCCGAGCCTGCCCCCGGAGTTCGGGCCGATCGACCTGCTCAATCGCCCCTGCCGTCCCCTTGCCATCGCCCCCGGCGAGGCGACTCGGCGCCGGAACGTCCACGCCCGGGGCCGACCCTGATCCGAGTCCCCGACCTCACCGGTCCGGGTCGTGTGGTCGGTTCCCAGGCCGAGGCCGCGAGGAACACCCTGGCCTCGAACGACCTGGCCCGACGCTTCGCCCGCATCTGGGCGATGGCCGACCAGGGGGCCCCGGCCGACCGGATCGCCGAGGCCAGCGGCCAGCCCATCGGACAGGTCGAGCTCGTCTTGAACTTGCGACGCCGATTGCTCGACGACCCGAGCGTCGAGGTGCCCGAATGACCCGCCATCCCCAGCTCGAACCGGCCGCGGCCTCCTGCCTCGATCAGACCCGATCGGCGGTGATGAGTGTCCTGCTCCTCGACGGCCTGATCATCGCCGGCAGCGGGCTCCTCCTGCGCCTCAGGGGACCGGCCATCACCCTGATGGAGCCCGAGCAGGCGTATCGCTGGGCCCACCTGATCCTGCTGATCCTGATGTTCCTGGGCTCGGCCCTCCGGCTCATCGGCACGGCCCGGCCGGTCCTCGAGAACCCGAGGCACCGCCGCCGCTGGTTCTTCTGGTCGCACGTCGGCAGCGCCCTGCTGGGCCTGCTGGCCCTGCCGGTCGGCTTCGCCTACGCCTGGGCGGTGCGTCCCCGGCTCTCGGCCGTCGGCCCGTTCTGGGCCGTGGCGCTGGTGCTAGGACTGCTCGCGCTGCCCCGCCTCGACGAGATCCTTGGTTTCGATCGACCCATGCCTTCCCGTCCTCCGGACGCTCCCGAGGACGCCGAGGACGCGGACCCGTCCCGGACTTCGAGCCCGCCTTCGTCATGAACCTGACTTCTACCGAGCAGACGATCCTCTGGATCTACGCCGCGATCGTCGCCGCCTGGCCCGTCCGGCACGTGGTCATCACCCTCTTCTTCCGATGGCTCGACGTGCTCGACCTCAACTCCCCCCGGTACGGTGCCGACACCTCCCCGAGGGTCACGGCCGTCATCCCCGCCAAGGACGAGGAAGAAGCGTTGCCCGCCTGCCTCGCCTCGGTCCGGGCGCAAACGTATCCGAATCTGGAGATCCTGATCGTCGATGATCGCAGCACCGATGCCACCGCTCAGATTGCCCGCGAAGCCGCCGAGGCCGACCCTCGGGTCCGGGTCCTGACGATCGCGGACGACCTCCCCCCCGGCTGGACCGGCAAGACGCACGCCCTGCACCTTGCCGCCCCGCAGACCAATGGCCAGTGGCTCTGGTTCCTCGACGCCGACACCCGGCACCATCCCGATTGCCTCTCGATCGTCATGGAATACGCCCGCACCCAGGACGCGGCGCTCGCCAGCCTGCTGCCCGAGATGCGCTGCGAATCCTTCTGGGAGAAGGTCGTCACCCCCCTCGCCGGGATCGTCCTGATGCGGACCTACCCGACGTTCACCGCCAACAACGACCGCAAGAAGCTCGCCTTCGCCAACGGGCAGTTCCTCCTGATCGAGCGGTCTGCCTACGAGGCGGCCGGCGGGCACGAGGCCGTCCGCGATCGGTTCGTCGAGGACATCGCCCTGGCCCGGCGGGTCAAGGCCCTCGGCCGATCGGTCAAGACCGCCGTCGCCCCCGAGATCAGCTCGACTCGCATGTATACCTCGCTGTCCACCCTCATCCGAGGCTGGAGCCGCATCCTCTACGACGCCCACGACCGCAGGCCGCTCCCCTTAATCGGCAAGATCCTCGAACCCTTGATCTTTAGCCAGACGGGCGACGTGGCCCTGATCGCCTCGCTCGTCATGCTGGCGATCGGCCAGGCCGGGCCGTTTGCCTGGTGGCTCCTGGGCCTGAGCGTCGTGCATCAGGTGCTCAAGCAATCGGTCCTCTATCGGATGTACCGCTTGAACTCGCCGAAGACGGCCGGTTACGCCATGTACTACTCGCTGGCCGGGCTCGTCTCCGACGTGATCATCGCCCGGTCGCTCTGGATGTGCGTGACGGGGCGCGTGACCTGGCGGGGGACCTCGTACGGCGCCCCGGCCGCCGCCCCCCCGGCCGACCGGACCCCGGAAGGGGCGGTCGGCCCGCCGGGACCGACCCGGTGATCATGCCGATGCGCCTCGTCAGGCCCGCAGCCCTCGCATCCTGGCCTCGTCGGTCGATCGCTTCAGGTGTTCCGCCGGGATCCGGAAGATCGCGACCAACGCCCAGAGCAGGCTCGCGACCACCAGCACCACGACCAGCAGATTCGCGGCCCAGGGGCCGACGGAGGTCCGCAAAACGAACATGGCCATGGTCGCCAGGACGCCCCCGATCGTCCCGGCGACCATGGCCCGAGAGGCCCGGCCGAGCCAGGACGGCGGCTGGTCGAGGTCGATCGTCGGGCGGGCCGCCTGCAGGGCGATCGACCCGGCGATCAGCCCGGCCGCGGCACCTCCCACCATCACCACCCACGCCTCGCCCGCGAGCTTCGCCCACGTGGCCGAGGCGGTGATCTCGCGGAGCAGCTGCCAGTCCACCATCCCGACGCCGAAGGCCGAGACGATCGCGAAGACCAGGCCGACGACCGTGGGGATCGTCAGGTAAAATGGAGCCGCGATGACGCCCCTGACCCCTCGTAGCGCGGTCATGAAACCGCTCCTTTCATCCTCGATCGTGTCCGTGCGCTCGTCGCTCAATACCAAGTCTTGTTGCAAGATCGGTGCCGAACGATCCCCTCGGCTGGAGCCCCGGCCATGACGACCGCCGTTGCCGACCCCCTGATCGCCCGCAACCCGAGCACCGGGGCCGAGCTGGCCCGGGTCGCCGGCACGCCCCCCGAACGGGTGTCCCAATGCGTCGATCGGGCGGCGATCGCCCAGCGATGTTGGGCCGATCGGCCCTGGTCGGGTCGCCGCGAGGGCCTGCGCCGCTGGCACCGGGAACTCGGCCGGCGGGCCGAGGAACTGGCCGAGGCCGTCTGTGCCGAGATCGGCAAGCCGGCCGGCGAGGCGATGGCCGCCGAGGTGATCCCGAGCCTCGACGCCCTGCGCTGGACGATCCGATCCGCCGCCCGGGTGCTCCGCGATCGGACCGAATCCCCCCGCTGGCAACGCTGGCTCCTGATGCCCCCGGCCCGGATCGAGCGGCGGCCCCTGGGGGTCGTCGGCGTGATCGGGGCCTGGAACTACCCGATCCTGCTCAATGCGCCGGTGATCGCCCATGCGATCGCCGCGGGGAACGCCGTGGTCTGGAAGCCGTCCGAGCTGTCGAGCCGCTGCGGGGCCTTGCTCCAGGAGACGATCGACGCCGCCGGTCTGCCCGAGGGGCTCGTCTCGATCGTCCAGGGAGGCTCGGAGGTCGGATCGGCCCTCGTTCATGCGAACGTGGCGAAGCTCATCTTCACCGGGGGCCTGCACAACGGCCGTCGCGTGCTGGAGGCCCTCGGGGCGCGGGGGACTCCGGCGGTCGTGGAACTGTCCGGCTTCGATGCGGCCGTCGTCCTGCCCGACGCCCCCGACGACCGGACGATGGCCGCCCTGCGCTGGTCGGCCTTCCTCGGGGCCGGTCAGGCGTGCATGTCGGTCAAGCGGGTCTTCCTGGTCGATCGACCGGCCGAAGCCTGGGCCGAGGCGTTCGCCCGGCAGGCCGAGGCGATCCGGATCGGCGACCCGAAGCGGCCGGACGTGGACCTCGGCCCCTTGATCTCCGACCGGGCACGCGACGACGTGCACGATCGGGTGCGGGCCGCCGTTGCGGCCGGTGCCCGGCTCCTGGCGGGGGGCGAGCCGGTCGACGGGCCGGGATCGTTCTACCGGCCGACCGTCCTGCTGGCCGATCGGGACCAGGAAGGCCCGGAGCGTGCCCTCGAAGGGATCTTCGGCCCGGTCGTCATCGTCCGGGAGGTGGCCGACGACCGGTCGGCCGCCGAGGCGGTCAATGCCAGCCGGTTCGGCCTGTCGGCCAGCGTCTGGGGACGCGATCGCCGGCGGGCGAGGGCGCTGGCCGATCGGCTCGACGTGGGGGTCGTGGGCGTGAACGAGGCGACCACCTTCTTCGCCCTCGCGTCGGCCCCGGCCGGGGGGGTGAAGGCGAGCGGCTTCGGCCGGGTCCACGGCGCGGAGGGCCTGGTCGAGATGACCGCCCCCCGGACCGTCGTCTCGCGGTCGATCAAGGCCCCTCGGCCCCAGGTTTTCCCCTACTCGAACCGCCTGGGGCGAGTCCTGCGGGTCTATCGTCGGCTTGTCCATCGGTGAGGAACGCGATCATGGTCCGTTCAACTCGTTCGGATGTCTGACTCCTTCGACGGAACCCGGACGACGGCTTCCACCGCCTACGAATCGATGCCGTGCTCCTTGAGGAACTCCCGGAGCGGCTCGACTCCCGTGTACAGCACCGCCTGGAATCCGGCGGCCTGGGCCGCCTCGACGTTCAAGGGGCGGTCGTCGATGAACAGGGCCCGCGTCTTCGAGCACCCGGCAATCCCGAGCGCCGCCGAGTAGATCGCGTCGTCCGGCTTGGCCAGGCCGAGGTAGCACGACGTGAGGAACCCTCGGAAGACCTCGTGGAGCCGGAAGGTCCGCACGCGATACTCATGCAGTTCGCGCGATTCGTTGTTCAGGGTGAACAGGTAGCACGAGTCGCGTCTGGCCAGGGTGCGGACCCATTCGAGGGCATCCTCGATCGGCTGCGACTGGCTGTACATGAACTCCTGGAACTCGTCCATCGAGAAGGTCCGGGGGCGATAGAAGACGGTCCGGCGCAGGTAGGTATCCAGGGTGATCCGGCCGGTCTCGATGGCGGTCTTCGACATCTCGTGCCGGGTCTGGAACTCCTGGTAGTCGATGCCGAACCGCTGGGCGGCGAGCTGCCGGCTGCTCGTGTCGAAGCCGTTGGTCAGCAGGACGCCGCCGACGTCGAAGAAGAGGGTGGGCTTGTCGTGCATCGGTCAAGGACCTCGGAGGGGCGACGCACGCCCGGGCCTTCGGGAAGGATCGACCGGGCGGGCGGATCGGGAGAAATTGACTCAACGCCTTCGGCGGATCGGTGCGTCCTCAATCGTCGAGATAGGCTTCGTCTTCCAGCCCTTTCAGGTACGCGAGGGCTTCCTCGACGGTCGGGACCGGGGCGCCGGGCACGCGGCCGTCGCGGTCGAGCCGGCCGATCAGGAGCAGGTCTTCGAGGGATTGCTCGTCGGCCTCGATGCCGGGGACGCGGCGGGCCCGGCCCCCGGGGGCGGCGTCGATGGCGGCCCGGGCCTCGCGGTGGTGGGCGATCAGCCATCGGGTCCGCTCGGGGATCGCCCCGTCGAGGGCTTCCAGGCCGGCCGTGACGTGATCGCCCAGATCGATGGCCTTGCCGACGTCGTGCAGGAGGGCGGCCAGCAGGAATTCCTCGTCGAACGGCCGCTCGGCGCGGGCCAGCTCGAAGACCTGGAGGCTGTGATAGAGGGCGTCTCCCTCGGGGTGCGATCGGGCGCTTTGCTTGACCGATTCGAGCGGATCGAGCCGGAGCTTGTAGAGGGCGAAGCGGTCGAGGTGGTCGGCCAGGCGCGGGGGTTCGGCGTCGGGTTCCGGCTCGGGGGCCGGGGGGGCCGCGCCGGCGGCCTCGGCCTCGGCGCGGTCTCGGGCGAGGGTGACGACGGCCTCGCGGACCTCGGTATCGGTCGGCAGGTCGCCCGGCCGGATGCGGCGGCCGAGCACGGCGGCGGCCTGTCGCTTGGCGGTCGAGTAGTCGGCCTCGCTCGCCTGCCCGAGCGGGCCGGAGCCCGCCTCGGGGGCGATCTTGGGGTAGAGCCGACGGGCCGCCTCCTGGGCGATTTGCTGCCGGAGCCGGTCGTCGGCCCGCGGGGCCTGCTGGCGTCGCTTGTACTTGTCCGGTCGCATGGCTGATTCTCGGCGTTGGCGGGCATCGTGGGGGCCGGTTCGGCCGCATCCCGAACAACGTATGGGTGATTGTACGCCCCGGGTCGGCTCGCGCGGAAGGCTTCGCCGGATGCGACGGGGGCCTTGAGGGCCTTGGGGCTCATCGCCTCGCCGGCTCCAGCCAAAGACCCCCGCACACGGCCTCGGTGGTGGTGCGTTCGACGCCCAGGCGGTCGAATTCGGCCAGGACGGCCTCGGAGGCGGTCGGATCGACGGCCTCGATGGCGTCGGTCACGACGACGACCCGGTAGCCGCGGTCTCGGAGCCCCCGGACGGCGCAGGCGACGCAGTTATCGGTGGCCACGCCGTAGACGACGAAGGTCGGTTCGCTCCGACCGTACCAGGAGATGACGCGGGCGGCCTCGGGATGCGAGAAGAAATTGTAGCGGCGCTTCTGGATGGTCAGGTGTTCGGGGACGGTGGACGGCGGCTCGAAATGATCGTCGGGGCCGATGACGAGGCTGCCCGGCCAATCGGTCTCCTCGATCCGGTCGGCCCCCGGGGTGCCGACGATGCAGTGCTCGGGGAACGGCTCGGGGTCCGGCTCATCGCGATCGTGGGCGCACGCGGTTGCGATGACGGGGATGCGTTGATCGCGGGCGAAGGCCGTCAGGCGGGCCAGGTTGGGCCGGATCGCCGCGGCCCCTTCGATCGAGAGCGAGCCGTCGGGGTCGAGGAAGTCGCGCTGGGTGTCCACGTCGACGAAGACATAACGACGCTGCCGCATGGGTCTGAGTTCCTGGTCGCTGCCAGTGGGGATCGGGCGACCTTGCCCGAACAGTCCGAGTGAAACGGGATCTTGAGATTCGGGTGAGACGGTCGATACGATGATGAAGATAACCGACGCGGGCGAAACGGTCGATCTCGGCCGAGGCCCGTCGTCGGCCGGCCCTCGTGCCCCCCCTCGACACCGGGCGATCGCCCTTCGATGAGGTCCCTGCCGATGGGATGCCGAGCCGCGGTTTCGCGTCGGGATGTGCTGCGCGTCGGGTCGCTGTCGTGGCTCGGGCTGGGCCTCTCGGAGGTCCTCCGGGGGCAGGCTCGGGGTTCCGGTTCCGGTTTGGGTTCGGCTTCGAGTGCGACGGGTACGGCGCGACCGATCCGGGGGGTGATCCTCGCCTTCTGCCCCGGAGGCCCGAGCCAGTTGGAGACGTTCGACCCGAAGCCGGAGGCCCCGCGCGAGGTCCGGGGGGAGTTCGACTCGATCGCCACGGCGATCCCGGGCGTCCGGTTCGGGGAGTATCTGCCGAGGCTCGCGAAGGCCGTCGATCGGATGACCCTGATCCGGTCGATGCGGACGACCAGCCCGGTGCACGAACTGGCCGTGCATCGCCTGCTCGGCGGGGTGGACGAGGTGCCGCCGGGGACGGGAGTGGCGGCCTCTCGGAAGGACCAGCCGCACCTGGGGGCGGTACTGGCGGCGACTCGGACGGCCCCGGAGGGCCTGCCGCACGCCGTCATCTTGCCGACGAACCTGACGTTCGAGGGGGCGGTCTTCCCCGGGCAGAACGCCGGTTTCCTCGGCCCGAGGTTCGACCCCTGGCACATCCTCGGCGACCCGACGGCCCCCGGGTTCGGCCCCGAGGCGCTGGAACTGCCCGAGGGGCTGTCGATCGGTCGGCTCGATCGGCGTCGGTCGCTGCTGGAAGCGGTGGACGCGGCCCGCGCCGAGCTGGATCGGCGGGCAGAATCGGCCCCGATGGACGACTTCCGCCGCCGGGCGATCGCCATCATCACCTCGCGGACCTGCCGAGACGCGTTCGACCTGGATCGGGAAGACCCGAGGGTCCGAGACCGATACGGCCGGACCCTGATGGGCCAGGGGTTGCTGCTGGGGCGTCGCCTGGTCGAGGCGGGGGTGCCCCTGGTGCAGGTGAACCTGGGAGAGTCGAACGTCTGGGACACGCACGAGAAGAACTTCGAGCGGCACAGAGACATCCTCTGCCCCCCCTTCGACCTGGCCGTGTCGGCCCTGGCCGAGGACCTGGACGCGAGGGGCTTGAGTGATGAGATCCTGGTGATCGTGACCGGCGAGTTCGGCCGGACTCCTCGGGTCGGCCAGCCGATCAAGGGCGGGGCCGGCGCCAAGCCGGACGGCCGCGACCACTGGCCGAGCGTCTTCAGTGCATTGGCGTTCGGCGCGGGGGTGGGCCGGGGCCGGGTGCTCGGCGCGAGCGATCGGCTCGCCTCGTTCCCGACGACCGCGTCGTACTCGCCCGCCGACCTGGGGGCCTCGATCCTGCAGGCGTTCGGCATCGACCCGACGATCGAGCTCCACGACCCCCTCGGCCGCCCCTTGCCGATCAACCGCGGTCGGCCCATTCCCTGGTCGTAAGCCGAGGTGATGCAGTTGCCCCGATGGAGACGGCCCGGCGCGGTGCCGATTGACCCGGCCGAGCTGTAGGGCGGACGGGGGCTGGTGCGCCGAGTGCTCGCTCGGTCGATTTGGCGTAAACTGTTGTCTCGTGTCGGTTTGTGGATTTTGAAATGGGTTCGCT